>JAVEVA010000019.1:0-45863 GCA_034005275.1 Thauera sp. | reverse complement strand
GCAGCAGGCGGCGCGCAAGGAGCGTGCCGGGCTGATTGATCTGAAAGGCCGGCTGGATGCCATCGTCGAGGCGAGCGCCACCTTGCGCCAGTTCAAGAACCAGATCCTGATGGACATCACCAGTGAAGGGCTGCGCATCCAGCTGGTCGATGAAAAGAACCGGCCGATGTTTCTCGCTTCAAGTGCCCAGTTGCGGCCCTATACCCGTGATCTGCTGCGTCAGATCGGGCGGGCGCTCAATGAGGTGGATCATCGTATCAGTCTGAGCGGGCACACCGATGCATCGCAGTATGCCGGCGGCGAGCGCGGCTTTTCCAACTGGGAGCTGTCCTCCAACCGTGCCAATGCTGCACGGCGCGAATTGGTGGGAGGAGGGCTGGAGGCCGGCAAGATGATCCGGGTGGTCGGGTTGGCGGATACGATTCCGCTCAATGTCGACGACCCTTTCGATCCGATCAATCGCCGCATCAGCATCATCGTGCTCAACAAGAGCACTGAAGAGGCGATTCGCAGTCAGACCAGTTCTGCGGTGATCGATCTGCGTGATCGACCGGAAGAGGAATTGCCCGCCGAGGAGGACGCGATCGGCGGGCGGATGTTCGAAGGTTTGCCGCCGGTGCCGCCCGGCTGATTCCTGCAATGCGAAAAAAACGCTCAAGTTCGGGTCCGGCCAGCCGATAGCAGGCACAGAGCTGCACTCATCATCAACCGTTGTGGCCCCAAGAGGGGGAGTCATGTCCAATTTGCTGAAGAATATTGATGCGCGTGCCCGCCTTGCCGGGACCAACAAGCTGGAAATCCTCCTGTTTACCCTGGGAACGGATCAGCGTACCGGGCGTCGTGAGACTTTTGGCATCAACGTCTTCAAAGTACGCGAAGTGATGCGCACGCCGACGATCACTGCTGCACCGGAGATGCCGGCTGCGGTCGAAGGCATGGTCAGTTTGCGCGGCGCGCTGGTGCCGGTGGTCGATCTGGCGCGCTACATCGGCATCGGAGCCGAGACACCGCGCGAGATCATGATCGTCACCGAGTACAACGGCCGTACTCAGGGCTTCCTGGTCGAAGCGGTCGATACCATCCTGCGTCTCGACTGGTCGCAGATGCGGGTGCCGCCGGAAATGCTCACCGCCAACATGGGCGGTCTGGTCACTGCAGTGACCGAGCTTCCTGGCGAGAAACTGGTGATGATGCTTGACGTCGAGAAGGTGCTGTCCGAAACCTCCCGCTATGACGACGAGCTGATGTTCAAAGACATCTCCGAGATGCCGGAAGGCGAAGCGCATACGGTCTATTTTGCGGATGACTCCTCGGTAGCCAGGCGGCAGATCCAGCAGACGCTCGATGCAATGGGCGTGCGCTATGTAGTCGGTGTCAATGGTCGTCAGCTCTGGGACGAGCTCAAGCGGGCGGCTGCCCACGCCGAAGCCACCGGGCGTCAGGTGAAAGACCTGGTCAGTCTGGTGCTGACCGACGTCGAGATGCCGGAGATGGATGGCTACATCCTCACCAAGCGGGTCAAGTCCGACCGGCGCTTTGCCGGTATTCCGGTGATCATGCACTCCTCGCTGTCCGGGGACTCCAACCAGCAACTCGGACTCTCGGTCGGGGTCGATGAATATGTACCGAAATTCGAGCCCCAGCGTCTGGCGCAGACGCTCGGGCGGCTGTTGAAAGACGGCGTTCAGCCCAATGACGAAGAATGAGGAGTTGGCCATGCTGAAGCTTGACAAGGATGAGTCGGCCTTGCTGGATAGCGTCGATGGTCGCACCCAGCTCGCCGGCTCGAACCGGATGGAAATCCTGCTGTTCTCGCTGGGAACGACGGAGAATTTCGGCATCAACGTGTTCAAGGTGCGCGAGGTGTCGACCACCCCTTTCATCACCCGCACGCCCAACATGCCGGTCGGCATGGAAGGCTTGATCTCCCTGCGCGGCAACGTCATCCCGGTGCTGTCACTGGCCGGGATCCTCGGCATCACCACTGCCGAAGAGCGCAAGGAAGGGGCGATGATGGTGACCGAGTACAGCAAACGCACCCTCGGTTTCCTGGTCGAGGAGGTCGATCGCATCGTCCGGGTCGACTGGGAGAAGGTGCGGGCGCCGGACAATGTCTCCGGTGGCAGTCACGCCTACATCACCGCGATCACCGAATTGCCCGATGGCCGGCTGGTGTCGATTCTTGACGTCGAAAGCATTCTTGCCACCACCTTCGGTGATGCGGTGGTGGGCAGCATCGCTCCGCTCGGCAATGGCCATGAGGTCAATGTTTTCTTTGTCGATGACTCAGGCGTCGCCCGCCGCAAGATTGCCGAAGTGCTCGACAAGCTCGGCGTGCGGCACAAATACGCTCAGAACGGGCTTGAAGCCTGGACCCGCCTGCTCAGCATGGCCGATCACGCTCAGCGCGTCGGCACGGATGTCGCAGATGAAATCGATCTGATCATGGTGGATGCCGAAATGCCGGAAATGGATGGCTATGTACTCACCCGCAACATCAAGGCCGATGCCCGTTTCAATGGCATTCCGGTGGTGATGCACTCTTCCCTGTCTTCCGAAGCGAACCGGGCGATGGGGCGGCGGGTCGGTGTGGATGCATACGTGGCAAAATTCGATGCGAACGTGCTTGCCGATACCTTGAGGCCGATGCTGGCACGCAGCCGCCGGGCAGGTTGAGCCCGGTCAGGCAGAACGCAATGGAGAAACAGTAATGTCCGACCCCAAACTGAAGTTTCTGGTTGTAGATGATTTTTCGACGATGCGCCGCATTGTGCGCAATCTGCTCAAGGAGCTTGGCTTCACCAATGTGGACGAAGCCGAGGATGGCGCGATTGCCTTGCAGAAGCTCAATGCCGGCCAGTTCGACTTTGTCGTCACCGACTGGAACATGCCCAACATGGACGGGCTGACCTTGTTGCAGACCATTCGCAAGTCCCCGCAGCTGAAGCATCTGCCAGTATTGATGGTGACCGCAGAGGCCAAGAAGGAAAACATCATTGCAGCGGCTCAGGCCGGTGCCAGCGGCTATGTGGTGAAGCCGTTCACCGCCGCCACCCTGGCCGAAAAGCTGCAGAAGATTTTTGAAAAAATGGGGCAGGCGGGTTGAAGCTGCATCCCTTCCCGTTCGGTAACGGAGGATGGAAATGAGCAAGAAATCGAGAGCGGACGAAGCTGGGGATTCGGATGAGCTGCAGGCTCTGTTCGACAGCATCGCCGGGCAGGACGCGCCTGCGCCCGTGACGGCGGCGGCCGTGCCAGCTGCAGCGGCGGCTGCGCCACTGGATGAAAGTGGTGACTCCGATCAGCTGCAGGCCTTGTTTGATTCGGTCGCTGCCGATCGTCAGCAGCAAGCTCCGGCTGTGTCGGCCGGGACTGAGGACGAGGAGAGCGATCGCAGCGTATTCAATCGTCTGGGCAAGATGACACGACAATTGCATGATGCCCTGCGCGAGCTCGGGCTGGATGAAAGCCTCAAGGAGGCAGCGCGTTCGATACCCGATACCCGGGAGCGGCTCGACTATATCGCCCAACTCACCGAGCAGGCGGCGAGCCGGGTGCTCAATGCCACCGATATTGCCAAGCCTTTGCAGGATGCGATCAAGGATGACGCTCAGGGGCTGAATGCACGTTGGGGAGAAGCTTTCGATGGCAAGCTGACGACCGACAGTTTTCGTCAGCTGAGCGTCGAGACGCGGGATTTCCTCGGACGGGTGGAGCGCGAAAGCACGGCCACCAGCGAACAGCTGATCGAGATCATGCTGGCGCAGGATTTTCAGGATCTCACTGGTCAGGTGATCAAGCGGGTACTGCATGCCGCGCAGTCGCTCGAGACTCAGCTGTTGCAGGTGCTGCTCGAGACTGCGCCCCCCGAACTGGTGGCCGAGCGCAACGAAGGGCTGATGAATGGGCCAGTGGTCAAGGCTGGAGCGGGGGCCGAAGTGGTGACTTCGCAGGCTCAGGTCGACGACCTGCTCGAAAGTCTGGGCTTCTGAGCAGGCGGTGGAGGCGACGATGGCGACCAACAGCAAGAATAACGTACTGGAGCTACTACGATGAGCGACTTTGCAGGAATGGAAGAGCTGCTGCAGGACTTCCTCATTGAAGCCGGCGATCTGCTCTCTGGCGTCGACAACAAGCTGGTGGATCTCGAGCGCTCTCCGGATGATGTCGGCTTGCTCAACGATATTTTCCGTGGTTTTCACACCATCAAGGGCGGGGCAGGGTTTCTCAATGCCCACGAGCTGGTCACGCTCTGTCACCTGACCGAGAACCTGTTCGACAAGCTGCGCAATGGCGAGCTTGCCATCACCGCCGAAGTGATGGACACCATCCTCGCCGCGACTTCAACAGTGCGCGACATGTTTGGTTTTCTGGAAGGCCAGACGCAGCCGCCGCCGGCTGATTCCCGCCTGCTGGACAATCTGAAGGCGATTCTGGCCGGCGAAGTGCCGGTGGCCAGCAGCGAGCAAGCGGCCACGCCGGCAGCGGCTGCGACGGAAGGCGCGGACTGGGAGCTGCTTCACGCGGCGGTGAGCGGCAAGCCGGCGGCGGGTTCGGCGGTTGTACCGGCCAAGAAGGCAGATCCCGATCAGATCATCAAGGCCGCCGTCGGCCGCCGGGCGACCGACGTGCCGGGAGTCAGCGCTCCGGTCGGCCGTCGTGAAGGCGAACGCCAGCGCGACAATTCGATCCGCGTCGATACCGCCCGTCTTGATCAGGTGCTCAACCTCTCTGGCGAGATCGGCCTGACCAAGAACCGTCTGAATGCGCTGCGCAGCGACATTCTCAGCGGTCATGATGATGCCGAGACGCTGCATGCACTCGACGTTGCGGTCAGCCAGCTCGATCTGCTGGTGTCCGATCTGCAGAATGCGGTGATGAAGACCCGCATGCAGCCGGTGGGTCGTCTGTTCCAGAAATACCCGCGCATTGCCCGCGATCTGGCGCGCAATCTCGGCAAGGATGTCGAGCTGGTGCTGATCGGCGAGGAAACCGAGATCGACAAGACGATGATCGAGGATCTGGGCGATCCGATCATTCACCTGATCCGCAATGCGGTCGACCACGGCGTCGAGGACCCGGGCTCGCGGGCATTGTCCGGCAAGCCGGAGAAATCCACGCTGCGTCTGGAGGCGCGCCAGGAAGGTGATCACATTGTCATCCTGATCGCCGATGACGGGCGCGGCATGGATGCGGATCGGCTGCGTAACAAGGCGCTCGAAAAAGGCCTCATCACTGATGAGGAAGCGAGCGTGATGGACGAGCGCCAGAGCTACAACCTCATCTTTCTGCCCGGCTTCTCGATGGCGCATCAGGTCTCCGATGTTTCCGGGCGCGGGGTGGGCATGGACGTGGTGCGCACCAACATTTCCAAGCTCAACGGCACGATCGAGATCCGTTCGCAGCAGGGCAAGGGCACGACCATCGTCATCAGTCTGCCGCTGACGCTTGCCATCCTGCCGGTGCTGCTGGTGCGGCTCGGTCAGCAGCCATTCGCCGTGCCGCTGTCGATGGTGCGGGAGATCCTGCCGATCGATACCGATGGCATTCAGGATGTCGGCGGCAAGGCCACCATGGTGGTGCGCGGGGAAGTGCTGCAGATCCTGCCGCTGTCGTCGATGCTCGGCTGGCCGCAGGAAGAGTCACCGCAATATGGTGTGCTGATGCAGGTCGCCGAACTGTCTTTCATCCTCGCCATCGATAGTTTTGGCGGTCGCGAAGATGCGGTGATCAAGTCGCTTGACGATTTCCGGCCAAAGGGTGTCGCCGGAGTGACCACGCTGTCCAATGGCCAGATCGTGCTCATTCTCGACATGAAGGAGCTGCTCGGCTCGGCGGGGGATCGCCGCGGCATCTCGCGGGCAGTGCTGACCCAGCTGAGCAGCAAGCTGCCTGCGCTGACCTGAGCAGAGGCAGGCGTCGTCCGTCGGCGATCGTCAGTATCATGAGCAAGCGTCATTCCGGGGCTGCCCGTCAGGGCAGGGCCCGGAATTCAGCAGACTGCCGCAGTGCTGACGCGCATCCGCCGCCGTTCGTTTTCAGGCCGTCAGTTCGAGCAGGCCGGCAAACGCTTCGTCAAACTGGCGCAGGCCTTCGCGCTGCAGTTGTGCGCCGATCTGGTCGAGATCCAGTCCCAGCGCAGCCAGCGTGGCGTAATGGGCGTGTGCTTCGGCCAGCCCATCTTCAAGCGTATCGGCCTTCACCCGGCCATGGTCGCGCAAGGCGGCGAGGGTGGCATCCGGCAGGGTATTGATCGTTTCCCGGCCAACGAGCGGTTCGACATACAGCAGATCGCTGTAGGCCGGATTCTTGGTGCCGGTGCTGGCCCACAGCATGCGCTGGGGGCGGGCGCCGAGTGCCCGTAGCCGGGCAAACTCCTCGCCATGGAAACGCTCGCGATAGGTCTGATAAGCCAGCCTCGCCATTGCCACTGCGGTCCTGCCCTGCAAGATGGGGTCTGCGCCAGCGTCGGCGAGCAGCTTGTCCACCAGCGTGTCGACGCGTGAGAGGAACAGGCTGGCAACTGCGCACACGCGGCCCACGTCGCCGCCGCTGGCCTGCAGGCGTTCGAGGCCGCGCAGATAGGCGCGAGCAACGGCATCGACGTCCGCCAGCGAGAACATCAGGGTGACATTGACGCTCACCCCGGCGGCGAGCAGGCCTTCGATCGCCTCCAGACCGGCGGCGGTGGCGGGCACCTTGATCAGCAGGTTGGGGCGGTCGACTGCGGCGCGCAGGCGCAGGCCGGCCGCGATGCTGGCTGCTGCGTCCTCGGCCAGCGCCGGCGAGACTTCAAGGCTGACGTAGCCGGCTTCGCCTCCTGAGGCAGCGTGCAGCGGCAGGAACAGCTCGCAGGCTTGCTGGACGTCGGCGATCACCAGCGCTTCGTAGCGCTGCTCGGCGCTCTGGCCCTGGGTCTTGAGGCGGGCAAGATCGTCCTCGTAGTAGCGGCCGCCGGCAATCGCCTTGTGGAAGATCGCCGGATTGGTGGTGAGGCCGCTGACGCCGCCTTCTGCGATCAGGCGGGCAAGTTCGCCCTCCCTGAGCAGGGTACGGGACAGATTGTCGAGCCAGATCTGCTGGCCGGCGTCGCGGAGCTGAAGCAAGGGATTCATGATGGTGTCGATCGGGCGGAAAATGTGGCTGAAAGATGGTGGAGGCGCAGCGGTCCGGTGGCGCTGTTCGACTGATTGGCCTGCGCAGTACGGAGCCGGGCGGCTGTTTCGTCATTGTGCCCTGAAAAGGCGGCAAACTGGCTGAATGGCGTGATGGGGCGCTGCTATACTTTGCCGTTCGCTTTTTTTGCTGCTGCAGCCGGTATGTCGCTGAATATCCCCAACGCCCTCACCTGGGCCCGCATCGTGCTGATACCGGTGTTTGTCGGCGTCTATTACCTGCCCGACAGCGTGCTCACGCCCGGGCACAAGAACCTGATCGCCACCGTGCTGTTCGTGCTCGCTGCGGTGACCGACTGGTTCGACGGTTTCCTTGCCCGCGCGCTGCACCAGACCTCGGCCTTCGGCGCCTTCCTTGACCCGGTGGCCGACAAGCTGATGGTTGCCGCCGCGCTGATCCTGCTGGTCGATCTGGGGCGGGTCGATGCGGTGATTGCGGTGGTGATCATCGGCCGCGAGATCACCATCTCCGCCTTGCGGGAGTGGATGGCGCGCATGGGACAGGCCGCCAGCGTGGCAGTGGCCTATGTCGGCAAGCTGAAGACCGCCGCGCAGATGCTGGCGATTCCCCTGCTGCTCTACGACGCCAGCTGGCAAGGCATTGATGCCGGGCTGATGGGGCGGACGCTGATTTATCTCGCCACTCTGCTCACCCTGTGGTCGATGATCTACTACCTGCGCCGGGCTTTGCCGCTGCTGATTGCGGCGGAGGCGCGCAAGGCGGACTGAGCAGGAATGCTGCAGTCTTTCTTGACATTAATTTTTAACCTTCTACAATGAGCGTCTTCACAAAGCGGGAATAGCTCAGTTGGTAGAGCGCAACCTTGCCAAGGTTGAGGTCGCCGGTTCGAGACCGGTTTCCCGCTCCAGAATTTTCTGGCGCTGCTTTCCGTGAGCAGTGCTGATGCAAGACCATCGGCGCGATGGCAGAGTGGTTATGCAGCGGCCTGCAAAGCCGTGTACCCCGGTTCGATTCCGAGTCGCGCCTCCAGTAAAAGCAGTAGATTCAAACAGATAGCCCGCCGCGTGCGGGCTTTTTGTTGCCTGTTTTCAGCGTAAAGCGGCATCAGATCGCGGTTTGCCATGCCGGAAATCGGGTAAAACCACGCGTACACGATACGTTTTGCCGTGTACGCGAGTTTTGTCATGCCGTTGCGCGGGTTGAAATGAGCTGTTCACAAGCAGCGGATCACAAACTGCTGCGGTCAGCGGCAGAAAATGCTAGATTCCGGGGAAACAACCGGATACTTTTGGGTCGATGCCCGTCCGCTCTTTGGGGGATTTGAGCTTGAAGAACATCACCAAGGCTTCGTTCAAGGCTTCGCTGATCGCAGTCGCGATTGCTTCCATGCCGCTTGTCGCTGGAGCAGCCGGGTTGGGGCAGATCAGGGTGCTGAGCGGACTGGGGCAGCCACTGCAGGCGGAAATCCAGATTCAGGCCGATGCCGAGGAACTGGCCAGCCTGCAGGCCAGGCTGGCGTCGCCAGACAGCTTTGCGCGTGCGAATCTGGCGTATTCCGCCGCTGCCGCGTCGATCCAGGTCAGCGTCGACCGTGTTGCCGGCAAACCGCTGCTGCGTCTGTCGAGCACCCGTCCGGTCAATGATCCTTTCGTCGAGTTGCTGGTAGAGCTCGATTCGAGCAGCGGCAAGGTGTCGCGTGGCTATACTTTCCTGCTTGATCCAGTCGATTTTGCCCCCGATCCTTCGTCGACAGGCGTGGTGCAGGCACCTGCAGCGGCACCGGTCCGGACGCCGGTTGCAACAGGCAAGCCGCTTGCGCCGCTGGCCATCTCTGCGCCGGCGGCTCCCGCTGCGCAGACCGAATATCAGGTGCGCCGTGGTGACACCCTGACCGGTATTGCCGCTGCACATTCGCGACCGGACATCAGCCTCGAGCAGATGGTGGTTGCCTTGCATCGCGCCAACCCCCAGGCGTTTGATGGCGGCAACATGAACCGGCTGCGTGCCGGTGCGGTACTGGCGATGCCCGACGAAGCGGTGTTCGATGCGCTCAGCCACGGTCAGGCCAGGCAGGAAATTCGTGCTCAGGCCGCTGACTTCAATCGTTACCGCAGCCAGCTTGCTGCCAGTGTCCAGCAGGCCTCCGAACCTGCGGATGCTGCTGCCGGACAGGCCGGGGGCGGTCGGATCGTGGCGCGGGTCGAAGAAGCGCGTCCTGCAGTTTCCGGTGACGAAGTCCGGGTTTCGCGTGCCAGCGGTGAGGGAGCGGGTGAAGCCGGGGCAGGAGCGAATTCAGCGCGTCTGCAGGCACTTGAAGAAGAGCTTGCCGCGCGCGACCGGGCGCTCGAAGAGGCCAATGCACGCCTGAGTCAGCTTGAAGCCAGTATCCGCGACATGCAGAAGCTGCTCGAGTTGCGCAGCGCAGCGCTGGCTCAGCTGCAGCAGGAGGCTGGAGACGGCAGTCTCCAGCCTGCGCCAGCGGCACCAGTCGAACCGGACCTGCCCGATCCGCTCGCGCTGACCGAGCCGATGATCGAAGACTTGCCTGTCTTGCCTGAACCAGGAACAGAGGGCAGCGCAGCAGAGAGCGAACTGCCAGTGCTGCCTGACGTCGCCGAGCCGGCTCTGCCTGCCGATATCCCGACCGCTGAGGTGGTGACCGACAAGGCAGTGGAAGAGATGCTGCCGGCAGAGGCCGTACCGACCCAGAGCAGCTCGCCAGTGGACGTCGCAGCGGCCGAGGCGGATGCCGAGCCAGCAGCCAAGCCCAAGCGGCGGGCACGGGCTGCGCCTCCGCCCCCGCCACCGGCTGAACCGAGCCTGATCGACACCGTGCTGGAAGATCCGACCCTGCTCGCGGCAGGAGGCGGCATTCTGGTCCTGCTGCTGGGTTATGCCGGTTTCAAGCTGCGCCAGCGTCGTCAGCAGGAAGAAGAAACCTTGCCGGCACCGGTTCCGGTTCATGAGCTGCCGCCGACGGCTGATGGCGTGTTTGCGGCTACTGGAGGCCAGAGTGTCGATACGGCCCAGAGCAGCATCATGCACACCGATTTTGGTCAGACCGGGCTGTCGGCGATTGATGCGGACGAAGGGGTCGATCCGGTCGCTGAAGCCGATGTCTACATGGCCTATGGGCGTGATGCGCAGGCCGAGGAAATCTTGCAGGATGCGCTGAAGGCCGATCCGGAACGCAAGGCGATTTATCTCAAGCTGCTTGAGATCTACTCCCAGCGCAGGGATCAGCGTCAGTTCGAACTGCTGGCGACCGAGTTGTTTGCGCGTACCACCGGCCAGGGCGCCGACTGGGCAAAAGCAGCAGCGATGGGGCGCAAGCTCGATCCGGAAAATCTGCTTTACGTCGAGCAGCATGCGGCGGACGAGATCAGTACCGAGCCGGGAGAGACACAATCTGCCGAGTTTGAGTCGCCTTCTGCGCCGCTTTCGCCAGAGCCGCAGCCTGTCGTCAACGAACTGACCGACGGTCAGGAAAATCCGTCCGCAGCAGACCTGTTCGCAGCAGACAACAGCGAGCTTGATCACGTTGCTTCGCTGGCCGAGCTTGATTTCACCGCCTCGCAGCCTTTTGCTGTTGAAGAGGCGCTTGAGCCGAGCAAGTCGCAGATGCGTGATACCTGGACTGTGCCGGGCGAATTGCGCCAGTTCAGTGGCGGTGACGATGGCAACAATCATGCTCTCGCGGACGCCGAACGCACGCTGGCCGTGCTGGAAGAGCTTGAGCAGGCCGAAGCGCTGGAAGTGCCGGCGCTGGACCTTGAATCCTCCGGCATTGATTTCGAGCTTGATCTTGGTGAGGAAGCGGAGAGTATCTCCGAGCCGTTGCCGGCATCGTCGGCTGCAGCGCCGGATGATGGTTTCGGGCTGGATTTCGATCTGCCTGAGAGTCAGCCTGCTGCGGCGGCTGCGGAGCCTGCGCTTGAACAGGATCTGGCGTTTGATCTGGATCTCGATCCGATTGCCGAGCAGCTTGAGGCAGATCCGCTGCCCGCAGCCCCGCCTGCCGAGACAAGCGGCGGGTTGGCCGACAGCGTCGATTTCGATCTGCCCGACCTTGATCTGGATGCGACGCCGATGCCGGCTGCCGAGCCCGCCGCTGTGGCGGACGCGGTACTTCCCGAGCTTGACCTTCCCGAGATGACGGCAGACCCGGCACTCACCGACAGTGCAGTGCTCGATCTGGAGAAGACCAGCTTTGATTCGAGCATGCTCGATTTCGATTTCGACATCGATCAGCCTGCGGCGCCAGCCGAAACCGCCACCCCCGGCCTTGATGTCACCACCTTTGATCTTGATCTCGACGGTTTTGATGTCGGCGGTGCGGAGGAAGGCGGCGGCCCGGTGTCGCTGGAAGCGACCCAGCTGGGTCAGTTGCCGGCCGATTTCGATGCGCTTGATCCGGGCACGCTGATGGGCCAGGGCAGTGAGACCGAAGTCGACACCAAGCTCGAACTGGCGCGTGCCTACGAAGACATGGGCGATCATGAAGGTGCTCGCGAACTGCTGGAAGAAGTGCTGAACGAAGGCAATGAAGCACAGCAGCAGGCTGCCCGTGAAGTGATGGGGCGTTTGCTGTGATTCCGGCAGTGCTTGCTGTCATCCTGTGATCGTTTGCTGTCCGCAGTGTTGATCCTGAGCGCCAGCTTGTCGGGAGTCGTTGTGCCCGGGGGCTGGCGCTTCCACGTCCTGAATTCACGGCGCTGAAGTCGATGCAGGCCGGAGTGCTTTTGCTGTGCTGGCTGGTGGCGGTGCTGCTTGCTCAGAGCCTGCCTGCGCCCTGGCTGCAGTGGGCTGCGCTGCTGTTGCTGTCGGCAGCGCTGGTGCTGGCGCCGCAGCGCTGCCGACAGTTGCTGCGGCGGATCCGGATCCTGGCGCTGATGATCGTCATCCTGTTTGCCTGGTTTACGCCGGGTGAAGCGCTGTGGGTGAAGTGGATTGCGCTGGCGCCCAGCCATGAAGGGCTGCAGCTGGCCTTGTTGCACCTGTCCCGCTTGCTGCTGGCGGTGACCAGCCTGGTGCTGCTGCTCGAATATCTGCCGACCGTCCGTCTGCTGAGTGGCCTGCATGCGCTGAGCCGGCCGTTTGTCGTGTTCGGTCTGTCGCCTGAGCGTTTCGCCCTGCGCTTGATGCTGGTGTTGCAGCTGGTCGACGCCACCACGGCGGCCGGCAAGCGTGGCGACTGGCGCTACTGGCTTGATGATGGGCGGGCAGAGTTTGGCGAGCTTGGCAAGGTCGGCGATGGTGGCGAGGAGTATCGGATCGAAGTCGAACCGCTGCGTGCGCTGGATCGTCTGGCCTGCACGGTACTGGTGGTGGGTGTGATTTGCTGGAGTGTGTGGTGACGCGCGTTGCGCTTGGAGTTGAATACGCCGGGGATGCGTTCCGGGGCTGGCAAAGCCAGCCGCATGGCGACACGGTGCAGGATGTGCTGGAAGCGGCCTTGAGCGAGATTGCTGCCGAACCGATCCGGCTGCACTGCGCAGGACGCACTGATGCCGGTGTGCATGCCAGCACCCAGGTTGCCCATTTTGATACCAGCAGCATCCGCCAGGCTTCGGCCTGGGTGCGTGGGGTGAATACCTTGTTGCCACCGGCGGTAGTGGTGCGCTGGGCGGTCGAAGTCGATGAGGATTTTCACTCCCGTTTTTCTGCTTATGAACGGCGTTATCGTTACATTCTCCATAACGCGCCGTCGCGTCCCGGCCTGCTGGCCGGGAAGGTGGGCTGGTTTCACCATCCGCTCGATGTGGAGCGGATGGCGGAAGCGGCACAGTGCCTGCCGGGCTGGCATGATTTTTCCGCCTTTCGCACGGCAGCCTGCCAGGGCAAGACGCCGATCAAGCTGATGCGCGAAGCCAGCGTGCAGCGTCATGGCGAATACCTGCTGTTTGATTTCCGCGCCAACGGTTTTCTGCATCACATGGTGCGCAATCTGGTCGGAACGCTGGTTTACATCGGCAAGCAGAGCCATCCGCCCTCGTGGCTGGGCGAACTGCTCGACAGCGGTGATCGCCATGCGATTGCGCCAACTTTCCCGGCGGACGGACTGTATCTGTGCGGTGTCAGCTATCCGCCGCGCTGGCCGCTGCCCGGCGATGGGCGTATCATCGCGCTGCCCCAGTTACCCCTGATCTGAATGTCCCGCACCCGAATCAAGATTTGCGGCCTGACGCGGGCAGAGGATGTGCACGCGGCGGTCGAACTTGGAGCCGATGCAATCGGTTTCGTCTTCTATCCGCCCAGTCCGCGTGCGCTCTCCGCTGCCGCCGCAGCCGAGCTGATCGCTCTTCTGCCGCCTTTTGTCACCGCCGTCGGCCTGTTTGTCAATCCGCAGGCGGCAGAGGTCGAGGCGCTGCTTGCGCAACTGCCGTTGCAGCTGTTGCAGTTCCATGGTGATGAAACGGAAGCCGAGTGCGCACGTTATGGTCGGCCGTGGATCAAGGCGGCACGCATGCGGGCGGGGGTCGATCTGGTAGAATTTTCCGCTTCCCATCCTGCTGCCAGCGGAATTCTGGTCGATGCCTATGTCGACGGATACGGTGGTGGTGGCAAGACTTTTGACTGGTCCCTGATTCCCGAAGGTTTTTCCCGTCCGCTGATCCTGTCCGGCGGGCTGGATGCCGACAACGTTGAAGCTGCCGTGCGCCGCCTGCGGCCGTGGGCAGTCGATGTATCGAGCGGCGTGGAAAGCGCCAAAGGAATCAAGGATGCGGCCAGCATGGCCGCTTTCATCGCTGGAGTTCGACGAGCAGATGGCTGAGATGCCCTATCAGTTTCCTGACCCGAGTGGTCATTTCGGTCCCTATGGCGGGATCTACGTCGCCGAGACGCTGATGCCGGCGCTGGCCGAGTTGCGCGCAGCCTATGCCGAGTGTCAGCACGATCCGGCTTTCATTGCCGAGTTCGAGTACGAGCTCAAGCACTATGTCGGCCGTCCCAGCCCGATCTACCACGCCAGGCGCTGGTCGCAGCAGCTGGGCGGTGCGCAGATCTATCTCAAGCGCGAAGATCTCAATCACACCGGCGCACACAAGGTCAATAACTGCATCGGTCAGGCTTTGCTGGCCCGTCGCATGGGCAAGCCGCGCGTGATTGCCGAAACCGGTGCCGGCCAGCACGGTGTCGCCACCGCCACGGTCGCCGCACGTTATGGCATGCAGTGCGTGGTGTACATGGGTGCGGAAGACGTCAAGCGCCAGGCGGCCAATGTCTACCGGATGAAGCTGCTCGGTGCCGAAGTGGTGCCGGTCGAATCCGGTTCGAAGACGCTGAAGGATGCCCTCAACGAAGCGATGCGTGACTGGGTGACCAATGTCGCCGACACCTTCTACATCATCGGTACCGTCGCGGGCCCGCATCCCTATCCGATGATGGTGCGTGATTTCCAGACCGTGATCGGCCGTGAATGTCAGGAGCAGATGCCGGAACTCGCTGGCCGTCAGCCGGATTACATCATCGCCTGTGTTGGCGGGGGCTCGAATGCGATGGGGATTTTCCATCCCTATATCGGTGATCCGGCAGTGAAGCTGATCGGCGTGGAAGCTGCCGGCGAAGGGCTCGCTTCGGCACGTCATGCCGCCACCCTCAGCCTGGGGCGCCCTGGGGTGCTGCATGGCAACCGCACTTATCTGCTGCAGGATGAAGATGGTCAGATCAGTGCCACCCATTCGGTGTCGGCAGGGCTGGATTACCCGGGTGTTGGCCCGGAACATGCCTGGCTGAAGGATGAAGCGATTGCCGACTATGTCGCCATTGATGACGATGCAGCCTTGCAGGCTTTTCATGATCTGTGCCGGCTCGAAGGCATCATTCCGGCGCTCGAATCCTCACATGCGCTCGCTTACGCTGCCAAGCTGGCGCCGACCTTGAGCAGCGACAAGGTGGTGCTGGTCAATCTTTCCGGACGTGGCGACAAGGACATGCATACTGTCGCCGCCCATGCCGGCATTCAGTTCTGACGCCGTTGCGGCGCAGTGGAAACCGAGATGTCTAGAATTGCTACCGTATTTGAGCGTTTGCAGGCCAGCGGCCGCAAAGCGCTGATTCCCTTCATCACTGCCGGCTTTCCCGAGCCGGCACAAAGCCTGCCGCTGATGCGCGCCCTGGTTGCCGGCGGCGCCGACATCATCGAGCTGGGCGTGCCTTTTTCCGATCCGGCGGCCGATGGCCCGACCATCCAGCGTGCTTCGGAGCGGGCGCTGGCTCACGGCATGAGTTTGCGCAAGGTGTTGCAGCTGGTGACCGAATTCCGCGCCGAAGACCCGCACACTCCGGTGGTGTTGATGGGCTATGCCAACCCGATCGAAGCCATGGGCCAGCAGGCTTTCGCCGATGCCGCAGCGGCAGCTGGCGTGGATGGCGTGCTGGTGGTCGATTATCCGCCGGAGGAGTGCGAACAGTTTTCCGCGCTGCTCAAGGCGCGTGGCATCGACCCGATCTTCCTGCTGGCGCCGACGTCGACCGCCGAACGTTTTGCCGATGTTGCCCGGCTGGGGAGCGGCTATATTTATTATGTCTCGCTGAAAGGGGTGACCGGCAGCGCGACGCTCGATATCGAGGCGGTCAATGCGCGCATTCCCGCCATCCGCGAGGCGGTCGGCATGCCGGTCGGCGTCGGCTTCGGCATCCGTGATGCCGACAGTGCGCGTCGCATTGGCGCAGTCGCTGACGCAGTGGTGATCGGTAGCCGCATCATCGAAGAGATCGACCTCAGCCCGCGTGCGGAAAGCTGCGCGCGCGTGAGTGCTTTCATGGCCGCCATCCGTGCCGCGCTGGATGCCGGCAGCACGCATACACAGGAGTGACCCGATGAGTTGGCTGGACAAGTTACTGCCCCCGAAGATCAAGCGCAACGAGCCTGTCGAGCGCGGCAAGTCGTCGATTCCGGAAGGGCTGTGGAGCAAGTGTGGCGCCTGTGAGGCCGTACTCTACCGTTCCGACCTCGAAAGCAATGAAGGAGTTTGCCCCAAGTGCGGCCACCATCACCGCCTGCGCGCCCGGCAGTGGATGAGTCTGCTGCTGGATGATGATGGCGAGCGCCTCGAGATCGGCGCCGAAGTGAAACCGGTCGATGCGCTCAAGTTCAAGGATTCGCGCAAATACCCTGATCGCCTCAGCGCCGCCACTGCCGATACCGGCGAGAGCGATGCGATGGTGGTCATGCAGGGCCAGATCGACGGCGTGCCGGCAGTGGTCGCCTGCTTTGAATTCGATTTCCTCGGCGGTTCGATGGGTTCGGTGGTCGGCGAGCGCTTCGTGCGCGGCGTCAGGCAGGCTTACGAACAGCGCCTGCCCTTCATCTGCATCACCGCCTCCGGTGGTGCGCGCATGCAGGAAGGTTTGCTGTCGCTGATGCAGATGGCCAAGACAACCGCAGCGATTGCTCGCCTGAGCGAACGCCGTCTGCCTTTCATCACTTTGCTCACCGACCCGACCATGGGCGGGGTGTCGGCCAGTTTCGCTTTCATGGGCGATATCGTGATTGCCGAGCCGGGCGCACTGATCGGCTTTGCCGGGCCGCGGGTGATCGAACAGACCGTGCGTGAAACCCTGCCGGAAGGTTTCCAGCGCGCCGAGTTTCTGGTTGAAAAAGGCGCGATCGATCTGATCATCGATCGGCGCGAGATGCGTTCGCGCCTGGCGACCCTGCTGGGGTTGCTGCAGCGTCAGGCGCAGGTGCCGGTGCTGTGATGCCTGGGCAGGAGTTGCCGAACAGTCTTGAGGGCTGGCTTGCGCTGCTTGAAAGCCGTCACCCGAAGACCATCCAGCTGGGACTGGAACGGGTGGCTGCGGTACGGGCCCGCCTGAGCCAACTGCCGCAGGCGGTGGTGATCACCGTTGGCGGCACCAATGGCAAAGGTTCGAGTTGTGCGATGCTCGAAGCGATCTATCTTGCTGCCGGTTATCAGGTCGGTTGCTATACCTCGCCCCATCTGCTGCGTTACAACGAGCGCGTGCGCATCAACGGCGAGGAAGTCGCCGATCAGGAACTGGTCGCTGCTTTTGCCCGCGTTGAGGCCGCACGCGGCGACACCGCGCTGACCTATTTCGAACACGGTACCCTGGCCGCCTGGGAGATTTTCTGCCAGCACGCGCCGGAGATCGTCATTCTCGAAGTCGGCCTTGGCGGCCGGCTGGATGCGGTCAACGTGTTCGATGCGGATTGCGTGCTGGTGAGCAATGTTGCGCTCGATCATCAGGATTATCTCGGCAGCGACCGGGAAACGATCGGCTTCGAAAAGGCGGGCATTTTCCGCGCCGGCCGGCCGGCCGTGTTCGGTGACCCGCAGCCACCTGCCAGCCTTGTTGCTCACGCAGAACAGATTGGTGCCGAGCTGTGGGTGAGCGGTCGCGATTTCGGCTTTGGCGGTGATGCCCAGCAATGGGGCTACTGGCGCTATGCCGGCGTGCCGGCGCAAGGAGCGCTGTCACGGCGTGGCGGTCTGGCGTATCCGGCCTTGCGCGGTGCCAATCAGCTGCTCAATGCCGCAGCAGTGATCACCGTGCTTGAATTGCTGCGCAGCCGGGTGCCGGTGGCGATGCAGGCCATTCGCCAGGGCTTGATGCTGGTTGAAGTGCCGGGGCGTTTCCAGGTGCTGCCAGGACGGCCGACGCTGGTGCTCGATGTGGCCCACAATCCGCAGGCCGCAGGCGTGCTGGCACAGAACCTCGGCAACATGGGTTATTTTCCCGAAACCTGGGCAGTGTTCGGCATGCTTGAGGACAAGGATGTCGCCGGCGTGGTCGAGCTGATCAAGGATCGCATCGATCACTGGATGCTCGCCGACTTGCCTGGCCCGCGCGGTCTGACGGCGGCGCAGCTGCAGCAGCGTTTGCAGGACGCTGGCATCAGTGCGCCGATCCACACCTTTTCCTCGCCACAGACTGCTTTTGCTGCGGCGCAGCGTGAAGTGGCCGAGAATGATAGAATTGTCGTCTTTGGCTCCTTCCTGACGGTCGCCGACGTGTTGTCGACCTTCAAGGCTGGCCGGAACTGACGAGATCCACTCCGTGAGTGACGCTGAATCGCTGGAAATCAAGAAACGCGCCCGCCGCCGTCTGGTGGGTGCGGTGGCACTTGCGCTGCTGGCCGCTGTGCTGCTGCCGCTGATGATGGAGCAGGAGCCGCATTCGGGCAGTGGCGATATCCAGATCAGCATTCCTCCTCGCCCCGGCCTGCCGGTTGCCAGCCAGCCGGAAGTGCCGCCTCCACTGCCACCGGCTGGCGAAGACGGTGGTCCGGGCGAACTGGCCGATCCGGTCACGAGCCAGCCAGGAAAGTCGGCTACCGAGTCGACGCCGGCTGCGCCGAAACCTCCTCCACTGGTCGCGACTCCTGCGGCCCCCGTCGATGCGCCTGCCACCGAACAGGCCGCAGCACGTGAAGCGGCGCGTGCCCTGGCAGCGCTTGAAGGGAATGCCTCTGCCGCTCCGCGTGCGGACAGCTTTGTCCTGCAGATTGGCGCGTTTGCCGACGCTGACAAGGCCAGCCGGTTGGTTGCCGAATTGAAGAACCGTGGCTTTCCGGCCTATACCGAGCAAGCGGGGAAAGTGACCCGGGTGCGTATTGGTCCGCTCAAGGGACGGGCGCTCACCGATAAAACCGCTGCGGAGCTCGCCCTGCTTGGCTACAGTACGGTGAGCAGCCCATTGTGAACACCGGCCCGGATCGATGAGCGCCTTGACCTTGACTGCTTTCGATTACGCTTTTCTCGGCATTCTTGCCCTTTCAGCCCTGCTCGGCATGTGGCGGGGTCTGGTCAGCGAACTGCTCGCCCTGGTCGGCTGGGGGCTCGCACTGTTTGCCGCCTGGGCTTACAGCGCTCGTCTTGGTGCGCTGTTTGTCGGCTATCTTGCCGAACCGATCTGGCGTCAGCTTGCCGCCGGTCTGCTGATTGTGATCCTCGTACTCAGCGTGCTGGCGATGGTGCGCTATCTGTTGCGCCAGTTGTTGCGTGCCGCCGGCCTTGGCTCGGCGGATCGCCTGTTCGGCAGTTTTTTCGGTCTTGCCCGTGGTCTGCTGATCAGCCTGGTGCTGGTGCTGATGGGCGGCGTACTCGGGTTGGCCCAGCAACCGTGGTGGTCGCAGGCGATGTTTGCGCCGCCGCTTGAGGCAGCGGTGATCGCTGCCAAACCCTGGATGCCTGCGCTGATCGCAGACAAAATACACTTCAGATAGGCGAACTTTCCATGTGTGGAATTCTCGGTGTCGTTGCCCAAGCTCCGGTCAATCAACTGCTTTACGATGGTCTGCAAGTCCTCCAGCACCGCGGACAGGACGCAGCAGGCATTGCCACCGCAGAGAGCGGACGCTTTCACATGCACAAGGGCTCGGGCTTGGTGCGTGACGTGTTTCGCACCCGCAACATGCGCAATCTTGCCGGCAACTGGGGGATTGGTCATGTGCGCTACCCGGCGACGGCGGCAGTGCATAACGCTACCGAAGCTCAGCCTTTCTATGTCAATTCACCGTTCGGCCTGCTGCTCGCCCACAACGGTAATCTGACCAACGCCGCCCAGCTCAAGCAGGAAATCTTTCTCAGCGACCTGCGTCACATCAATACTCACAGCGACGCCGAGGTGTTGCTCAATGTGTTTGCACACGAGTTGCAGGCCGCCTGCCAGGGGCGACGCCTGAGTCCCGAAGCCGTATTCGAGGCGGTGGCCGGGGTGCATCGCCGCTGTCGCGGTGCCTACGCTGCAGTGGTGATGATTGCCGGTTTCGGTCTGCTCGGTTTCCGCGATCCGTATGGCATTCGTCCGCTGGTGATCGGTCGCAGCGGCAGTGGCGAGCAGGATGGACCGGGCGAGTGGCTGATCGCTTCCGAGTCGGTCGCCGTTGATGCGCTTGGCTTCAAACTGGTGCGTGACGTCGCTCCGGGCGAGGCAGTGCTGGTGGAAACTGACGGCAGTTTTCATAGCTGCCAATGTGCGAGCCAGACTGTGCTGGCGCCGTGCATGTTCGAGTTCGTTTATCTGGCCCGACCGGATTCGATCATCGACGGTGTGTCGGTCTATGAGTCGCGGATGAAGATGGGCGAAGCGCTGGCCGACAAGCTGCGCCGCACCATGCCTGAAGTGCAGATTGATGTGGTGATTCCGATCCCCGATTCCAGCCGCCCTTCGGCAATGCAGATGGCTGAGCGCCTGGGTTTGCCTTACCGTGAAGGCTTCGTCAAGAATCGTTATATCGGCCGTACTTTCATCATGCCCGGTCAGGCCACTCGCAAGAAATCGGTGCGGCAGAAACTGAACACCATTCATCAGGAATTCCGCGGCAAAAGCGTGCTGCTGGTCGATGACTCGATCGTCCGTGGCACGACCAGCAAGGAAATTGTTGCCATGGCGCGCGATGCCGGGGCGAGCAAGGTTTATCTGGCTTCTGCAGCGCCGCCGGTGCGTCACGCCAATGTCTATGGTATCGACATGCCGACGCGTGCCGAGCTGATCGCCACCGGGCGCGAAGAAGACGACATCTGCCGCGAAATCGGTGCCGATGGCCTGTTGTTCCAGGATCTGGACGATCTGAAAGCTTCGGTGCGTGCGCTGAATCCCGAGCTGCAGCTGTTTGAAACTTCCTGTTTTGATGGCTGTTATGTCACTGGCGACATCACCAGCGAATATCTCGATGGTGTCGAGCATCAGAATTCGCAGCCGGCTGGCCGCATCGATTCGCACGAAGACGATGATGGCCAGCTGGATCTGAACCTCAACTCCGGTGCCGAGCACTGAGCACGGCACGACCTCCCGAACAACACCTTTTGTGCAAGCAGACATGGACTCCCTTCATCCTCATACCCTGGCGATCCGCGCCGGTATCGAACGCAGCCAGTTTGGTGAACATGGCGAAGCGATCTATCTGAGCTCGAGCTTCGTGTTCGACAGCGCCGCTCAGGCCGCAGCGCGCTTTTCCGGTGAGGAAGAGGGCTACGTCTACGCCCGTTTCTCGAATCCGACGGTGAGTGCTTTCCAGACCCGGCTGGCGGCGCTCGAAGGCGCGGAAGCCTGCATCGCCACGGCTTCGGGGATGGCTGCCATCCATGCGCTGGCGATGAGCCTGCTGCAGGCCGGTGACCATGTGCTCGCTTCCACCGGGCTGTTCGGCGCTACCCAGCAACTGTTCGGCAACATCATGAGCAAGTTCGGCATCAGCACCAGCTTCGTGCCGGCGACGGATCCCGATGCCTGCCGTGCCGCGCTGCAGCCACGCACCAGGCTGATCTTCGTGGAAACGCCGTCCAATCCGCTCACTGAAGTGATCGACATCGCCGCGCTCGCCAGTGTGGCGCGTGAGGCTGGCGCGGTGCTGGCGGTCGACAACTGTTTCTGTACCCCGGCGCTGCAGCGTCCGCTCGAACTGGGTGCCGACGTGGTCATTCATTCGGCGACCAAATACCTTGATGGCCAGGGGCGGGTGCTTGGTGGTGCCGTGGTCGGCCCGCAGCGGATCACCGATGAGGTCTATCGTTATCTGCGCACTGCCGGACCGACGCTGTCGCCGTTCAACGCCTGGGTAATCCTCAAGGGTCTGGAAACCCTCCACCTGCGCATGGCTGCCCAGTCGGCTGCAGCGCTCGAACTGGCACAGTGGCTCGAAGCCCAGCCCGGCGTGCGCCGCGTCCATTATCCGGGGCTCGCTTCTCATCCTCAGCATGCACTGGCGATGCACCAGCAGCATGGCAGTGGCGGCGCCATTCTCAGCTTTGAAGTCGCAGGCGGTCGTGACGCCGCCTGGCACCTGATCGACCAGACCCGCCTGATTTCCATTACCGGCAATCTGGGCGATACCAAGAGCACCATCACCCACCCGGCCAGTACCACCCACGGCCGCATCAGCCCCGAAGCCCGTGCCGCCGCCGGCATCAGCGAAGGTCTGATCCGCATTGCTGTGGGGCTGGAAGCGGTGGACGACATCAAGGCGGATCTGGCGCGGGGGCTGGCGCCGGGACGCTGATCGCCGGCAGCGCGGGCGTCCCACCCGCGTGCCCGGTGCAGCCGTTCAGCCCTGATAACGCGCTTCCAGCGCAGCAATGGCCGGCAGGGTGCGGCCTTCGAGGAATTCGAGGAAGGCGCCGCCGCCGGTGGAGATGTAGCCGACATCGCTGGCGATGTCGAACTTGGCGATTGCGGCCAGGGTGTCGCCGCCGCCGGCAATCGAAAAAGCGTCGGAGTGGGCGATTGCCGAAGCCATCATCTTGGTGCCGCCGGCAAACTGTGGATATTCGAACACGCCGACCGGGCCATTCCACACCACGGTGCCGGCGTGGGTGATGATTTCGGCGAGACGGGCGGAGGACTTGGGACCGAAGTCGAGGATGCGGTCATGCGGGCCGACTTCGTCGATCGGAATGCGGTTGGCACGGGCGAGGGCAGAGACTTCATCCGCCACCACCACATCCACCGGCAGCGGCACTTCGGCGCCGCGTTCCTTCATGATGTCCATCACTTGCTGGGCTTCGCGCACCATTTCCGGCTCGGCGAGTGATTCGCCAATGCGCTTGCCGGCGGCAAGCAGGAAAGTGTTGGCAATCCCGCCGCCGACGATGAGCTGATCCACTTTCTCCGCCAGAGTCTTGAGAATGGTGAGCTTGGTCGACACCTTGGCACCACCGACGATTGCCACCAGCGGGCGGGCCGGAGCGTGCAGGGCTTTCGACAGCGCGTCGATTTCAGCACCCATCAGCATGCCGGCGCAGGCAACCGGGGCAAAGCGGGCGATGCCATGCGTGGTGGCTTCAGCACGGTGGGCAGTGCCGAAGGCGTCGTTCACATAGATGTCGCACAGGGCGGCCATTTTCTGCGCCAGTTCTTCGTTGTCCTTTTTCTCGCCTTTGTTGCAGCGGCAGTTTTCCAGCAGCACGACGTCGCCTGGCTGCACCTCAAAGCCGCCGTCCACCCAGTCGCTGATCAGGCGTACCGGTTTGTTGAGCAACTGGCCGAGACGCACGGCGACCGGAGCAAGCGTGTCATCCGGGCCGACCGTGCCTTCGGTGGGGCGACCAAGGTGGGAGGTGACCATCACGGCGGCACCGTTGTCGAGGCAATACTGGATCGACGGTACCGAAGCGCGGATGCGGGTGTCCTCGGTGATGTTGCCGGCTTCGTCCTGCGGCACGTTGAGGTCGGCGCGGATGAAGACTTTCTTGCCGTGCACGTCAAGTTCGTTGAGTTTGTTGACTTTCATGATGGTTTCCTTTGCGGTTGGAGACGTGCTGCCTGGTTTCATCCCCTGCGTCCGATTTCGTCATTCCCGCGCAGGCGGGAATCCAGTTTCTGGCGCTGGTACGAACGCGCTGGATATCTGCTTGCGCGAGCATGGCGGGGCAGGCAGCAAAAAGCCCGTCAGGCCGAAGCGGGACGGGCTGTTGCATTGGCTTTTGCCCTTGCGAGCGCAAAGCTTACTTGGCGTTGACGAAGGCGCGCGCCGCGTCGAGCATGCGGCAGGAATAGCCCCATTCATTGTCATACCAGGCCAGCACTTTCACCAGCGTGCCGCCGTCGGCTGCCTTGATGACCCGGGTCTGGGTGGCGTCGAAGAAGGACGATTCAGTGGTGTGGTTGAAGTCACTCGACACCAGCGGCTCGGTGTTGACGCCCAGCAGACCTTTGAGCGGGCCATTGGCGGCGGCGGTCATCAGCTCGTTGATCTCTTCCTTGGTGGTGTCGCGCTCGGCGGTGAAGGTCAGGTCGACCAGCGAAACGTTGATCGTCGGCACGCGCAGGGCGAAACCGTCAACCTTGCCGGCCAGCTGCGGCAACACCAGACCGACTGCTTTGGCAGCGCCGGTCTTGGTCGGGATGATGTTGGCCGCTGCAGCACGGGCGCGACGCAGATCCTTGTGACGGACGTCGACGGTGACCTGGTCGTTGGTGTAGGCGTGGATGGTGGTCATCAGGCCTTGCTTGATGCCGACGCTGTTGGCCAGCACCTTCGCCACCGGCGCCAGACAGTTGGTGGTGCACGAAGCGTTGGAGACCACGGTCATGCCGGCCTTGAGCACTTCTTCGTTGACGCCCATCACGATGGTGGCGTCGACGTCATCACCGCCCGGGGCGGAAATCAGCACGCGCTTCGCGCCCTGGTCGAGCAGCGCCTGGGCCTTGGCCTTGCTGGTGTAGGCGCCCGTGCATTCGAGCAGCAGTTCGACCCCGTGCTTGGCCCAATCAACACCTTTGGGATCCTTGGTCGAGTAGAAGGGAATTTTCTTGCCGTCGATGATGATGGTGTCTTCACCTTCGGTGCTGACCGGGGTGCGGAAGCGGCCGTGGGTGGTGTCGTACTTGAGCAGGTGGGCATTGGTGGTGAGGTCGCCGGAAGCGTTGATGGCCACCACTTCAAACTCGTTCTGCAGCCCTTGTTCATAAATCGCGCGCAAGGTGCAGCGACCGATACGACCGAAACCATTGATGGCAACTTTGATGCTCATGGGCTCTTCTCCAGGAAGTAGATTGTGCAGTGGAATGAAATAACCGTTCAGGTGGTGGACAGCGCTGGCTTCAGGCCAGCACTTCCTTCACCGCAGCCACCAGCGCCGCGCTGGTGATGCCAAAATGTTGGTACAGCGCGCCAGCGGGGGCGGATTCGCCGAAAGTGTCGATGCCGACCACCGCACCTTCGAGGCCGACGTACTTGCGCCAGCCATCGGTGCAGCCGGCTTCAATCGCCACCCGCGGCAGGCCGGCAGGCAGCACGCTGGTCTGCCAGGCACGATCCTGACGGTCGAAGACGGTGGTGCTGGGCATCGAAACCACGCGCACGGCAATGCCGGCGGCAGCCAGTTCAGCCTGGGCGCTGAGCGCCAGCTCGACTTCCGAGCCAGTGGCGATGATCACCGCGCGCGCTGCACCTTCCGCTTCACGCAGCACATAGCCGCCACGACGGATGGCAGCGACCTGTGCGGCGCTGCGCGGCTGGAACGCCAGGTTCTGGCGCGACAGGCACAGGCTGCTCGGGCCGCTGGCGCGTTCGATGGCATGTGCCCAGGCGGCGGCAGTTTCCACCGTGTCGCAAGGCCGCCACACGTCCATGTTGGGCATCAGGCGCAAAGTGGCGATCTGTTCCACCGGCTGGTGGGTGGGGCCGTCTTCGCCAAGACCGATCGAATCGTGGGTGAACACGAAAATCTGGCGGATCTTCATCAGCGCTGCCATGCGCAGGGCATTGCGCGCGTATTCGCTGAACATCAGGAAAGTAGCGGTGTAGGGAATCAGGCCGCCATGCAGGCTGAGGCCGTTGCCGATGGCGGCCATGCCGAATTCGCGTACGCCGTAGTACAGATAATTGCCGCCATGCTCGCGGCTGACGCCTTTGGCACCCGACCACAGGGTAAGGTTGGAACCGGCGAGGTCGGCTGAGCCGCCAAGCAGTTCGGGCAGATGGGGCGCAAAAGCTTCGATGCTGTTCTGGCTGGCCTTGCGGCTGGCGATGTTCTCGGCCTTGGTTTCGATCTCTGCCAGCACATTGGCGACGGTGGCGTCCCAGTCCGCCGGCAGTCGGCCTTCCACGCGACGGAGGAATTCAGCCGCCAGCTCGGGATGAGCCTGGGTGTAGGCGACAAAACGCTTGTCCCATTCTGCTTCGGCGGCGGCACCGCGCGGACGTGCATCCCAGGCTTCATAGACTTCGGTCGGGATATGGAAAGGCGGATGCGGCCAGCTGATGTGAGCGCGCGCGGCTTCGATTTCGGCAGCGCCGAGCGGAGCGCCATGCACGCCGGCGTTGTCCTGCTTGTTGGGCGCGCCGGCGCCGATGATGGTCTTGCAGCAGATCAGCGTCGGCTGGCTGGTGTTGGCCTGGGCCGCACGCACTGCGGCATCGATCGCCGCCGGGTCATGGCCCTGGACATCGGCAATCACCTGCCAGCCATAGGCGCGGAAGCGTTGCGGAGTGTCATCGCTGAACCAGCCGCCGACTTCGCCGTCGATCGAGATGTTGTTGTCGTCGTAGAACACGATCAGCTTGCCCAGACCGAGGGTGCCGGCGAGCGAACAGGCTTCGTGCGAAATGCCTTCCATCAGGCAGCCGTCGCCGAGGAAGACGTAGGTGTGGTGATCGACGATGTCGTGGCCGGGGCGATTGAATTCGGCAGCGAGCAGCTTTTCGGCAATCGCCATGCCGACTGCGTTGCTGATCCCCTGGCCAAGCGGGCCGGTGGTGGTTTCGATTCCCGGCGCATAGCCGTATTCAGGGTGACCAGGAGTCTTGCTGTGCAGTTGGCGGAACTGCTTGAGATCATCGATGCTCAGTTCATAGCCGCTCAGGTGGAGCAGGGCGTAAAGCAGCATCGAGCCGTGGCCATTGGAGAGCACGAAGCGGTCACGATCGGCCCAGTGCGGATTGGCCGGATTGTGCTTGAGGTGGTGACGCCACAGGACTTCGGCAATTTCGGCCATGCCCATGGGCGCGCCGGGGTGGCCGGAGTTGGCTTGCTGAATGGCATCCATCGCCAGGGCACGAATCGCGCCAGTGATGGGAGTGAAAACCGGGGGCTGGACGTTGCGCGTGGGCTGCATGCTTTCTCGGGGCCGTGTGGCCAGCGGCTGAAAAACGGCAATTATCGCTTAAAAGGCGACGGCCTTGCCATCCTGGCGGCCTTTTGTTGTCGTCAGGCTTGTTGCCGCTGTTGTGCTTGCTCAACTTGCGGGGTAGTTACCGGTGTGTTGCCCTGGACAGTCAGCTCGCGTTGCGGCGCCGTTCCATCAGCTTCCAGATCAGCGGGGTGAGGATCAGCTGCATCGCCAGATCGAGCTTGCCACCTGGCACGACGATGGTGTTGGCGCGGCTCATGAAGGAGTCACTGATCATGTTGAGCAGATAAGGAAAATCGACACCGCGTGGATTCTTGAAGCGGATCACCACCAGCGATTCGGCCAGCGTCGGCACATCGCGGGCGATGAAGGGGTTGGACGTATCAACCACCGGTACGCGCTGGAAATTGATGTGGGTGCGGGCAAACTGGGGGACGATGTAGTGCACGTAATCGTGCATGCGGCGCAGGATGGTGTTCTGTACCGCTTCGGCGGAATAGCCGCGAATGCGGGTGTCGCGGTGCAGCTTCTGCGTCCATTCCAGGTTGATCGTCGGCACCACGCCGATCAGCAGGTCGACATGGCGCGCGACATCGACCGTGTCGGTGACCACTGCGCCATGCAGGCCTTCATAGAACAGGCAGTCGCTGCCGACCGGCAAGTCTTCCCAGGGCGTGAACGTGCCCATCGGCAAGTTCCACTGCATCGACTGCTCTTCGTTGTGAATGTAGCGCCGGCGGCGACCAATCGCCGATTCGCCGTAGGCGCGGAACAGCTGTTCGAGGTCGGGAAGCAGGTTGGCTTCGGGGCCGAAGTGGCTCATGCCGCGTTGGCCGTTGCGCTCGGCTTCCTCGATGTTGCTGCGCATTTCTTCGCGGGTGTAGCGGTGGAAGCTGTCGCCTTCGACAATCGCGGCGTTGACCTGCTCGCGGTGGAAGATGGCTTCAAAAGTATGCTTGACCGTGGTGGTGCCAGCGCCGGAGGAGCCGGTGACCGCGATGATGGGGTGTTTGTGCGACATGGTGGGTTCGGAGGTGGAGAAAGAGAGGCGAAGGGGTCTTCAGGAGCGCGTTCTGACCCAGGCCGCCCAGTCGGTAAACAGGGACGGACAGCTGGCGGCGATCACCCCGCGCTTGAGTGCCGGCCCCGACATCAGGCTGCCGCCACCGTTGAGTGGCTCGGCAATCCCGCCCGCTTCACTGAGAATCAGGTTGCCGGCAGCGTAATCCCACAGCATCTGGCCGCCGTGCAGGTAGACATCGAGCCGGCCGGCCGCGACAAAGCACCATTCGAGCGCACTTGAACCAAAGTTGCGCTGAGAGTAATACGGCGGCCGCACCGCCAGTTCGTCACCGAGGTGGTGACTGATGCGTTTGAAATCGACCCCGGCGACTGCATCACGCAAGCTGCTGGCCCCGCCACGCAAAGGCAGTTCGGCGCCGTTGAGCCAGGCGCCGGCACCGCGTGCGGCATAGAAAGCTTCGTCGGTGACCGGGTTGTACACCACGCCCAGTACGGGCTGATGGCCGACCAGATAGGCAATCGACACCGCAAACAGCGGAATGCCGTTGGCGAAATTGGTCGTGCCGTCGATCGGATCGATGCACCACAGCCCTTCGACGCCTTTGGCCCACAGCGTGGCCTGTTCGGCAGCGCTCATTTCTTCGCCCAGTACGGCGCCAGGCAGGAAGCGGGGCAGGACGGTGGTGAACGCCTGTTGGGAAGCGAGATCCGCTTCGGTAAACAGGCTGCCGTCACTTTTGCGCTGGCGGGTCGAGTTCAGATAGCGGGGCAGAATTTCGGCCTGGGCGATTTCGCGCACGATGGCTTGGAGGTCTCGCACCTGGGCAAGACGCTGGGCGGCAGACATGAACACTCCTGGCTGGTACTGCAGGCTGGGGGCTGCAAACCGTATAATCATACCGATATGATTGCACGCTTTCATTTTCCTGCCGCCATTGCCGCCGCCGCGACTGCTGCAGCCCGCTCCGGCAGTGACGAAATCGAACTGCCTGAAGCGCTGGCGCATCACGCCCTGCGCGTGTTGCGCTTGCGTGATGGCGAGCAGATTGTGCTGTTTGATGGCCAAGGCGGCGAATACTCTGCGCGCTTGCAGGTCGATGGCCGTCGCTGTCGCGCCAGACTGGAGCCGCCGTGCGCCGTCGAGCGCGAGTCGCCGCTGCAACTGGTGCTGGTGCAGGCGCTGGCCGCTGGCGAGAAAATGGACTGGGTGATTCAGAAAGCGGTCGAACTGGGCGTGAACGCCATCGTGCCGGTACAGGCTGAACGTTCGGTGCTGCGTCTGAGTGGCGAGCGCGCAGCGAAGCGGCTTGCGCACTGGCAGCAGATCGTGATCAGCGCCTGCGAACAGAGCGGTCGCAACCGCATCCCGACCGTGGCGGCGGTGCGGCCGCTCAATGAATGGCTCAATGACTGGCGCAGCGAGCAGCCCCGCCCACCGGCCTATGTGCTGGCACCGGGAGCCGGCGCAATGCTGGGCAGTGGCCCGGCGCCAGCGGGCCCGGTCTATCTGCTCATCGGGCCAGAAGGCGGCTGGAGCGAGGGCGAGCTGCAAGCGCTGACTGCTGCCGGCTGTGAGGCGGTGAGTCTGGGACCACGGGTGCTGCGCACGGAAACTGCCGGGCTGGCCGCCCTGACGGTGCTGCAGGCCCGCTGGGGAGATTTTTCCGCCGCTGGCGCCGACGCCACCGATGCCACCGATGCCACCGACGTCACTGGCGCCAGCATCCATGTGCATGGCAATCAACAATCCGCAACAACCAGGGAGTCGCGGTGAATACAGCGCTTGATACCAGCTCGGCCGGCATGCCGGCACCGGCCAACGATCCGACTGCCGATTTTGTCGCCTGGGTGCGCGGCGCCGCGCCTTACATCCACGCGTTCCGTGGCAAGACGTTCGTGCTTGGCTTTGGTGGCGAAGTGGCGGCCGGCGCGCGTGCGCAAAGTCTGGCCTATGACTGCAATCTGCTGGTTGCGCTCGGCATCCGGCTGGTGCTGGTGCATGGGGCGCGGCCGCAGATTGATGCCGAAATGGCGCGGCGCGGGCTGGAGTCGCGTTTTCACAACGACTTGCGGGTGACCGACAGCGCGGCGCTCGAATGCGTCAAGGCGGCCATGGCAGTGACTCGTATCGAACTCGAAGCGCTGCTGTCGCAAGGTCTGCCCAATACGCCGATGGCCGGCAGCTACATGCGCGTCACCGGCGGCAACTTCATCACCGCCCGTCCGGTCGGGGTGGTCGATGGCGTCGACTATCAATTTACCGGCGCGGTGCGCAAGATCATCGCCGAAGAAATCGAAGCCGATCTTGAGCAGAACAACGTGGTGCTGATCAGCCCGCTGGGCGTGTCGCCTGCCGGCGAGATTTTCAATCTGGCGATGGAAGAAGTCGCGGAAGCGGTGGCGATCGCCTTGCGCGCTGAAAAGCTGATTTATCTGTGTGATGCCCCCGGCCTGCTCGACGAGAGCGGACTGCTGATCGAATCGGTCACTGCCGACGAAGCGCAGGCGCGGGTCGATGATGGCAGTGGTCTGACCGAAGATCTGGGTCTGTTCCTGCCGAGCGCAGTGCGCGCGGTGCGGCGCGGAGTGGCGCGCTGCCATCTGATCGATCACGACAAGGATGGCGGTCTGCTGCTTGAATTCTTCACCCACGCCGGGGTGGGAACCATGGTGTCGCGCGATCCGCTGTTCCGTCTGCGCGAAGCCGGTGTGGATGATGTCGGCGCGCTGGTGGCGCTGATCGGACCGCTGGAAGCCGACGGCACCCTGGTGCGGCGCGGACGCGAACTGCTTGAGCAGGAGATCGAACGTTTCAGCGTGGTCGAGCACGATGGCGTGCTGGTCGGCTGCGCGGCGCTCTATCCTTTTTCCGAAGACAATGCTGCCGAACTGGCCTGCCTGGCAGTGATGCCGGAATACCGCCGTGCCGGCCTCGGTGACCAACTGCTGCGCCGCATCGAACGCCGTGCCCGCCAGCAACAGCTGGCACGGCTGTTCGTGCTCACCACTCGCACTGCGCACTGGTTCCGCGAACGCGGCTTCAGCGAAATCGGCCCGGAAGCCTTGCCACGGCAGAAGCGCGAACTCTACAACCTGCAGCGACGCTCGAAGGTGTTTGTCAAACCCCTGTGAGCGTCGCTGCAGGTTTTGTCGAGTCCGGTCAGGCGCTTTTCAGGCCGCCGCTGCAGCCGCTGCAGCCTGTTTGGCCCACACGTAGTTGGCTTTGCCGACTGCAGTGCGGCGGACTTCATCGACGACGATGACTTCCTTGGGCACCTTGTAGCCGGCGAGGTGCTGGCGGCAGAAGTTGCGCACCGCTTCGGCGTCGAAGCGGTCGCGGTCGGCCACTGACACCAGCGCCACCACTTTCTGCCCCCAGCGTGGATCGGGCATGCCGACCACCAGTGCGTCGGTGAGCAGATTGCTCATGCGCAGCACTTCCTCGACTTCTTCCGGGTAGATCTTCTCGCCGCCGCTGTTGATGCAGTTGCTGCCGCGGCCGAGCACGGTGATCGCGCCGTCCTCGCTGCTGAAGGCCGCATCGCCGGTGATGGCGTAGCGCGTGCCGTCGATGTTGACGAAGGTTTCGGCGGTTTTGACCGGATCGCGGTAATAGCCGTCGGGCAGGAAGCCGCTGCGGGCGAGAATGCCGGTCTCGCCGGTGGCGGCAAAGCGGTGGCTGCCGTTTTCAGTGACGATCACGCGCAGCTGCGGGCTGGCCGGAATGCGGATCACGCCGCCCTCAGCAGGCTTGCCGCCAATGCCGAACTGACCACCTTCCGATGAGCCGATGCCATCGCTGAAATAAACATTGGGTGGCAAGAAGGCGCGCAGCGCTTCCTTGATGTGGGCCGACATCGGCGCACCGCCATTGCCGAACACGAACAGCGTGGACAGATCCCAGCGCCCGGGATTGGCTTGCAGCGCTTCGAGCAGGGGCAGGGCCATCGCATCGCCGACAATGGTGATGCCGTTGACCTTCTTGCTGCTGACCAGGTCGAGGATGTGGGCCGCATCGAAGTGATGCTGGTCATTGAGCACCACAGTGTGACCGGCAAAGATCGACACCAGCGTGGCCCACTGTGCGGCACCGTGCATCAGCGGCGCCACCGGCATGAAGCGCATCGGGTGGCCTTTGCCGATGCGATCGGCAAGCTGCTCGGGGGTGTGGATCGGGCCTTCCTGCGGCGTGTAGGCGCAGCCGGCACCGAGGCAGCCGAAGAACAGGTTCTTGTGCGACCACATCACCCCTTTCGGCTTGCCGGTGGTGCCGCCGGTGTACAGCAGCGAGATGTCGTCTTCGCTGCACGGCACATCGGCCAGCGTGGCCGGATCGCAGCCGAGGGTGTCGGTATACGCCACTGCGCCGGCCAGACGAGGCGTGACGCCGCCGATGCAGACCTTGATGCGCAGATCAGGGGCGGCGTCGAGGGCGGTTTCAACCGCATCTTCGACTTCCGGACTGTAGAACAGCACCTTGAGACCGGTGTTGTCGTAGATGTAGCGCAGTTCGTCGGCGACGTAGCGATAGTTGATGTTGGCCGGCACTGCGCCGATGCGGGTGGCGGCAAAAAAGGCTTCGAGGTATTCGGGCGAGTTGTACATCTGCAGACCGACCACATCGCCACGGACGACGCCCTGAGCATGGAGCCAGGCGGCGAGACGTTCGATGCGCACCGCCATGTCGCGGTAGCTGGTGTGCTGGTCGCCGATGATGAGCGCATCACGCTCCGGCACGGTCTGGGCGGCAATGGCAAACAGGTCGGCCATGCAGAAACTGCGTTGGGTCATCAAGGTCTCCTTCACCCTCGCGGGCTTTTCAGGTTGGGTGGGGTCGAGTTTCAGATCACGCCGGCACTGCGCAGGCTGGCAATCGCCGCCTGGTCATGGCCGAGTTCGCGCAGGATGTCTTCGTTGTCGGCACCCAGAGCAGGTGGCAGGCGGTCGACGCTGAACTGGTAGTCGCTCATCTTGAGCGGGAAAGCGAAGTAGGGCACGGTGCGGCCATCGGCGCCTGCGGTGTCGACGGTCATCCGGCGTGCCTGAGTGTTGGGGTGGGTGAGCACCTCGTCGATGCGCAGCACCGGGCTGACACAGGCATCGACGGCGCGGAACACTTCCACCCATTCGGCCTGGGTTTTCGCCTTGATGATGTCAGCGACTTGCTGCTTGATTGCTGCGCCGGCCTTGCCCGCGGCCCAGCCACTTTTCATCAGCTCGGGGTGACCGACTGCGGTGCAGAACGCCTGCCAGAACTTGGGTTCGAGCGCGCCCACGGCCAGATAGCGTCCATCTGCGGTGGCATAGGTGCCATAGCAGGGCAGGGCGCCGGACAAGGTGTCGCAGCCAGCGGGCACCGGCTGGCCCCAGCTGTGCAGGCTGGTGAGCGGGATGGTGTTGAGTGCCATCGCGCAGTCAGTCATCGCCACGTCGATGAAACGGCCACGACCGCTGCGCTGGGCATCGAACAGGGCGGCAAGAATGCCCATCGTCGCTGATAGCGCACCACCGGCGAGATCGGCGACCGGAAAGCTGCCAGTGTGCGGTGGGCCGTCAGCAGTCGCGTTTTGCTCCAGGGTGCCGGCATAGCTTTGGTAGTTGATGTCGTGACCACCGAATTCGGCCAGCGGTCCATCCTGGCCGTAGCCGCTGATCGCGCAATACACCAGGCGCGGATTGAGCGCGGCCAGACGCTCGTAGCCGAGACCGAGACGGTTCATCACGCCGGGACGGAAACCTTCGAGCAGGATGTCGGCGTCCTTCGCGAGCTCGTCGATGATCGCGACTGCACCTTCGGCACGCAGGTCGATCGCCAGCGAACGCTTGTTGCGGTTGATGGCGAGAAAGAAGTGCGAAGTGGTGTTGCTGCTGCTGCCCAGGCCGCGGGCGGCATCACCCTGGGGCGGTTCGATCTTGATCACTTCGGCGCCAAGATCGGCCAGCTGCAGGCTGCACATCGGCCCGGGCAGCAGCTGGCTGAAGTCGAGTACCTTGACCCCAGTGAGCGGTTTGTGTGACATGTCTGGTTTCCTTGACGTGAAAGAACGGACCCGTAGCCCGGATAAGCGCCAGCGCATCCGGGATGGTTCCATCGAAAGTGATGACTCTGGCAGGCTGTTGCACGATCGTCCATGTTTGAGTCTGGATGGGAGCTTGTGCTTTTCCCCGGATGCGCTGGCGCTTATCCGGGCTACGCCGGTCAGGGACCTATTGCTGCTCCAGTTCGCGGAAAGGCAGCTTGCGATCGGTGCGAATCTCGCCCGGCAGGCCGAGCACGCGTTCGGCGATCACGTTCTTGAGAATCTCGTCGGTGCCGCCGCCCAGACGCGCTCCCGGCGAGCCCAGCCACAAGCGTTGCATGTAACGCCAGTCACCGCCAAGCGCCTCGTGACCAAGCAGGCCTTCGGGGCCGGCCAGTTCGAGTGCGAAGCTGGCGATGTCCTGCATCGCCTTGGCGGCGACCAGCTTGGTGATCGACAGCTCCGGGCCCGGCGCACGTCCCTTCGACACCGCTGTGAGACCGCGGGCGATGAGCAGTTCGACGCCATGCTGTTGCAGATAGGCATCGGCGATGCGGTCGCGCACGCGCTCATCTTCCAGTGCCGGACGGCCGGCCCAGTCGCACTGGCCGGCGAGCGCGATCAGGTGCTGGTGCAGATCGGTGGGCAGGTTGCCGCCCACCGACAGGCGTTCCTGCATCAAGGTGCTGAGCATCACTTTCCAGCCTTCGCACTCGGCGCCGAGGCGGTACTGGTCGGGAATGCGCACGTCAGTGAAGAACACTTCGTTGAATTCGGAATCGCCCGACATCTGGTGGATGGGACGCACTTCGACGCCGGGTGCTTTCATGTCGACGATGAACATGGTGAGCCCTTCCTGCTTGGGCTTGTCCCAGTCGGTACGGGTGAGCAGAATACCGTAGTCGCAGAAGTGGGCACCTGAAGTCCACACTTTCTGGCCGTTGATCACCCACTCATCGCCGTCGCGCACCGCGCGCGTGCGCACGCCGCCAGTGTCCGAGCCGGCACCAGGTTCGGAAAACAGCTGACACCAGATCTCCTTGCCGGCCAGGCCGGGGCCAAGGAAACGTGCTTTCAGTTCCGGTGCTGCCCAGCGCATCACCGTGGGCAGACCCATGCCGATGCTGATCTCGAAGATCATCCCCGGCACCAGGTAGGCGGCTTCTTCCTGCTGGTAGATCACTTGCTCCATTGCGGTGCCACCGCGACCACCGGCAGCTTTCGGCCAGGCGATCGCTGCATAGCCGGCCGCGGCCTTCTTGCCCTGCCAGGCTTTGGCAGCGGCGAGGCGAGCGGCATCGTCGAGACCTTCACCGAACACTTCATCGGGGCGGCTGCGGCGAGTGCCGTTGGCTTCGAGCCAGGCGCGCACTTCGGCGCGGAAGGCGGCTTCTTCAGGACTGTCTCTGAAATCCATGGTGCATTGTCCGCTTACGCGGCCTCCTTGATCAGGCTGTCGGCGAGACGGGCGCGCCACAGATGTTCGCTGCCCAGAATCTGGCCGAGGTGACGGGCGCGGCGGTAGTGCAGATGGCAGTCCATCTCCCAGGTGAAGCCGATGCCGCCATGCAGTTCGATGCCTTCTTCGGCGGCGAACACATAGGCGCGGGTGGCGCTGACGCGCGCTGCGGCAGCGGCGCGGGCAAGCTCCGGAGCATCGGACGACAGTGCCCAGGCGCCGTAGTAAGCGTGCACGCGGGCGAGTTCGATCGCCGCATAAATCTCCGCCATCTTGTGCTTGATCGCCTGAAAGCTGCCGATCTGGCGACCGAAAGCCTTGCGCTCCAGACTGTAGCTGCGGGTGTCTTCAAGGATGCGCGCAGCACCGCCAATCTGCTCGAAGGCGAGCAGCACTGCCGCGCCATTGCGCACGCGCTCGATCACCGCGCTGGTGTCGTCTTCGGCGAGCAGTTCGGCAGCGACGCCATCGAAGCTCACTGCCGCCAGCGGGCGGCTGGGGTCGAGGGCCGGCAGCGCTTCGCGCTCGATGCCAGCCTGACGCAGGTCGACCAGTACCAGTTGGCTGCCGACCTGGAGCACGGCCAGATCCGCGAGCAGGCCATCGACCAGCAGCGCGCAGCGGCCATGCAGGCGACCGTTTTCCAGCCGCAGGGCGGCGGGGGCGCGATAGCGTTCTGCGCTGTCGAGCGCGGCAGTGGCGACCAGTCGGCCGCTGGCGATCTCGGGCAGCCATTGCTGGCGCTGAGCCGCGTTGCCGGCGCGCAGGATGAGCTCGGCCGCCAGATAGAAACTCGACGCCAGCGGCACCGCAGCGAGCTGGCGGCCGGCCTCTTCAGCGACCAGGCAGAGTTCGAGATGGCCGAGGCCGGCGCCGCCATAAGCTTCGGGCAGCGCCGCCGTCGCAGCGCCCATTTCGATCAGCTTGCTCCATACCGGCGCGCTGTAGAGCGAGCGACCTTCGAGCACTTCGCGCACCGCAGCTGAAGTGCTGAGGTCGGCGAGCATCTCGCCCACTGCCTGCTGCAGCAGGCGCTGATCATCGGAAAAATCGAAATTCACGACATTCTTCTCCGGGAAAATTTACGCCGTGGCGCGTGCCGTCGGCGGCGTCATGCGCTGGCGACCGTAGAAGCTTTCGCCGGCTGCGGCCATGTCGCGCAGCAGCTGGGGCGGGGCGTACTGTTCGCCGTAGCGGCCGGCGAGGCGTTCGCATTCCGCCACCACCGCTGCGATGCCCAGGGTGTCCATCATCGAGAACGGCCCGCCCAGATAGGCCGGGAAGCCGACACCGAGAATCGAGCCCACGTCACCGTCCGCCGGGTCGATGAGCACGCCTTCGGCCATCGCTTTCGCTGCATCGACGAGCTGGGCGTAGAGCATGCGCGTTTTCACTTCGTCGACATCAGGCTGCTCGGCCAGCGGCGGATAAAGCTCGGCCAGTCCGTCCCACAGCTGCTTGCTGCCATCTTCGGCATAGACGAAGAAGCCTTTGCCGTTCTTGCGGCCGTGGCGACCGAGTTCGCCGGCGAGTTTTTCCACCAGCAGGAAAGTGGGCGTCGGCTTGAAGGCCGCGCCTTCGTCCTGCTTGCGCTGCTGGCTGGAGTGGTAGGCGACATCAAGGCCGATTTCGTCGGAGACGGTGAGCGGGCCAACCGGAATGCCGGCCATCCTGGCGGCGTTTTCGATCAGCGCCGGATTGACGCCTTCAGCGACCATTGCCAGGCTTTCGTTGATGTAGGCACCGATGAAGCGGCTGGTGAAAAAGCCCGGGCCGTCATTGACCACGATCGGGGTTTTCTTCATCGCCTGCGCCAGATCGAGCGCCCGTGCCAGCGTTGCCGGCGCCGTCTTGCTGCCGCAGATGATTTCCACCAGCGGCATGCGTTCCACCGGCGAGAAGAAGTGCATGCCGATGAAATTGTGCGGACGGCTGCCGGCTTCCGCCAGCTCGCTGATCGGCAGCGCCGAAGTGTTGGAAGCAATCACCGCATCGGCCGGCAGCACGGCTTCGAGCTGGCGCATCACTGCCGCTTTCACCGTACGATCTTCGAACACCGCTTCCACCACCAGCGGCACATCGGTGAGCGCTGCGTAGTCGGTGGTCGGATGGATGCGGGCAAGAATGGCATCCGCTTGCTCGCGCGTGGTACGACCACGTTCGAGATCGCGGGCGAGACGCTTGTCGCTGTAGGCCTTGCCTTGGTCGGCAGCGGCCTGGTCGCGGTCGATGAGCACGGTTTCAATGCCCAGTTTGGCGCAGTGGTAAGCGATGCCGGCGCCCATCAGACCGGCGCCGACGACGCCGATCTTGCTGAACCTGGTCTTGTCGATGCCGGCCGGACGGTGCATGAGCTTGTCCGCTTTGCCCTTGTTGATGAACAGGGTACGGATCATGTTGCGCGACACCGGATCAAGCTGCAGCGCAGTGAAGTATTTGGCTTCGACGGCGAGCGCCTTGTCCATCGGCAGCTGCGGACCTTCGTAAAGGCAGGACAGAATCGCTTTCGGTGCCGGCAGGTTGTGGAAAGTCTTGGCCTGCAGCATGGCATTGCTCACCACCAGCATCTGGGCGACGCCGGGTGAAAGTGCCCCGGCTCCACCGGGCACCTTGAAGCCTTTCTTGTCCCAGGGCTGGACCGGATCGCCTTCTTCGAGCAGCCAGCGCTTCGCTTCAGCCAGCAGCTCGCCGGCCGGCACGACCTTGTGGATCAGCCCCATCTTGAGCGCCTTGTCCACCGACAGCGACTGACCTTCCATCACCACCGGCATCGACGCCTGGATGCCGATCAGCCGCGGTACGCGCTGGGTGCCGCCGCCGCCGGGCAGCAGACCGACCTGCACTTCGGGCAGGCCGAGCTGGACGCGCTTGTCGTCGGCCGCGACGCGGTAGTGGCAGGCGAGGGCAATTTCGGTGCCGCCACCGAGCGCCGTGCCGTTGAGCGCGCAGGCCACCGGCTTGCCGCAAGTTTCCATGCGGCGCAGCAGGCGCGACAGCGAAGCGTTGCGTTCCAGCCGTTCGGCGACTGGCGTTTGCTGCTCAGGGTCAAGAGAAGCTTCGATCTGCTTCAGATCGGCGCCAGCGGCAAACACCGGCTTGCCGGACGTGAAGATGGCGCCCTTGATGCTTTCGTCGCTGGCCAGCCGCTCGACGGCAGCTTCCAGTTCGTCCATGAACTTGGTGTCCATGGTGTTCATGTCGCTGTCGCGACGGTCAAAAAGCAGGGTGGCGATGCCGTCGGCGTCCACCGTGATATGGATGACTTCAGTCATGGTGCGGATTTCCTTGCTGCGCAGACGGGTTAGACGAGTTCGATGATGGTGGCGGTGCCCATGCCAGCCGCTTCGCACAGACTGACGAGGCCGGTGCTGACCTGGCGACGTTCCATCTCGTCGAGCAGGGTGCCGAGGATCATCGCACCAGTGGCGCCGAGCGGGTGGCCCATGGCGATTGCGCCGCCATTGACGTTGATGCGATCGTGCGGCACATCCAGGCGCTGCATCAGGCACAGCACCACTGAGGAGAAGGCTTCGTTGAGCTCCCACAGGCCGATGTTGGCAGTGTTCATCCCGGCTTTGCGCAGCGCTTTTTCGGCAGCGTAGCTGGGCGCGTCGAGCATCAGCGTCGGCTCCGAACCGACGGTGGCCACCGAGCGGATGCGCGCGCGCGGCTTGAGGCCGGCGGCTTCACCAGCAGCGCGGTTGCCGACCAGCACGGCGCTGGCGCCATCGACGATCGCCGAGCTGTTGCCGGCGTGGTGCATGTGATCGATCGCTTCGAGCTGGGGGTATTTCAGCAGTGCCACGCCGTCGAAGCCGTACTGGCGGCCCATTTCGGCAAACGAAGGCTTGAGGGCAGCGAGCGAAGCAGCCGTGGTGTCAGGACGGATCATTTCATCCTGGCTCAGCAGCGGCAGACCGAGCAGGTCGGTGACCGGAATCACCGAGCGCGCGAACCAGCCATTGGCCCAGGCCTGGGCGGCGCGGCGCTGGCTTTCTGCCGCGTAGGCGTCGCACTGTTCGCGGCTGAAGCCGTTGAGGGTGGACAGCAGGTCGGCACTGACGCCCTGCATGGTGAAGTGCATCTTGAACGCGACCTGAGGGTCGAGCGCCATTGCGCCGCCATCGCTGCCCATCGGCACGCGCGACATGCTTTCGACGCCGCCGCCGATCGCCATGTCCACCTGGCCGGAAGCGACTTTGGCGGCAGCGAAGTTGACCGCTTCGAGGCCGGAGCCGCAGTAGCGATTGAGCTGCAGGCCGGGCACGCTGTCGTCAAAACCGGCCACCAGCGCAGCGACGCGGGCGATGTTGCCGCCTTGCTCGCCAACCGGGGTGACGCAGCCGAGCAGCACGTCCTCGACCAGCTTGCTGTCGAGATTGCTGCGTTGCTGGATGGCCTGCAGCACTTGGGCGGCGAGCTGCACCGGGGTGACTTCGCTCAAGGCACCATCGGCCTTGCCTTTGGCGCGCGGCGTGCGCACATGGTCGTAAATGAAGACCTCGTTCATGTCTGTCCTGATCTGGTGATGAGTTCGGATGGAAGGCGTCGGCACTGCAGATCATCGGTCGTCCAGCAGTGCGACAGCATGGACTGCATGCTAAGGCATCGATCCCGAGCAAGCAAAAACCGAGCAGGAAACTGAACCATTGCAGGTGTATTGTTCTAAACTGCTGAAATTGAAAGCGATTTGTGCGTTGCAAAAAACCGAACAAACTGCTTTCAGCAGGACAGCGAAGAGCTGGTAATAGGTCCGGGTCCGGGTCCGGGTCTGGTCTGGAGCGAGACGGTGAACAAAACAGCGGGCACTGACAAGGCGGCGGCAGGCAAGGCGCTGCCGGGCAAGGCCGAGCCGCGCCAGGAACGGGCGAAATTCACCTATGCGGCGATTGTCGATGCAGCCGAGGCGATTCTCGACACTCAGGGCGTGGCGGAGATCACCACCCGCAAGGTGGCTGCGCGCGCCGGCGTGTCAGTGGGGGCGGTGTACCAGTATTTCGCCAACCGCGAAGCGATTCTGCTCGCACTGAGCAAGCGCATCATGGACGACGCTTCGCAGGAAGCTTCGCCGGAACTGTTCCGCCTTCATCGCCAATCACTCGATGAGTTGCTGCAGGCGTTGTTTACCCGCACGGTGCGCACCGAACTGCGCCTGCTGGCGCTGGGCGAGGATTTCTACCGCCAGCACGCGCGCCGCATGCAGTTCGGCCGCGCCCAGGGTCTGGGGCGCGGCGAACAGAGCTCGGACGACCTGATCGACAACATGAAGCGCCTGCTTCACCAGCATGCCGACAGCGTCGGCGAACAGGACACAGCGCTGGCGGCGTTCATGATTGTGCGCGGCGTGCGCATGCTGCTCGCCACCATGGTCGAAGAGCAGGCCGAGCTGCTGCACTCGCCGGCGCTGGTGCCGATGCTGGTGCGGGTGGCCCGTGCGATCGTCGATGGGCGCGAGCCGGTGGTCTGAGTCCGGTATGCCTGGGCAGGAATGATGTCGATGTCCGTGGAGTGCTTTCGTTGGTGATCCGCAGCCGTTGAGCTCGTGACGGTGGGGTGGGTTGTCGCGCTGACCGGGCGCATCTCGTCCTGACTTTGATCTGGGTCAAGCTTCATGTTGATTGCTGCTGCGAACGGATGATTAGATATTGCTAATAGTAAAGGCGTTTAATACACTGAATTTGCGTTAAGTGAAGTGTTGTTGACCGTTTCTGCCGGCTTTGCGTATTGACATGACAAGTTGAAAGTCGGCGGTGTCTTGATTCATCTGGCAGCAGAGGATCCAGCCGGTCATCGCAATTGGTTCCGGTGTTTCTCAGTTCTCAGCGGTTGCAGATTTAACCAAGCGAAACTTCAGTGGATACAGCAGGAGAAGATCATGTGCTCACGACTCAATTCAACGGCGATGAGGCCATTGTCAGTATTGCGCTTAACAGCATGTTCCCTGCTGTTGCCTTTGTTCAATATGGCTCAGGCTGCGCCACTGACCATCGTTGAATTCTACAACTCCAATATCGATCACTATTTCATCACCAATCCTGAAGAAGCTGAGATGCTTGATCAGGGAAGTGCGGGGCCTGGCTGGCGACGGACCGGCAATACTTTCCAGGCATCCGATGCTGCGACTGGCGGCTATGCGCCGGTATTCCGTTTCTATACTTCGGGCGCGAACAGCCACACTTATACTTTTGAAGGTGACAGTGAATATACCGGGCTTCGCAGCCAGAACCCGAGCAATATTCTGTCGCCCAATCTGTGGACGGCAGAAAATCGGACTTTCTACATCAAAAGCCCGGTCAATACGATCTGCCCGAGTGGTACCCAGCCGGTGTACCGGCTCTACAACAACCGCGCTGCCCAGCGTGATTCCAATCACCGCTTCACTGTTGACCAGTCGATTGTCAATCAGATGCTGGCGCAGGGCTGGCTGATGGACGGGGTGGCGATGTGTGCCGATCCTGACCCGGTGTATCCGTCCACTTCGGTGCTGGCAAGTACCACTGCCGAAGCCAGCGTCAGCACCAGCGATGGCGCGCGCGTGCTGATTCCGGAAGGTGCGGTTGCGCTCACGCCGCTTGGTGGAGAGGGTGCGGTGACGGTGACAATGGCCCGCGTCAATCCCGAAAGCGTGAGCGTGCCAGCGGGCGCGGAACTGGCCAGTAACGTCTATCAGCTGATGCCATCCGGTCACGTTTTCCAGACTGCGGTCGCGATCACCATTCCGCTCAACAGACGACCGGCGGCTGATGAAGAAGTGGTGATGTACATTCAGAATGACAATGGTCAGCTTGAGGAACTGGTTTCCACTTACAACGAGCAGAGCAATACCGTGCTTGGGCAGACCCGGCACTTCTCCATGCCTTATGTGCTGTTCCGGTCGAGGAACGATACCCTGGGCTGTGTGCAGCTCGATAACACTCTTGCCCGGGCGTATAACCACAAAGGCTTCTGTGCTGATCGGGTCAATTGGCTTGAGTCTCCCGGAGACTACGTCGGCAGCGCCGATGGCGCGTTGGGGACGGTTCTCGCTGCCCCGACTGCAAACTGCTTTGCCGGTATCTGTGACCGGGCGCAATGGGACCTGCCTCCTGGCAACTACGATATCTGCATTGAGAGCACGACCAAGACGGACATGATGGCTTTGCCGGAGTTCGTTGGCTCCAAAGTTTTCTCCAACGTCACCGTGCTGAGAGGCGGCAGGGAAGGTAGTTTTGGCGCTTCATGCAAGACCAGGCTCAATATCAGTACTTTGCCGCCGTCAGACATTCGCCCCGGTCGCTACTGTGACTGCTCGGGCGCGCCCACACCCGGAGGAACAGGATCCGCCCTTGAAGTCAGCTTGCTGTGGGACGACCCCCGCGGTGCGGATCTCGATTTGCACATCATCGAACCTTCGGGGAACGAGATTTACTGGGCGAGGGATACGTCTTCCAGTGGCGGTTCGCTGGATTGGGACAATATGTGCGGCAATTACGTCAACGGACGTACCGAGAATATTTCGTGGGCGCAGCCGCCGACTGGAACTTACCGAGTCGTGGTGCATTACTGGGGCAAGTGTGCTGCCAGCAGCACCTCACCAATCTCGTTCCGGGTCAATGTCACCAATCGTGGTCAGACCACGACCTACCAAGGACGTGTCAGCGAAGATCAGCGGGTGACGGTCACGGAAATCGTCGTGCGTTGAACCGTCTTCAGGCAGAGCAAAAACCCGGCGTTGTGCCGGGTTTTTGTTTGCTGGGCTGTTGAAGAACGCAGCTTGGGTCTGCGCCAGCGAGCGCTTACTCGCCGCGGGTGAGGGTGGCAAGCTGTGCGGCGACCGGGAGCAGATCACGTTTGAGCGCGTCCATCGCGACGCTGCCGCTGGCCTGGAGCTGCACGCCATTGGTCAGGATCAGCACCAGTTGGGCATGGCTGCCGTCCTTGCGGTAGTTTTCCTGCACGCGCACGTCGCCGTTGCGGTAGCTGCGCTCGATGCTTTCGTCGTCTTCGTTGTCGATCTCGGTGTCAAAGGCGGCGGCCATCGCCTGCATGGCCAGTGCGGCGGCACCATTGTCGCTGATCTTTACGCTCAGGCGTCCGTCGCCGTACTGCGCTTCGACTTCGCTGATCTTCATTCCGAGGATGGTCTGCGCGCTGCTCTTCACCGAACCGCGCGGCAGGCCTGCGATCTCCGTCGGCAGGGTCTCGCGCAACTGCTTGAGTTGCAGGGGGGCGAGGTTGCCGACGGTGGCCTTGAAGCTGTCGAGCTGAGCTTTGGCGATGGCCAGCGGGTCATCACGTGCTTCCGCTTCGGCGAGTGCTTGCTGCGCGGCCGCCAGTTTTTCGTGGTCAGGCTGAATGCCGAGCTGGCTGGCCAGTGCGGTCAGCTCGGCGCTCGTGCTGGAAGTTTCTGCTTCTTCGCGGTCGGTGTCGCTTGAAGTAGTGGCGTCGGGCCTGGCTTCGGTTTCAGTGGCAGCGGCAGCGGCAGCGGGCGAGCTGGTTGGAGCCGCTGCTGGCTGGGCCCGTGGCTGGCCACGCCGGTCTTCGATGCCGGCGATGCCTTCGGCGTGGAGCTCGGGCTCGCAGTCGGTGCTCAGGCAGTGGAAGGAAACCAGCTGCAGCTTGAGCTGCCCACAGGGAACGCTGGCATAGCCGGGCGTCACGCTGCTGGCGGTGGCGCCGGGAGCGACTGCGGAAAACACCGCTTCCCCGCGGGTGAAGCCGCCGCTGATGAGTGCACCGCTGCTGGCATCCACCGGGTCGAATTCGGCCATCAGCGTCAGCTTTTCCTTGCCCGGATTGGTGATGCTGAAGCTGAACTGGCAGGACGAACTGTTCGAGCTCTGCGCCTCGCTGGTTGCCCGGAGTGCAATCTTGAGCGCAGCGGGCTCGGCGGTGTTGGCAGTGCTGCCTGACGAAGAGTCGGCAGCCTTGTCGCCACAGGCGGTCAACAGTGCCGCCAGCATGGCAGCGACCCAGGGAACAAGCGTGCGGGGGGTGAGCGCAGGGGGGGGTAAGCGCACGGGGGGTAAGCGTATGGGGAGCAGAGATCGGTGTCATCGCACAGTCCTCAGTGACGGTAAGCGCTCAGGAAAAACAAGCAGGCTGCCGGACTGTACAGTACAGGCCTCAGTCGCTGGCGACAACAGCATCGGCGCGGCGCTCAGGACAATCCCATGAATGTCCCTCTGCGCTCATCCGTTCTCTTTTGATCGCCGATTTTTCTGCGGCGCCGGGGCCATGCCCCGGCTTGCAGGCGCTGGAGCTGCAACAGGCGCTTGCTCGGGGCATGGCCCCGAGCCCACGAAAAACCGCAAGACAAAACCGCAAGACCTTTGTCGTCTTGCAAGCAGTACTCAGGTCAGACCCAGGTCCGACTCAAGCGGCCTGGCCGCCAAGCATCAGCTGGTTGACCCGCTTGACGAAGCTCGCCGGGTCGTCGAGGGTGCCGCCTTCGGCGAGCAGGGCCTGGTCGAACAGCACCGCTGCCCAGTCGTCGAAATGCGCTTCTTCGGCTTTCATGCGCTGCACTGCCGGGTGCTTGGGGTTGATTTCGAGAATCGGCTTGGACACCGGCGCATCCTGACCGGCAGCTTTCAGGATGCGGGCGAGGTTCATCCCCATGTCGTGCTCATCAGCAACCAGGCAGGCTGGCGAGTCGGTCAGACGCAAAGTGACTTTCACTTCCTTGACGCGGTCGCCGAGGCTGGCCTGCATGCGTTCGAGCAGTTCCTTGTGGTCATCGGCGGCTTTTTCCGCTTCCTTCTTTTCCTCCTCGTCTTCGAGCGCGCCGAGGTCGAGGCCGCCCTTGGCCACCGAGACCAGTTGCTTGCCGTCAAACTCGTGCAGGTTGCCGGTCACCCACTCGTCGACGCGGTCGGCGAGCAGCAGCACTTCGATGCCTTTCTTGCGGAAGATTTCCAGATGAGGGCTGTTCTTGGCGGCGTTGAACGATTCGGCGGTGACGTAGTAGATCTTGTCCTGGCCTTCCTTCATGCGGCCGATGTAGTCGGCGAGCGACACCACTTCTTCCGCAGTATCGAGTCTGGTTGACGCAAAGCGCAGCAGGGCGGCGACTTTTTCCTTGTTGGCAAAGTCTTCGCCGACACCTTCCTTGAGTACTTTGCCGAACGTCTTCCAGAACTGGGCGTATTTCTCCCGCTCATCCGCTTCGTCGCTGTTGGCCAGTGCTTCGAGCATGCCGAGCACGCGCTTGGTGCAGCCGGCGCGGATGGTGTCGATGTCCTTCGACTCCTGCAGGATCTCGCGCGAAACGTTGAGCGGCAGGTCGGCCGAGTCGACCACCCCGCGCACGAAGCGCAGATAGGCCGGCATCAGCTTTTCAGCGTCATCCATGATGAAGACGCGTTTCACATACAGCTTGATGCCGTGGCTGGCGTTGCGGTCCCACAGGTCGAACGGTGCGTTCTTCGGCAGGTAGAGCAGGTTGGTGTATTCGTGACGACCTTCGACGCGCGAATGCGTCCACGCCAGCGGATCTTCATAGTCGTGTCCGACGTGCTTGTAGAAGGCCTTGTACTCGTCGTCGCTGATCTCGTTGCGTGCCCGCGTCCACAGCGCGCTCGCCTGGTTGATGGTTTCGTCTTCGTCGGTGAGCACCTGCTTGCTGTTTTCTTCGTCCCATTCCTCCTTCTTCATCACGATCGGCTGGACGATGTGGTCGGAATACTTGCGGATCAGGCTTT
>JAVEVA010000018.1:0-46802 GCA_034005275.1 Thauera sp. | reverse complement strand
TCAAGCTCTCCGTGCAGGACACCCACCCCCGTTACAACAGCCAGGAGCACATCCCACAGCTCAAGCAGCACTTGCAAGCATTTACAAACACGAACCTGAGGGACAGCCACTTTGTTTCAGTCTGGAAGATAAAACAGCTGGACAGCCACTTTGTACTTTGTTTGCCGAACTGTTTGCTGGCTGAGCCAGGCCGAACCCCGCCCTTCGGCAAACTCCCTCTTTGTTTGCCAGAAGAACGCCAGCGCATTAAAGTAAGGATGTAATACAGTTACCTGAGAAAAATCATGCTTGCCATCGCAAAAATCACGGCCAAAGGTCAGACAACCATTCCGCAGGATGTCCGTGCGGCACTGCATGTCGCTCCAGGTGATCTGATTTCCTGGGAACTTGGCGCCGACGGCACGGCAACCGTGCGCCGCGTGCAGCCGCTGGATATCGAGTACCTGCGCGCGCTCCAGGGTACGCTCTCGGAGTGGTCAAGCCAGGCCGACGAGGATGCTTACCGTGAGCTTTGAGCGCTTTACGGTGGTGCGCGTACCGTTTCCTTTCACCGATCGCAACGCCACCAAGAACCGCCCGGCCTTGGTACTTTCGGCTGCGAACTGTTTCAACACGCCCAGCGGCCACTCAGTCATGGCCATGATCACCTCTGCCGACAACACACCCTGGCCGTTGGACTGTGCCATTGGCGATCTGGAGGCCGCTGGCCTGCCCGCACCTTCAGTGGTGCGCTTCAAACTCTTCACCCTGGATCATCGGCTGGTGCGCGGTGCCTTGGGAGCGCTGGCCTCAGGCGATGCCAATGCCGTTGCTGACCAACTCCGGCAACTGTTTTCCCAGCCCGGTCCGAGAGAATAATGGCAGCAACGAAAAACGCCGGGATGGGCATTGCTGCTCCATCCCGGCGCCGATCGGCAATGCTCGTCCGGGCAGCTCAGGCTTGCGCGCTGGCGGCGTTGCGGCCCAGCACCACTGACAGCAGGCGCGAGCGGGTGACGACGATTTTCGGAACCTGAGGGACAGCCACTTTGTTTTGGAAACAACGGGACCGAAACAACAGGGCAATCGCACCTTTTTGTCATCACTTTGTTAACGGGACAGCCACTTTGTTTTGTTGCAAGAGGCTCATGTCCTTTAGGGTTTTGCCTTTTGTGTCAGGCGTGAGTGTGGTGTTGCCCTTGATGGCTCAAAGGCTGAATTGCCAAGCGCATTCCCATCGCTTTCAGGATCGCTGACAAGGTCTTGAGTTCAGGATTGCCCTTTTCGGAGAGTGTCCGGTACAGGGTATGGGCATTGACGTCGGCCTGCCTCGCCACTTCCTGGACACCGCCGAACGCTTTACTCAGGGTACGCAGTGCCAGCATCAGGTCGGTTTCGTCGCCGTCTTCCAGTACGGAATTAAGGTAATCAGCGGCCAGTTCCGGGTCTTTGCGGAACATCTCGAGCGTCGCCTCCTCGTGAGTTCGATGTGTCTTAGCCATTTCGCTTCTCCCAATCTTTCAGCAACTTCACCGCACGCTCAATGTCGCGGCTCTGCGACTTCTTGTCGCCGCCGCTGGTCAGCAGGATCACCATGCCGCCCACGTGAGCGTAGTACACGCGATATCCCGCGCCGACATCGACCCGCAGTTCCCACACACCATCACGCAAAGGCTTGCAATCACCAAACAGGCCCATCTCAATACGGGCAACACGCTTGATGATCGCCACCTTAGCCACCCGGTCACGCAGAGAATCAAGCCAATCCTGGTACAGGTCGTTCTCGGCGTCATCAAGGTAGTGGATGATCTCGTGCATGGTCTATTTTAGCTTTTAAGCGAAATACTGCAAGTCTCAGACTTTGCTTCAGCGCCCTCTTCGCCCTCTTGGAGGACACCCACTCGGTTTTGGCAATCGCAGCGGAAGTGTGTCAGTTTTGAATCGGCATTTACATGAGGGACATTAACCACTTTGTTTTTGTGGATACGTCACCGCCAAAACTGAACTTCCAGATTTTCCCTTCCTCGAGTGCCGGCTCTGTTGCTTCGACATGGACGACATGAGGGACAGCCACTTTGTTTGTTGGTTGCTGTTTGTTGTTTGACAAACTAGTCGCCCTTCAATACCCTTTTGTCATGACTCGCGCCCGCTCCACCCTCATCTCTTTGTCAGATACGCCCTGGTACCACGTCGTGAATCGATGTGTCAGGCGGGCGTTTCTGTGTGGGGATGATCAGCTCAGTGGCAGGAACTTCGATCATCGCCGTGGCTGGATCGTGGATCGGATGAAGCAGCTGGCCGGGGTGTTTGCCATTGATGTGGCGGCCTATGCGGTGATGAGCAACCACTACCACCTGGTGCTGCGGGTCGATGCGCAGCGAGCGCGGGCGTGGGGTCAGGATGAGGTTTTGTTGCGCTGGACGCGGATTTTCACGGGCCCGGTGATGTTGCAGGACTACCTGCGTGCGCGTGAGCGGGGGGAGGATGCCAGTCTGGATGAGGCGATCGTGCAGCGCATTGCGGAGTTGGCCGAGGTTTATCGTGCGCGTCTGATGGATATTTCGTGGTTCATGCGGGTACTCAACGAGTCGGTCGCGCGCCAGGCCAATGCCGAGGATGGGGTGACGGGGCGCTTCTGGGAGGGGCGCTTCAAGAGCCAGGCTTTGCTCGATGAGCAGGCGATTCTGACGGCAATGGCCTATGTGGACCTGAACCCGATCCGGGCGGCGATGGCGGAAACGCCGGAGGAGTCGGCACATACGTCGGTGGCCGAGCGCATTCGTGCGCTGCGTGGTGGGGACGAGGTGGCATCGAAGGCGCACAACGGCGGGGTGAAACGCAGCAAAGCGGTGGCTGCTACGCCCGCAGTGACGGTTTCAGTGCCAACGGCGGACAATGTGCATTCGATCCTGTGGCTGCGCCGTGAGGAGCAACTGGCGAAGCTCACCTTGCAGCCATTGATGCCTTTTGATGCGACGGGGCGGCTGCGTGCGGCGATTCCGTTCAGTCTGGAAGATTACCTGGAGCTGGTAGAAGCGACCGGACGCTGTCAGCACCCGCACAAGCGCGGTCAGATGCCGGAATCCACGCCACGCCTGCTGGAGCGTCTGGAACTCGATCCGGAGCGGTTTGTCGAGTGCTCGGCGAAGATGATGAAGCACTTCGGCAGCGCGGTTGGCGCCTCCGAGGTGCTGAGCGCGCATTGCGCCAGGCGGCAGGTGAAGTATCTGCGCGGCTTGGGCGCGGCGCGACGGCTGGAGCGATTGCGGGTGGCGTGAGGGGGATTGAGTGGTATGCCTCGCGAGCACTCGGCCTGGCTCAAACCCAGCCGGCTGCGGATACGCCGTGCGTATCGAGCCGCGTCTTGCATGGCCTCGGCTTCGTCCTCGGCAATGTGTTGGGCGATGTCCTCTTCAGTGGTGGCATCCACCCTGGCTTCATCGATACGTCCCAGTTACAGCAAAACAAAGAAACAAAGTGCGTCCTGTTGTTTTCTTCAGCTCAGTCCTGACGCTTGAGGTCACGGTAGAAGTTTTCGTGGGGGCCGACCGCTTCGAGATATACCAACTGGACGCTGTTATCGCGGGTGTATCCCAACAGGTAGAGCTGACCGAGGCAGCGGAATTTGTAGACCCACAACTGCGAGAGGTCGCCTTTTTTCTTATCGCCAATGTCAGGGTCTTGGGCCACAGCCCTGACGGCATCACGACATTGTCGTGCAGCCTCTTGTAGATGCGTGCAAAGCGTCGAGTTTGCCGAACGTCCCAATTCATGCCTTGGCTGCCGAGCGAAGGATGAAGGCCGTGCTGTCCTCACGCGGCTCGGCCATGCTCATCAGGCTCTCGGCAATGAACGAGGCGGGCAAGTCTGGGTTGTCAAGCGCGGCGCGCCCCACCTTGGCCCAGAACTCCACCTGACCCTGCACGGTACGGAACTCAGCTTTGGCTGCAGCGCGCGCGGCGCTGACCAAGTCCTCATCGATACGCACGGACACGGTGCTCATCGCAATCTCCTCTGAAACTCACTTACCACAAGTTTAGCTATGCGCTGTAGTGTGGTCAAAAAGCACGCCTGCAGGACAGCCAGCCGGTTTACTGGTGCGATCAGCAAACAGGCTGCCCCTCGCCTTCGCGGGAATGAGTGACTCAGCTCAGCTGCCGTCGCTGCTCTGATCGCCTCCCGCCCCCTGCCTGAAAATGAAGCCTTGTCCGCGCACGACAGACAGAGGCAGGCGTTCGCCGGAAGTTTTGGCGATCTTGTTCCGCAGGCGGCTGAACAGCATGTCAAGCCGGTGTTCGGCATAGCCTTCTTCCGGATAGGAGAGCTCGGCGATCAGTGTTTGCCGGGTGATCAGGCTGTTGGGCTGCGAGAGCAGAAAACGTACCAGACTGCGTTCGGTACGACTGAGCTGAACCGATTGCCCGGCGGGGGTATGAAGCAGCCAGCCGTCGACGGAAAGCGTCCAGGCGCCGGCATCTGACAGCTCGGTTGACAAGGGCCTGGGCAAATTCCCGGCTTGCCGCACGCCTGAACCAGTCCCTGAACTGCGACGATGGACGCTGATCAGGGTCGCGACCAGTTCGGCCAGCTGAACCGGTTTGCAGAGGTAGGCATCGGCACCATCGAGCAGACCCTGCACTCGATCTTCCACCGTATTGCGTCCGGTCAGCATGACGATGCCGACGCCGGAATGGGCGCGCATTCTGGCAGCGACGCTGAAACCGTTTTCTCCCGGCAACATCACATCCAGCAGGACGAGGTCGGTTTCTTCTTGCAGCAGGCCGGCATACAGCTCGCGCGAGCCGGGAAAGACACGCACCTGAAAACCCAGGTTTTGCAGGCTGTCGGCAAGTTCGGCACGCAAATCGGCATCGTCCTCGACGACACAGACCCGGATGCCGCTGCCAAGCCCGGCCTGCAGCAAGCCTGCGGTCGGACGTGAATCAGTTTCAGATCGGAGGGGCTGGCAGGCTGAGTGCAGATCAACGGGAAAAGACATGCGTGACGAAATACGGTCGAATCAGATCAGAATGGGACGCAAGGCTCAGTCAGCCCCGACAATCAGGACAAAACCTCGAACTCGAGCACGACTGGTGATGATAGCGCATCCGCCGTAGAACAAGGCTTCCTGTATCAGATTCCTGCGGATCACACCCCGAATTTTTCCGCGCTGCGGCACCACCTGCAGTATCGATCGCTCACTCTGTCGATGGTGCTTCGCTGCTGCCAGCCTGCCCGGCCTTGTATCGAAGCCAGATTCGCAGCAGACGCCAGTCATCGGTATCGCAACTGTCGCGCCACAGCATCAGCCGCCGGCTACCGCGACGATCGCTGGCAGCAAGGTGAAACCAGACCGCCCAGCCCAGGTCGGTGATTTCTCCGCGCGGTACAAGGCGTTCGGGCGCTGCATCGAGGTGGTCGGCGCCATCGTTCGCATCAAGGCACTGCAGACTGCCATCCGCGTGCAGCACGATCCGGGTTGGCAACTGACGCAGACGGCGCAGGTTGTAGCGAAAACTGACCGCCAGCGCAATCAGCAAGGCCAGACCACCCCAGGCTGCGGGATCAGCCGGCCAGCCGGAAAATCCCAGCAAAGGATGGAGGGCAACCAACCCTGCAGCGAGCACATGAAAAAAGACCACCGCGGCTCCTGCAAGCCGCGATCGGCGCACTGCGACACGGACCGGGAACTGCATGCCTTGTCTGCCTATGTGTCCTGCAATGTCCGACCAACGCAGGCCTTGTGCACCAGCCTGCACTGCTGCGCTACGGAATCCTGCATCCGCCCGGCTCGCCGGCGCACCACCCGGCGCTTCAGGTGGCGATCCTTCCGGTTCAGATGCGGCGCATCACCAGCGTGCCGTTGGTACCGCCAAAGCCGAAGTTGTTCTTCAATGCGACGTCGATCTTCATCTCGCGGGCGACATTGGCGCAGTAGTCTAGATCACACTCGGGGTCCTGCTCGAAGATGTTGATCGTCGGCGGCGAGATCTGGTGATGGATGGCGAGCGCAGTAAACACCGACTCCAGCCCACCTGCACCACCGAGCAGATGGCCGGTCATCGACTTGGTCGAATTGACCACCAGCTGTTTCGCTGCGGCCTCACCGAACGCGAGCTTGATCGCATCGGTTTCGTTCTTGTCGCCCAGCGGGGTCGAGGTGCCATGAGCATTGAGATAATGCACTTCATCGGCATTGACGCCGGCGTTGCGCATCGCATTGACCATGCTGCGGCACGGACCGTCGGTATCGGGCGCGGTCATGTGGTAGGCATCACCGCTCATGCCGAAACCGGCGACTTCAGCGTAGATTTTCGCACCGCGACGTTTGGCATGTTCGTACTCTTCAAGCACCATCACGCCCGCGCCTTCGCCGAGCACGAAGCCGTCACGATCCTTGTCCCACGGCCGGCTGGCAGTCGCGGGATCATCATTGCGCGTCGACAAGGCCTTGGCCGAAGCAAAACCGCCGATCGCCAGATTGGTGACCGTCGATTCGGCACCACCGCAGACCATCACGTCGGCGTCACCGTATTCGATCATCCGCGCGCTCATGCCGATGGCGTGCAGGCCGGTGGTGCAGGCCGTGACCACTGCCAGGTTCGGCCCTTTCATGCCATACAGGATCGACAGATTGCCGGAGATCATGTTGATGATCGTGCCGGGAATGAAGAACGGCGAAATCTTGCGCGGCCCGCCGCGAAGGAAATCGTCATGCGTGGTTTCGATCATCGGCAGGCCGCCAATGCCCGAACCGATATTGACGCCGATGCGCTCGGCGTTGGCCTCGGTGACCTCCAGTCCGGAGTCACGAATGGCCTGGATGCCGGCAGCCATGCCGTAATGGATGAAGACATCCATGCGACGCGCCTCTTTGGGCGAAAGGTATTCGCCGACATCAAAATCCTTGACTTCGCCGGCGATGCGCGCAGCGAAAGCGCTTGCATCGAAGCGCGTGATGGGCCCAATGCCGCTCTTGCCGGCGACGAGGTTTTCCCAGGCTGTGGACACAGTATTGCCGAGCGGCGAGATCACGCCCAGCCCGGTGACGACGACTCTACGACGCGACACGGGTTTCTCCGTTCAAATCAAAGCAATGGCCGAAAACTTGGCCGCAACAGGGGAAGTGGCTGCAGGCGAGGACTTGTGGACACACGCCCGGCCATGATCGACAGGACAGGCCGTCCCGACTTCGGGCAAGAACTGGCAACACTCTGCCACCTGTCCGCAATCCGGCCGGCCAGACCAGCGTTCTTTTCTTACTTCTTGAGGTTGGCGTTGACGTAGTCAATCGCCTGCTGGACGGTGGTGATCTTCTCGGCCTCTTCGTCCGGAATCTCGCACTCGAACTCTTCTTCCAGGGCCATGACCAGCTCAACGGTGTCCAGCGAATCCGCGCCCAGATCATCGACGAACGAGGACTCGTTCTTGATATCGGCTTCATTGACGCCAAGTTGCTCAGCGACAATCTTCTTGACGCGCTGTTCGATGTTCTCCATGAACAAACTCCTTCCCTACAGGGTAATGGGTGGGTAAAAACCGGCTTATTCTACCAAAACATCGCCGTATCGTTAGTGTGAAAGTCACCTCGGCAACTCTCGGCTTTTCCTCTCCCGCCATGGGAAAGGACTTGGGGAAAAACAGTCTGCTGCGAACGCCGGCGTTCACGCCATGTACATGCCGCCATTGACATGGATCGTGCTGCCGGTGACATAGGAGGCCGCAGGCGAGGCGAGGAAGGCGACTGCCGCAGCAATTTCTTCCGGACGACCCAGACGGCCAAGCGCGATGTTGCCCAGCAGTGCATCACGCGCCGCATCCGGCAGCGCACGCGTCATGTCGGTATCGATGAAGCCGGGCGCGACGCAGTTCACCGTGATGTTGCGGCTACCCAGCTCGCGTGCCAGCGCCCGCGTCATCCCGCCGACACCAGCCTTGGCCGCTGCATAGTTGGCCTGGCCGGGATTGCCGGCGCTGGCCACCACCGAAGTGATGTTGATGATGCGACCGTTGCGTGCCTTCATCATGCCGCGCATCACCAGCTTGCTCATGCGGAACACCGCGCGCAGATTGGTGCCGATCACCGCATCCCACTCGTCATCCTTCATCCGTGCGGCAAGATTGTCCCGGGTGATGCCGGCGTTATTGACCAGGATGCTCACCGCACCAAAACGCGTTTCAATCTCGCCCAGGCAGGCTTCGCACGCAGCCGCATCGGTGACGTCAAGCGCCATGCCGGCGCCGGTCGCCCCGGCTTCGGCCAGTGCCTTGTCGATCTCGCCCGCACCATTCTCGCTGGTGGCGGTGCCGACCACGGTCGCCCCCAGACGGGCCAGTTCCAGCGCCACTGCGCGCCCGATTCCTCGCGAGGCGCCGGTCACCAGCGCCACCTGTCCTGCAAGCACTGCACTCATGTCTTACCTCACCGCAGCAATCGATTGTTCGAGACTGGCGGCATCGTGTGCCGAGCCACCTTCCACTTCCTTGGCAATGCGGCGCGTCATGCCGGCCAGCACCTTGCCCGGGCCACATTCGATGACATGGCTCATGCCCTGCGCCGCCATTGCCTGCACCAGCTCGATCCAGCGCACCGGCGCGCAGGCCTGGCGCACCAGCGCATCACGAATCTTCTCCGGCTCGTCATAGACGGCAACGTCGACGTTGTTGATCACTGCCAGTTGCGGACGGGTGATTTCGATCGTCGCCAGGCGTTCGGCGAGGCGTTCGGCCGCCGGACGCATCAGCGCACAATGAAAAGGCGCGGACACCGGCAACAGCACGGCACGCTTGGCACCTTTGGCCTTGGCGATTTCGCCGGCACGTTCGACCGCCGCACGGGCGCCGGCGATGACGATCTGGCCGGGAGCATTGAGATTGGCCGCTTCGACCACCTCGCCCTGGGCGGCTTCGGCACAGGCTGCGCGCACCGCATCCGCCTCCAGTCCCATCACTGCGGCCATCGCGCCTTCACCAGCCGGCACCGCTTCCTGCATCGCCTGGGCGCGGAAGCGCACCAGTGGCACGGCATCGCGGAAAGCCAGCGCGCCCGCTGCGACCAGGGCGGAATATTCGCCCAGACTGTGGCCGGCGACCATCGCCGGCTGCGGGCCACCTGCCGCCAGCCAGGCTCGCCAGGTGGCGACGCCGGCAGTGAGCATCAGCGGCTGGGTATTGACCGTCAGCGCCAGCCGTTCGGCCGGCCCGTCGTTGACCATCGCCCACAGGTCTTCGCCCAGCGCATCGGAAGCTTCGGCAAAAGTGTCACGGATCACCGCCGAGTCACCGTAGGCGTTCATCATGCCGACCGCTTGCGAACCCTGGCCGGGGAAAATCAGCGCAAAAGCCATCACTGCCCTCCGCTTTGCATCAAGTAAAGTTGAAATGAATTCAGAAACCGGCTCAGAAGTCGATCAGGGCTGCGCCCCAGGTGAAGCCACCACCGACGCCTTCGATGACCAGGCGCTGGCCGCGCTGGATGCGGCCGTCCCGCACCGCTTCGTCGAGTGCGAGCGGAATCGAGGCCGCCGACGTGTTGCCGTGGTGGTCCAGGGTAGTGATCACCTTGTCCATCTCCAGACCGACCCGTTTGGCAGTCGCCTGGATGATGCGGATATTCGCCTGATGCGGAATCAGCCAGTCGACACTGTCAGCCGTGACGCCAGCCTGATCGATCACTTCACGCGCCACTTCACCGAGCACCTTGACGGCAAACTTGAACACCGCCTGACCGTCCATGCGCAGGAAGGGATCGCCCATCACCTGACCGCCGACCACACTGCCGGGCACGGAGAGGATGTCGTGATGACTGCCATCGGCATGCAGCGCCGTGGCACGAATGCCGGGCTGGTCCGAAGCTTCGAGCACCACCGCACCGGCACCATCGCCGAACAGCACGCAGGTGGCGCGATCCTTCCAGTCGAGAATGTGCGAAAAGACTTCTGCTCCCACCACCAGCGCCCGCCGGTGCGAGCCGGAGCGGATGAACTTTTCCGCCACACTCAGCGCATAGACAAAGCCGGTGCACACCGCCTGCACGTCAAACACCGGCGCGCCGTTGCGCATGCCCAGCTTGTGCTGCAGCAGCGCTGCGGTACTGGGGAAAATGTAATCCGGCGTGGAGGTGGCGACAATCAGCAGATCGATGTCGTCGGCCGCGCAGCCGGCCGCTTCGAGCGCACGCTGCGCAGCATGCAGGGCAAGCTCGCTCGCCCCTTCTCCGGCAGCTGCCAGATGACGGCTGCGGATCCCCGAACGGCTGACGATCCATTCGTCGGACGTTTCGATGCCGCGTGCGACCAGATCATCATTGCTGACCGGCGCACCGGGCAGATAGCTGCCGGTGCCGGCAATTCGTGCATAAATCATGCCTTGACCTCACTGATGCGAGCCATGTGCTCGCTGATACGGGCGATGAGTTCGTTGGCCGCCGCATCGGCTGCGCGCGACAAGGCCATCTCGAACGCCAGCGCGTCGGCCGAGCCGTGGCTCTTCAGCACCACACCGCGCAAGCCCAGCAGGGGCGCGCCATTGTACAGACGATGGTCGACGCGCTGCTTGAAGCGTTTCAGCACCGGCAGCGCAATCAGACCCATTACGCGAGTGAGCAGCGAGCGGCCGAATTCCTGCTTGATCATTGCCCCCAGCATCTGGGCGAGACCTTCGGAAGTCTTGAGCGCGACGTTGCCGACGAAACCGTCACAGACAACGATGTCGACCGTGCCTTCGTAAATGTCATTGCCTTCGACGTTGCCATGGAAGTTGAGCCCGCTGTTGCGCAGCAGATCCCCGGCTTCCTTGACCACATCATTGCCCTTGATCGCTTCTTCACCGATGTTGAGCAGGCCGACGCGCGGCTGCTCCTTGTGTTCGACCGCTGACACCAGCGCCGAGCCCATGATGCCGAACTGGCACAGATGCTCGGCGGTGCAATCGACGTTGGCACCGAGATCGAGCACATAAGTATGACCGACCATCGACGGCAGGATGGTGGCAATCGCCGGCCGGTCGACTCCCGGCAGGGTCTTCAGCACGAAACGCGAAATCGCCATCAGCGCGCCGGTGTTGCCAGCCGACACCGCAGCCGCAGCTTCGCCGCTCTTGACCAGGTTGATCGCCACCCGCATCGAGGAGTCTTTCTTGTTGCGCAGCGCGGTCGCCGGCGGATCATCCATGGCAACCACTTCGCTCGCCACGTGCACGCGCAGGCGCTCGCCGAATTCGGCTTCAGCCTGGCCCAGCAAAGGGCGGATCGCCTCTTCGCGGCCGACCAGAATGGCAGTCGTGTCGCGATGGCGGCGCAGGAAGGAAAGTGCAGCAGGGACGGTCACGACCGGGCCGTGATCGCCTCCCATGCAGTCAATGGCTACAGTGACACCCATCGGCATCTCGTCCGCTCAGCCCACGCAGGGACTGTCCTTGCAACAACACAAGGCATACCGCGGGAGCAAAGACAAGGAAAGGAACAGGGAAGAAAAACGAAGGCGGAAAAAAAGCGGCGTGAGCGCCAAGCGCTCAGCGCCGCCTTCGAAGGGAAAGGCGAGTCTTACTCGTCCTTGCCCTTCATCACTTTCTTGCCGCGATAGACGCCGCTCGGGCTGACGTGGTGACGCAGATGGACTTCACCGGTGGTCGACTCGATGGCGAGCGCCGGGGCCTTGAGCGCATCGTGCGAGCGATGCATGCCACGCTTGGAAGGGGACTTCTTGGTCTGTTGAACGGCCATGAGAAAATAACTCCAGATACAGGTTGATGCGCCTAGTCCGCGCGACGACTGCCTCGCAGCGGCGCAAGCGCAGCGAAAGGCGATTCTTCTCGTGCCCCGTTGAACTCACGGGGCAACTCACAATGTTCATGCCGCGCCACCAGCGGCAGCGCCAGCAGCACTTCATCTTCGACCAGACTGAACAGGTCGAGACTGTCTCCAACTTCGATGGCGTCGAACTCGTCGTTCTCCAGCTCATCTTCGGCGATCGGCTGCCCCTCCCGCACCGGTTGCAGCGTGGTGTCGATCGCCAGCGTCCAGCTCAGTTCGCCAAGACAACGCTGACAGGCCAGACCGAGCTGGCCATCGACCTGCAGGCGCAGCCTGGGCTCGGCCCTGCTGCCACCATGCTGACGAAACTGGCCTCCGCTCATCGAGCCTTCCAGCCGCCAGCTCAGCTCCCCGACCACCGTCGCCAGCGCATCGGCCAGACGTGGCAAATCCGCCACCTTGACCGTACCCGACTGGGTTCTGGCTTCGGCAGCGAAACGAAAGGGATCCAGACTCGGACGCGAGGAACTGCTTTGATGCGACATAGCCGCGCATGATATTATTTTTTTGCCTTTGATGTCAAAAGAAAAACCACCACACCGATGAAACTCATCCTCGCCTCCGGCTCCGTCTACCGGCGCGCCCTGCTCGAACGCTTCAGCCAGCCACTGCAACTAGCGCTCGAATGCATCAGCCCGGACATTGACGAAAGCCCGCTGCCGGGCGAAAGCGCGGCCACCACCGCCTTGCGGCTGGCCGCCGCCAAGGCGCGCGCCGTGGCCGCCAGCCTGCCGACGCCCGACGCTCCCTGCCTGCTGATCGGCAGCGACCAGGTCGCCGAACTCGGCGATCTGCAACTGGGCAAACCGGGCAACGCTGCGCGGGCCTGCGCGCAACTGCGGCAGATGAGCGGGCAGACAGTGACCTTTCATACCGCGCTCGCGGTGCTCGAACCGGTCAGCGGCCGTCTGCAACAGGACAACATTCAAACCACGGTGCGCCTGCGCAATTTGAGCGATGCCGAAATCGAACGCTATGTCGCCCTTGAACAGCCGTTCGACTGCGCCGGCAGCGCCAAGGTCGAAGGCCTGGGGATCAGCCTGCTCGACGAACTGGCCGGCAGCGATCCCACGGCACTCATCGGCCTGCCGCTGATCGCCCTCGCCCGCATGCTGCGCGCAGAAGGAATCGCGCTACCATGACCACTCCCTCCCAGTCGCGCCACGGCCGCCTGTTCCTGATTCCGGTCGCTCTTGGCGACAGCCCCTGGTCGCACTTCCTGCCCACTCAGGCGCAGCAGATTGCCGCCGGCCTCGATTGCTTCGTGGTCGAAAACGCCCGCGCCGCCCGCGCCCACCTCAAGCAGCTCGATTATCCGCAGCCGCTGCGCGACACCGACATCCGCGAATTGCCCGATGCCGCCAAGGCCGGCAATGACGAGTACGACGCCCTGCTCGCTCCCGCGCTCGCTGGCCGCGACCTCGGCCTGATGTCCGATGCCGGCTGTCCGGCAGTTGCCGACCCCGGCGCCCGCCTGGTCGCCCGCGCCCACGCGCTCGGCATCGAAGTCGCGCCGCTGGTCGGCCCGTCCTCCATCCTGCTCGGCCTGATGGCCAGCGGACTCAACGGCCAGAGTTTCTGCTTTCACGGCTATCTGCCGGTCAAGGATGGTGAACGCAGCCAGGCTTTGCGCCGGCTGGAACAGGAATCGGCCAGCGAGGGCCGCACCCAGCTGTTCATCGAAACGCCCTACCGCAACGAGGCAATGTTCGACGCCCTGCTCGCCAGCCTCAAGCCCGGCACCCGGCTCTGCCTGGCCCGCGACCTCAACAGCAGCAACGAATGGATCCGCAGCTTCAGCATCGCCAGCTGGAAAAAACAGCCGCGCCCCGAACTCGCCCGTCGTCCCTGCCTGTTCCTGCTGCTCGCTGCGCCGCAGCGGTAAGGGCCGGCCTCATCGGTGACCCGGGCAAGGGCGACCACGAGGGTCGCCCCTACGGAACGGGACGTGACAAACCTGCCGTTCAGCCGTGCAGCAGCAACCACTGCACCATCTGCGCTGGCGTCTCCACGCAGGCCAGCGGGGCTTCGGCTTCCAGCGCCAGCTGCGGATGGGCGCCGAAGGCGACTGCCAGGCTGCTCACCCCGGCATTTTTTGCCATCTGCAGATCGTGGGTGGTGTCACCGACCATCAGAGTGCGCTCCGGTGCGCAGCCGAGCTCGTCCATCAGTTCTTCGAGCATCGCCGGATGGGGCTTGGAAAAACATTCATCCGCACAGCGAGTGGCAATGAAATGCGCCCCCAGGCCGGTAAACTCCAGCGCACGCTCCAGTCCCTGGCGGCTTTTACCGGTGGCAACGCCCAATAGCTGACCGCGCCCGGCAAGCCTCGGAATCAGCTCATTCACCCCGGCAAACAGCTCAAGCTCGAAGTCGCGGGCAAGGAAATTGACCCGGTAGCGCTCGATGATCAGCGGATAGTCCTTCTCGGCCAGTGCCGGCGCAGCATGACGCAAGGCATCTTCCAGCCCGAGGCCGATCACGTAGCGCGCTGCTTCGTCACTCGGCACTGGCAAGCCCAGATCGGCACAGGACAGCTGGATGGTGCGCGCGATCGCCGCCGCCGAATCGTACAAAGTGCCATCCCAGTCAAAGACGATCAGATCGAAGTTGGCCGCAGATTGATTGCTCATGCTCAAGTCTCCATTTTTCCAAGACGATCGAGATAGGACTGCAGTTCAGGCGCCAGCGGCGCCTTGAACGCCAGCTCGGCGCCGCTGAGCGGGTGACGGAAGCGCAGCTCGGCAGCGTGGAGGAACATCCGCTTCAGGCCTTCGCCGTCCAGCCGCTTGTTGAGCGGAAAATCACCGTATTTATCATCACCGCAGAGCGGAAAGCCCAGATGCGACAGATGAACGCGGATCTGATGCGTGCGTCCGGTCTTGAGCTCGACTTCCAGCAGACTGAATTCCGCCCAGCGCCCGACGCGACGCACGATGCTGTGCGCCGGCTTGCCTTCGGCGTTGACACACACCCGGCGCTCGCCGGCACTGTTGAGGTATTTGAGCAGCGGGAAACGCAGATGCTGCAGCGGGTTCTGCCAGCGCCCGCGCACCAGCGCGAGGTAACGCTTTTCCATCCGTCCTTCACGCAGCATGTCGTGCAGGGCGGTGAGCGCCGAGCGTTTCTTCGCCACCACCAGCAGGCCGGACGTTTCCCGATCCAGACGATGCGCCAGCTCGAGCATCTTCAGTTCGGGCCGCTGCACGCGCAGCTGCTCGATGACGCCGTAGCTCACGCCGCTGCCGCCATGCACCGCCTTGCCGGCTGGCTTGTCGATCACCAGCAGGGCATCGTCTTCATAAACCACCGGCAAGGGCTTGCCCAGCGGCGCGGCGGCCGGTGGCAGCGGTCCGGTCGCCAGCCGGATCGGCGGGATGCGCACCTCGTCCCCCACAGCCAGCCGGTAAGTCTGCTGCACCCGCCCGCCATTGACCCGCACTTCACCGCTGCGCAGGATGCGATAGACGTGGCTTTTCGGCACCCCGCGCGCGAACTTCAGCAGATAGTTGTCGATGCGCTGCCCGGCTGCGCCCTCATCAATACGCAGGTGTCGCACTGCATTGCTTTTGCCTTCAATCGTCGTCATGAAATATACTTGCCACCGGTTGACCCGGTCGCCGCCAGCCAAGTGCCCGTCGTCGTGGTTCTGTCGCCTGCAAACAGCACGCCAGCAGAACGACGTCGGCGCAGGCAAACTGCTGGCGATGAGCCCTGAAGAGCGCTCCCGGATTCACCATTGCCTGCCTCAGCGCCGCCAAAGGCGAGGATGGTAGCGCAATCACCGCTATCGAAACACCACCATCCAGCAACCAGCTTGGATTTTGACGCGTCATACGCACTGCAGGATCAAATGCTCCGGCCGCGCCACACCGAACCTCGGTGAGCGGGCGGGAACAAGAGAAAATCGACCAGCCGACCCATCACAGCCCAGAACTTATCGACCGGATGCCCACAGCAGCTCTAACTCATTGCTCCTGAACACCCCGGACAGCGCGATGGTGCGCGCCGTTCGTCCTGCCCGTGCGTTTGACGCGGGAGAACGACTTTTATGAAGCGCATGCTTTTCAATGCGACGCAGGCCGAAGAACTGCGCGTCGCGATCGTGGACGGTCAGAAACTGATCGACCTCGATATCGAATCGGCCGCCAAGGAAGAACGCAAGAGCAACATCTACAAGGCCGTCATCACCCGCATCGAGCCCAGTCTTGAGGCGGCCTTTGTCGACTATGGCGCCGAGCGTCACGGCTTCCTGCCGTTCAAGGAAATCTCGCGCAGCTACTTCCAGCCCGGCGTCGAGCCTGGCAAGGCGACGATCCGCGAAGCACTCAAGGAAGGCCAGGAACTCATCGTTCAGGTCGAGAAGGACGAACGCGGCAACAAGGGCGCCGCACTCACCACCTACATCTCGCTCGCCGGCCGCTATCTGGTGCTGATGCCCAACAACCCGCGCGGTGGCGGCGTCTCGCGCCGCGTTGAAGGTGAGGAACGTGCCGAGCTGCGCGAAGCGATGGATCAGCTGGACGTACCCGAAGGCATGAGCCTGATCGCACGTACCGCCGCCATTGGCCGCAACAGCGAAGAGCTCGGCTGGGACCTCAACTACCTCACCCAGTTGTGGCGGGCGATTGAAAGCGCCGCTGCCGGCCAGAACGGCGCCTTCCTGATTTATCAGGAAGGCAGCCTGGTGATCCGCGCCATCCGCGACTACTTTCAGCCCGAAATCGGTGAAATCCTCATCGACACCGATGACATCCATGAACAGGCCCAGCAGTTCATGGCCCACGTCATGCCGGCCAACGTGAACCGCATCAAGCGCTACAACGACGATGTGCCGCTGTTCTCGCGTTTCCAGATCGAACACCAGATCGAATCGGCCTACTCGCGCCAGGTCAATCTGCCTTCCGGCGGTGCCGTGGTCATTGATCACACTGAAGCGCTGGTGTCGATCGACGTCAACTCCGGCCGCGCCACCAAAGGCGCCGACATCGAGGAAACCGCACTGCGCACCAACCTCGAAGCGGCGGAGGAAATCGCCCGCCAGCTGCGCCTGCGTGACCTTGGCGGCCTGATCGTCATCGACTTCATCGACATGGAGTCGTCGAAAAACCAGCGCGAAGTCGAAAACCGTCTGCGCGACGCCCTGCGCCATGACCGCGCCCGCGTGCAGACCGGCAAGATCAGCCGCTTCGGCCTGCTCGAACTTTCCCGGCAACGCCTGCGCCCGGCGCTGGCCGAAACCAGCTACATCCCCTGCCCGCGCTGCAACGGCACCGGCCACATCCGCAGCACCGAATCTTCCGCGCTGCACATCCTGCGCATCCTCGAAGAAGAAGCAATGAAGGAAAACACCGGCGCAGTGCACCTGCAGGTGCCGGTCGATGTCGCCACCTTCCTGCTCAACGAGAAGCGGGTCGACATCGCCCGCATCGAGCTGCGCCACCGCATCCAGCTGATCATCGTTCCCAACCGCCACCTCGAAACGCCGGCGCACGAAATCATCCGCCTGCGCCACGACCAGCTCAATACCGAGGAGATCGCGGTCGCCAGCTACCAGATGGTGCAGAAGCCTGCTGAAGACGACAGCCGCCAGCCGGGCAAGGCCAGCGAACGGCCACCGCGTCAGGAAGCAGCGGTCAAAGGCATCGCACCCAGCCAGCCCGCACCGCAGACCAGCACCAGCACCAGCAGTGCGACCAGCCTCCCCGATCACGGCATCGTTCCCAGTCAGAAAGGCCTGCTGGCCCGCATCATGGGCTGGTTCAGCAGCAGCAAGAGCCCGACCGAAAGCGTCGAGGCCGCTCCGGTGGCTGCCGCGCCAGCCAAGCAGCGCGAAGGCCGCAGCCGCAACGGCGAAGCTCGCCGCCAGGGCAGCAGCCGCGCTCGTCGTGAAGAGCGCGATGGTGAAACCGGCAGCAGCCGCAGCAACCGTGGCGAACGCAGCGAACGCAGCGAACGTACCGAACGCGGTGAAGGCAACGAAAAAGCCGCCCGCAGCGAGAAGAAGGAGCGCGGCGAACGCAGCAGCGAACGCACTGAGCGTAACGAGCGCAGCGAGCAAACCGAGAAAAGCGAGCGCAGCGAAAACCGCCGCCGGCGCAGCAATGCCGAACGCAGCCAGAGCAGTTCCAGCGCCACCGCCAAAGCCAACGAAGACGAACTCAAGGAACAGGCAGCCAGCGCAGCAGAGACCGCACTGGCAGGCAGTGAAACCGCTCCTGTCGATCACGGCGCGGAAGAAGGCGCCAGCAGCGAAAAGCGCCGTCGTCGCGGCCGTGGTGGTCGTGGTCGCCGCAGCAGCAGCGAAAACGGCAGCGCCACCAGCAACCTGAACGAGGAAGTGCAATCAACGCTGCCGGCCGAGCAAGCCGCTGACGCTCCGGCGGCAAGCACTGCTCCGGCTCCGGCAGTGAGCACCCTGCCAGTGGCCGTCGCAGCTGCCGCCACGGCGGTGGAGCACGCTCCATCTGCCGCGCCTGCACTGAGCAGTGAACAAGGGCCGGCAAGTGCGTTCGAGCCTGCAGTCAGCAGCGGACTGCCACTGCCGGAGCGCCTTGCCGAACAGATGGCAGAGTCGGCCCGGCCACAGCTGGCGCAGCAGGAAACTCCGGCCACGGTCCTGCCTGAGCAGGCGGCCGAAACGGAGAGCAGCGAAGCTGCAGCAAGCCAGGGCAGCCCGGCAGAAGTCCTGCCGGCAACGGACGAGATCGAAGCGGTCGCGGCCGAAGTGGCACCGGCAGAAAAGCCGACTGAAAACGCCGTCCCCGAGCTTCAAGGCACCGAGTCTCAACACACCGAACCTCAAGATACCGAGCCGGCAGCCGACGCAACTCGGGCTGCTGAGGAGGAAAGCACGCAACCTGCAAGCGCCACGGTCGAGACCGCCGCGATCGGGACGGTGATCGTCGACAGCCAGCCAGCCCAAGCCCAAGCCGACAACGCTGCGGCCACCGCACAGCACGAGGCCGAAGCGCCGCGCAGCGAAGCCAGCCAGACGGACCCCGCTCCGGTGGAAGCCGTCCCGACGGCAGTTGCGGCGCAAGCAGCGGCCCCTGCAGCCGCGCAGGCCTCAAGCAGCGGCCTGATCCTGATCGAAACTGATCTGAGTCAGCTGCCCGCTCCGGCCGCCGCCGCCCCGGCGCCCCGCCTCGGCCGCAAGCCGCGCGTGCAGGTGGTGATCGATGACGGACCCTTGCAGCAGGTCGAAACGCGCGACTGAGCATGCATGACCGGTCCGGGCCCTGCGGCACCGGATCGGCAGCGGATGGCCGGGCTGCGGGATTCCGCCGCCCGGCCATCGTCATTTCGGCGCCTGCTTGCTATTTCCTGGCGGTGATGTGCTCCAGCAAGCCACGCACGCCGCTTTCGCACATGTCGAGCACCAGATCAAAGCCTTTCGGTCCGCCGTAATAGGGGTCCGGCACTTCATCGGTATCGAAGCCCGGCGCAGGCACATAGTCGAGAAACAGCTGCAGGCGCGACCGATAGACTTCCGGGCATTTGCGCTTCATGTATTCGAGATGGCCCCTGTCCATCGCCAACAGCAGATCGAAGCGCTGAAAGTCAGCCACTTCCAGCTTGCGCGCGCGCAGACCGGCCAGGTCATAACCGCGCTGCGAAGCCGCTTTGCGCGTCCGCGGATCAGGCTGCTCACCGGCGTGATAGCCTTCGATACCAGCCGAATCGACTTCCACCAGCTTCTCCAGCCTGCCGGTAGCGATGAAATGACGCGCCATGCCCTCTGCGGTCGGCGAACGGCAGATGTTGCCCGTACAGACGAAAAGTACCCGTTTCATTTTCTCCTCCCGGTTTCATCACTCGCAGTAGAGCGCCGCACATTGCCCTCGCCGGCGGCCCCGTCAGCGACTGCCATGCTGGTCGGCACCGAACGCGCCTTGCCGCAGGCGGAACAGCTCGTCGCGTGCTGCCGCAGCCTGCTCGAATTCCAGGTTGCGCGCATGCTCCTGCATTTCCTTTTCCAGCTGCTTGATCGCCCGCGACAGCGCTTTCTCATCCATGGTCGCATAATCCCGGCGCGGCTCCTCAACCCGCGCAACATCGCGCGTGGCGCCGTCACTGTCATACACCCCATCGATGATGTCCTTGATGCGCTTGCTCACCGACTTGGGCACGATGCCGTGTGCTTCGTTGAAAGCCAGCTGCTTCTGCCGCCGGCGTTCGGTTTCATCGAGCGCCGCACGCATCGAATCGGTGATGCGATCCGCGTAGAGAATGGCTGTCCCATGCAGATGGCGGGCCGCCCGGCCGATGGTCTGGATCAGCGAACGTGCCGAACGCAGGAAACCTTCCTTGTCGGCGTCGAGAATGGTCACCAGCGACACTTCGGGAATGTCCAGCCCCTCACGCAACAGGTTGATGCCGACCAGCACGTCGAATTCGCCCAACCGCAGGTCGCGGATGATTTCCACCCGCTCGACGGTGTCGATGTCCGAGTGCAGGTAGCGCACGCGAATACCGTTGTCAGCCAGATAATCGGTCAGGTCTTCGGCCATGCGCTTGGTGAGCACCGTCACCAGCACGCGCTCATTGACCGCCAGCCGGCGCTTGATTTCCACCAGCAGATCATCGACCTGAGTCGTCGCCGGCCGCACTTCGACCAGTGGATCGGTGAGCCCGGTCGGACGCACCACTTGTTCGACCACCTGATCCTGATGTTCCGCTTCATAAGCGGCTGGCGTCGCCGAAACGAACACCGTCTGCGGCATCAGGCGCTCGAATTCATCGAATTTCAACGGCCGGTTATCGAGCGCCGAAGGCAGGCGAAAACCATAGCCGACCAGATTTTCCTTGCGCGAACGGTCGCCCTTGTACATGCCGCCCACCTGGCCGATGGCGACGTGGGATTCGTCGATGAACAGCAAGGCATCGGCCGGCAGGTAGTCGATCAGCGTCGGTGGCGGCTCGCCCGGCCCACGGCCGGACAGATGGCGGGAGTAGTTCTCGATCCCTTTGCAAAAGCCCATTTCATTGAGCATTTCGAGATCGAAGCGGGTGCGCTGTTCGATGCGCTGCGCTTCGACCAGCTTGCCTTCACGCTGAAAGAAGCCGATCCGTTCGTCCAGCTCCAGCTTGATCGCTTCAATCGCCTGCAGCACGGTGGCACGCGGCGTGACATAGTGACTGGACGGATAGACGGTGAAACGCGCCAGCTTGTGGCGCAAATGGCCAGTGAGCGGATCAAACAGGGTCAGATGTTCGATTTCATCGTCAAACAGCTCGATACGCACCGCAAGTTCAGCGTTTTCCGCCGGAAAGACATCGATCACATCGCCGCGCACGCGGAAAGTGCCCCGGCGAAAATCGAGTTCGGCGCGGCTGTACTGCATCGCCACCAGCCGGGCGATCAGATCACGCTGGGCGAGCTGCTCGCCTTCGCGCAAGTGGAGAATCATCGCGTGATAATCGACCGGATCACCGATCCCGTAGATGCAGGACACGGTGGCAACGATGACCACATCCCGCCGTTCCATCAGGCTTTTGGTTGCCGACAGCCGCATCTGCTCGATGTGCTCATTGATCGACGAATCCTTCTCGATGAACAGGTCGCGCGACGGCACGTAGGCTTCCGGCTGGTAGTAGTCGTAATAACTGACGAAATACTCCACCGCGTTGTCGGGCAGGAATTCCTTGAACTCGGCATACAGCTGGGCCGCCAGAGTCTTGTTCGGCGCCAGTACCAGCGCCGGCCGCCCCATGCGGGCGATGACATTCGCCATGGTGTAGGTCTTGCCCGAGCCGGTCACGCCAAGCAGGGTCTGGTAGAGCAGACCGTCACTCAAGCCTTCGCACAGCAGGCGAATCGCCTCTGGCTGATCACCCGCCGGCGGAAAAGGTTGATGGAGACGGAAAGGGCTGCCGGGAAAGTCGAGCCGTGCCACCTGCCCTTCTCCTGCAGCTGAATTTCCTGCGAGATCACCTGTACTCATCGTGCTAGAATTTCCGGTTTTGATGGCTGACTGTTCCTGTCCGCTGTCCGTCTTCGGGTCTGTTGCCCCTGGTGACCACAAGCAGGTGTGAACAAGGATTATCCCCCAGTCCGTCTGCTTGTCCCAAACTGCGCTCGCTTTCCCGGCCCTGTTACCGGCGCCGCTGCGATCGACTCACCCCCTTCCTGGAGCTTTCATGTCTACATCGATCTTCGCCGCCGTCGAAATGGCCCCCCGTGACCCGATTCTTGGCCTGAACGAAGCCTTTGGCGCCGACCAGCGTACGCAGAAGGTCAATCTCGGCGTTGGCGTCTACTACGATGACGAAGGCCGCCTGCCGCTGCTCGCTGCCGTGCGCAAGGCGGAAGGTGCCCGCCTCGCCGCGATGCCGGCCCGTGGCTATCAGCCGATCGAAGGCCCGGCCAGCTACAACAGCGCCGTCCAGCAACTGCTGTTTGGCGAGCATTCCAGCCTGCTGACTGCCGGGCAGGTGGTCACCGTACAGAGCCTGGGCGGTACCGGGGCGCTCAAGATCGCCGCTGACTATCTGCACCAGCTGCTGCCGCAGGCCAAAGTGCATATCTCCAATCCCAGCTGGGAGAATCACCGCGCGCTGTTCGAAGCCGCCGGTTTCAAGGTCGAAAACTACGCCTACTATGATCCCACCACCCGTGGCGTTGATTTTGCCGGGATGAAGGCCAGCCTCGCAGCTGCCAGCCGGGGCGACCTCATCATTCTGCATGCCTGCTGCCACAACCCGACCGGCGCCGATCTCACTGCTGGCCAGTGGCAGGACGTGGTCGATCTGTGCCGTGAGCATGGTCTGATCGCCCTTCTCGACATGGCTTATCAGGGCTTTGCCGACGGCATCGAAGCAGATGCGGTGGCAGTACGTGCCTTTGCCGGCAGCGGCATGCAGTTCCTGGTCGCCAGCTCGTTCTCGAAGAGTTTTTCGCTCTACGGCGAGCGCGTCGGTGCGCTGTCGATCATCACCAGCAGCCGGGAAGAAGCAGGCCGCGTCCTCTCGCAGACCAAGCGCGTCATCCGCACCAACTACTCCAACCCGCCGATCCATGGCGCTGCGGTGGTCGCCGCAGTGCTCAATTCGCCTGAATTGCGCCAGCTGTGGGAAAGCGAACTCGCGCTGATGCGCGAGCGCATCCTCGCCATGCGCAGCGGCCTGATCACCGCGCTGGGCCAGGCCGGCGTCCGCGACGATTTTTCCTTCATCGCCCGCCAGCGCGGCATGTTCTCCTACACCGGCCTCAGCGCCGCCCAGGTCGAACGTCTGCGTGATGAATTCGGCATTTACGCCGTGAGCACCGGCCGCATCTGCCTCGCCGCGCTCAATTCGCACAACCTGAACTACGTCGCGGAGTCGATTGCAGCCGTGCTGCAGAAGTAAGCCAGTAGCCGGGCATGGCCCCGGCGCCACAAGAGAAAGCTGCGATCAAAAAAGGATGAAGGAATGCAGGAGGCTTTGATGCGATCCCCCTGGCAAAACCCGCTAATCCTCGTGCAGGGTACGGGCTTTTCGTTATAATTCCGCGCTTGTTCTCCGGAGTTGGATCAATGGGTTTTCTTGCTGGCAAACGCATCCTCATCACCGGTCTGCTCAGCAACCGTTCAATCGCCTACGGCATTGCCCGCGCCATGCACCGCGAAGGCGCACAGCTGGCGTTCAGCTATCAGAACGAACGTCTGCGCGACCGGGTTGCCAAACTGGCCGAAGACTTCGGCAGCACGCTGCTGCTGCCGCTCGACGTCCAGGACGATGCGCAGATCAATGCGCTGTTTGCCCGGCTCGGCGAACACTGGGAGGGTCTCGATGGCCTGGTGCATTCGATCGCCTTTGCGCCCGGCGAAGCACTGGATGGTGATTTCGTCGATGGCCTGTCACGCGAAGCCTTCCGCATTTCGCAGGAAATCAGCGCCTACAGCTTCCCCGCGCTGGCCAAGGCAGCACGCCCCTTGATGAAGGGCCGCAACGGCGCGCTGCTCTCGCTCAGCTATCTGGGCGCAGTGCGCACCATGCCCAACTACAACATCATGGGTCTGGCCAAAGCCAGTCTGGAAGCAGCGGTACGCTATCTGGCCGTGTCGCTCGGCCCGGAAGGCACACGCGTGAACGCGGTTTCTGCCGGACCGATCAAGACGCTGGCCGCTTCCGGTATCGGCAGTTTCGGCAAGCTGCTCGCGTTCAACGAACACAACGCACCGCTGCGCCGCAACGTCAATATCGACGAAGTCGGCAACGCGGCAGCTTTCCTGTGTTCCGATCTGGCCAGCGGCATCACTGGCGAAGTGCTCTATGTGGACGCCGGTTTCAACATCACCGCGCTGGGCAATCCGCAGCCGATGGCAGGCTGAAGCGGAAACTTTTACCGACTTGCCCTCACCCCAACACCACAGGGAGCAAGGCTTACTGCTCTGCCCAACCCGCCGCAGATCGCGCCGTAGGGGCGATCCTTGTGGTCGCCCAGCCGGTCGCCCTGCCAGATTCACCGCCGTGGTCCGGGTAGGCACAAGGCCTACCCCTACGGCCGGATTCGGCGCAGCGACTCAGGCTTTCCCTCGCTCAACTATCCACTTCGGTGCGCAGCAGGTTTTCCTTGATCTGCACGGCGTAACGCTGGCGCAGGCTGGCGACGAAACCTTCAAAATCCTGGCGGGCAAGCAGACTGGCAAACTGCTCGGCAGCGGCCTGCACGCTGGGATCGGTTTCAGCCAGTTGCGGACGCTCGACACTTTCGATGCGGAAAATGCGGTAGTCGCCATCTTCGTCAATCAGGCCGACGTGGGCCGGCAGCGTGCTGCTGTTGGCGGCGAATACGGCCCTCAGCGCGGTCGGTGACAGTTCGGCGCTGCTGCGACGATAGCTGCGCGCATCGGCAAAACTCAGCTCATCGTCAAGCGGTGCAGCGGCGTCCTGTTGCAGGCTGGCGAGCAGCGCTTCGCCTCTGGCCTGCACCTGCTTGCTACCCGCTTCACGGCGCAGACGGGCTTCGATCTGCTCCTTCACTTCATCCAGCGCCAGTTTGGCCGCCGGCTCGTATTCGCTCACCCGTGCAGCGACCAGGGTATTGCTCGCCACTTCGACGGCTTCGGTATTGCGACCATCTTTCACCGCATCATCGCTGAACAAGGCATTGATCAGCTTGTCATTGGCAAAGCCGCCCAGACCGCCAGCACTGCGCTCCAGCCAGTCGGTGTGGCGGATTTCCAGTTTGAGCTCGTCGGCAATCGGCTCCAGCGTATCGGGCTGCTCATAGACCGTGTTGGCAAAATGCTCCGCCTGCTCGGCAAACAACCTGCCGGCTTCACGGGTACGCAGTTCTGCTTCCAGCTCATCCTTCACTTCATCAAAGCTGCGCATGCTCGCCGGCTTGATGCCGGTGAGCTGGATGATGTGGATGCCGAAGTCGCTGCGCACCGGATCGGCAATTTCGCCTTCGCTCAGCGCGAACACCGCATCTTCAAACGACTTGACCATCATGCCGCGGCCAAAGAAGCCGAGATCACCGCCTGCTGCGGCCGAGCCCGGATCCTGCGACTTTTCCTTCGCCAGCGCAGCAAACTTTTCCGGATCAGCACGCAGTTCGGCAACCAGCTTGTCCGCTTCAGCAGTCAGGCGCTCAACGTCGCCACTGCCGGCATCTTCCGCGAGCTCGAACAGGATGTGACGCGCACGACGCTGTTCGGCGACACCGTAGCGGTCGGGATTGCCGTCGTAAAAGGCACGCACTTCCGCTTCATCAACCTTGACCTGCTGTTCGATCGCGCTGCGGTCAAACACCACATAGTCAGCCTTGATCCGTGCCGGCCGTTCGAAATCGGCCGGGTGTTCGTCATACCAGGCCTGGATCTGCGCCGCGCTGATGTCGGCGGCAGCCCCTGCGGCGGCGCTCGACAAGCTCAGCTCACGCACGCTGCGGCTTTCCTGTTCGGCGACCAGCAGACGACGGGCGGTATCCAGCGGCACGAAACCGGCATCGGCAATCGCCATGCTGAGCTGACTGAAGCGGGCCTGCTCGGCCATCTGACGCTCGAACATCGCCGGGCTGAGGCCTTGAGCACCGAGGATGGCGTTGTAACGCTCCATCGAGAAGCTGCCGTTGTCCTGAAACTGCGGCACTTCAAGAATCAGCTGCTGAATCTGCTGCGGCACCACGGCAAAGCGGTTGTCCTGCGCATAGAGCGCCAGCACGCGGCGGTTGATCAGCAGATCGAGCACACTGCGGCGGAAGGGCTCGGATTCGAGCAGCGCACGATCAATCTCGCCGCCGGCCAGATTGCGCATCTGCTCCTGCTGCTCACGCAGTGCCTGCTCGAATTCATACACCCGGATCGGCGTGCCGCCGACGGTGGCAATGTCGGTGGTACTGGGCGAATCGCTGAAATACGCATCCATGCCGAAAAAGGCAAAGGGCACGATGAGAATAGCCAGAATGATTTGCGCAATGCGCTGGTTGCTGCGGATCGCCTGAAACATCTCGAATACCGTTGAACACCTGAAAGGAATTGGAAACAAGCAAAACCCGGCACGGACGACGCACGCCCTGCCGGGTTTGACTCCGAGGCTGACTGCCAGCGCGCCAGTTTAGCGCATTATTGCCCTCGTTCAGCGTCGTTGAAACACCAATTCACCTTCCCGCACGTCGACCAGGATCTGATCCTTGGCAGCAAAGCGACCTTCGAGCAGTGCCTTGGCGAGCGGGTTTTCCAGCTCCTGCTGGATCGCACGCTTGAGCGGACGGGCGCCGAACACCGGATCGAAACCGGCTTTCGCCAGCTCGGCCAGCGCAGCAGGACTGACTTCGAGCGCCATGTCGAGACGCGCCAGCCGACGCTGCAGATACTGCAGCTGGATGCGGGCGATGCCGGCGATGTGCTGTTCGTCCAGACTGTGGAACACCACCACTTCATCGATGCGGTTGATGAACTCGGGACGGAAATAGCCTTTGACTTCCAGCATCACCGCATCTTTCACCGCCGCATAGCTGTCGCCGGCCATCTGCTGGATCATCTGGCTGCCAAGGTTGGAAGTCATCACGATCACCGTGTTCTTGAAGTCCACCGTGCGCCCCTGACCATCGGTCATGCGACCATCATCGAGCACCTGCAGCAGCACGTTGAACACATCCGGGTGGGCTTTTTCCACTTCATCAAACAGGATCACCGCATAAGGCTTGCGCCGCACCTGCTCGGTGAGATAACCACCTTCCTCGTAGCCGACATAGCCCGGCGGCGCACCAATCAGGCGGGCGACCGAGTGCTTCTCCATGAATTCGCTCATGTCGATGCGGATCAGATGCTCTTCGGAATCGAACAGGAAGCCGGCCAGCGCCTTGCACAGCTCGGTCTTGCCCACCCCGGTCGGACCAAGGAACAGGAAGGAACCATAAGGCCGGTTCTCGTCACCGAGTCCGGCACGCGAGCGGCGGATGGCATCGGCCACCAGCGTCACCGCTTCATCCTGGCCAACCACACGCTCGTGGAGACGCTCTTCCATCTTGAGCAACTTCTCGCGCTCGCCCTGCATCATCTTGCTCACCGGAATGCCGGTGGCCCGCGACACCACTTCGGCAATTTCCTCGGCGCCGACTTCAGTACGCAGCAGCTTGTTGGGCGAAGCTTCACCACTGCCTTGCTGTTCGGCGCTTTTCAGTTGCGCTTCGAGCTGCGGCAACCTGCCGTATTGCAGTTCGGCAACCTTGTCGAGCTGCCCTTTGCGCTGGAAGTCCGCCATCTGCGCGCGCAAGGCGTCGATCTCTTCCTTGATGTGGGCCGAGCCGACCGCACGCGACTTCTCCGCCTTCCAGATCTCTTCGAGGTCGTTGTATTCGCGCTGCAGTTGTTCCAGCTCTTCTTCGATCAGTTGCAGACGCTTGAGCGAAGCTTCGTCCTTCTCCTTTTTGACTGCCTCGCGCTCAATCTTGAGCTGGATCATGCGCCGGTCGAGCTTGTCCATCACTTCCGGTTTCGAGTCGAGCTCCATCTTGATCCGTGCGGCCGCTTCGTCGATCAGGTCGATCGCCTTGTCGGGCAGGAAACGGTCGGTGATATAGCGCTGCGACAGTTCGGCGGCGGCGACGATTGCCGGGTCAGTGATCGCCACGCCGTGGTGGATTTCGTACTTTTCCTGCAAGCCGCGCAGGATGGCGATGGTGTCTTCCACCGTCGGCTCGCCGATCAGCACTTTCTGGAAGCGACGTTCAAGCGCCGCATCCTTTTCGATGTACTTGCGATATTCATCGAGCGTGGTGGCGCCGATGCAGTGCAGCTCGCCACGAGCCAGCGCCGGCTTCAGCATATTGCCGGCGTCCATTGCGCCTTCCGCCTTGCCCGCGCCAACCATGGTATGAATTTCATCGATGAAGACGATCACCCGTCCTTCTTCCTGAGCGAGCTCTTTCAACACCGTTTTCAGGCGTTCCTCAAATTCGCCACGATACTTGGCGCCGGCGAGCAATGCGGCCATGTCCAGCGACAGCACGCGCTTGCCTTTGAGGCTTTCCGGCACTTCGCTATTGACGATGCGCTGGGCGAGACCTTCGGCAATCGCGGTCTTGCCCACCCCCGGCTCGCCGATCAGCACCGGATTGTTCTTGGTGCGGCGCTGCAGGATCTGGATCGCACGGCGGATTTCATCATCACGGCCGATCACCGGATCGAGCTTACCGCTGCGCGCCCGTTCCGTCAGATCAGTGGTGTATTTGGCCAATGCTTCGCGCTGACCTTCCGCTTCCTGGCTGTCCACGGCGGCACCGCCGCGTACGGCTTCGATCGCTGCTTCCAGCGCCTTGCGCTGCAGACCATGCTGCTTGAGCAGACGACCGGCTTCGCCCTTGTCCTCGCACAGCGCGAGCAGGAACATTTCGCTGGCAATGAACTGGTCGCCACGCCTCTGTGCTTCGCGGTCAGTGAGATTGAGCAGATTGCCCAGATCACGACCGACGCTGATCTCGCCACCATGGCCTTCGACTTTCGGCAGCCGGCTGACCGCCTGCTCCAACCCGGCCTTGAGCGGCGGCACATTGACGCCGGCACGCTGCAACAGCGAAGTGCTGCTGCCATCGTCCTGATTGAGCAAAGCCAGTACCAGATGCAGTGGGTCGATGAACTGCTGGTCGTTGCCGATGGCAATGCTCTGGGCATCGGACAGGGCTTGCTGGAATTTGGTGGTGAATTTGTCGAAGCGCATGGAAGTCCCCTGCAAAAATGATTGTCCGGGTCTTATGTGGGGCGTGAAGGCCACGCTTCAAGAGGCAAAGCAAACACGCCGAACATTTCATTCCGGGCGGTCGAACCCGGCACGGGAGTCCGCAGCCCCCTGTCGAAACCAGTTCAGGCAAGCGCTACCCCACCTGTCTGCGGCCAGTCTCGCAGCTGTCGCACTTCTCCTTGAAATCCTGCACAATCAAGCGCAGTATGTGGATACGTTAACAAGGAACTGAACATGGAGACCATGACTTTGGAACAGCTGCGCACAGCCCATGACAGCGGCGGCGTGGTTGGCGTGACACTCAAAGGGCAAGGCGCCGGGTTTCTTGTTCAGATCATGACGCGCAGCGGCACGGATGCCGTGCTGTCGAAAGCCCGCAGCACTGAACCGCGACGCTTTGGCAACCCCCTGGCAGCACTGAATGTACTTCGTGATGTCGGCATCGCCACGGGCCAGTTTGACGCCAGCGCATACGACCCGACGGAAAAGAACCCCGACACCGCCAGCAAGGGCCGGGCTGATGCCATGCGGGAAGCGCATGAAGCGCTTGCTTACAATCAGTGGCTCGCCGCACAGATCCAGGCATCGATTGACGACCCACACCCTAACATTTCACATGATCAAGCCATGGCGGAAGTGGATGCTCTGCTGGTTGAACTGACGCATGCCGATCGTGCATGACCAAGCTGCCTTACCTGCTTGAATGGCGCCCGGCAGCACTTGAAGACTTGCGCGCCATCGTTCGCCATATCGCAAAAGACAATCCGACACGAGCGCAGAGCTTTGCCCAGGAACTTCGCAGCAAGGCAGAGCTGCTTCAACAGCATCCCCTGCTGGGACGCACTGGTCGGCCTGGCTTGCCAGCGTGGCTGCGCGAGCTGATTGCACACCACAATTACCTCATCCTGTACCGGGTACACGACAAGACCCGCACAATTGAGGTGCTGCGGGTCAAACATGCAGCACAGCAACTGCCCTGATCGCTGAATGCTGGCGCGGTGCGTGTGCTGGCAAAAGGCTCACCCCCTCCCCGCTCTCGGCCCCCCACCCCTGGTAACCGGCACTGGACAACAACTTCACCCCCTGACATCCGCAATGACGTTTTCGCCAAAATCAGCCGCCAGCAGCTTGGCCAGCACCTGCGCTGCGCTGGCTGCCGGCGAACTGAGCGCGCCATCGCGGTGCAGCGCGACAAAACGTCCGCGCAGCGGAAAATGCTCCGCAGAAGTGGCGCGGATCTCGCCCTGCATGTCGGTATCGACGATGCCGGGCGCCAGGCTGGCAATGCGCAAACCCGGATGCGCTTCGACCGCCACCGTGCGTGCGTGGTGATCAAGCGCAGCCTTGGTGGTGCAATAAGTGCTCCAGCCGGCATAAGGTTGACGGCCAGCACCGCTGGAAATGTGCACAATGCGCCGATCAGGACAACTGGCTGTCCAGCGGCAGAAAGCATCGCTCAACAGCAGCGGCGCGCTGACATTGAGCGCAATCGCCTGCGCCTGAGTGGCCGCATCCAGCGTGCCGAGCAGCCCCATCGGCTGCACGGTGCCGGCATTGTTGACCAGCACCGCCAGCTCCGCGCCCGCGCACCAGCGCGCCAGCGTTTCGCTTTCCAGCCAGTGCAGCAGACTGTTGCTGTCGGCCAGATCAAGTTCGCATTGCTGCAGCTTGTCACCACACGCGGCGGCGAGCGTCGCCGACGACTGACGGCTCAAACCGAGCACTTCAAATCCGGCGGCGACCAGCGCCCGACTCAATGCCGCGCCCAGACCACGGCTGTGGCCGCTCACGATTGCCTTGCGCATCCTGTTCTCCTGTCCACCACTGCCCCCATTCAGGGCGAAGGCAGACGAGGATAGCGCACATAATCGACCAGCGCCTGCACCTGCGCTGAAGGCGGCGGGGTGAGCAGGCTGACGACGATGATGGTGACAAAGCCCAGTGGCGCACCGAAGGCGCCCGCTGCGACCGGATTGATGTCAAACCAGGCCTGGGCCATCGACCCACCGAAAAAGCTGTGGGTGCGCACCATGTAGTACACCGTCACCACCAGACCGACCAGCATGCCGGCGAGCGCGCCGTAACGATTGGCCCGTTTCCAGAAAATGCCCAGCACCAGCGCCGGAAACAGCGCTGCGGCACCGATCGAAAACGCCAGCCCGACAGTGAGCAGGATGTTTTCCGGACGCAGCGACGCCACCCAGGCGGCAACTACCGCCACCAGCAGCAACTGCGATTTGGACACCACCAGCCGGCGATGGCTGCTGGCGGCCGGATTGAGCACTTTGTAGTACAGATCGTGCGACAGCGCATTGGAAATGGTCAGCAACAGACCATCGGCGGTCGACAGCGCCGCAGCGAGGCCGCCGGCAGCCACCAACCCGGAGACCACGAAAGGCAGACCGGCAATCTCCGGCGTGGCGAGCACCACCACATCGGTATCGAGACTCAGTTCAGCGAGCTGCAGGATGCCATCACCATTGATGTCCTCGATATTCACCAACCCGACCCGCCCCCAGGACAACACCCATTCCGGCAGCACATCAAGACTGCTGCCCACCAGCTGGTGATAGACCTCCCACTTGGCGAACACCGCATAAGCAGGGGCGGTGATGTAGAAGATGAAGATGAAGAACAGCGACCAGGCCACCGACTTGCGCGTCTCGACCACGCCCGGCGTGGTGTAGTAACGCATCAGGATGTGCGGCAGGCCGGCAGTGCCGAGCATCAGCACGAACAGCAGGGCGAGGAAGTTGTTGCGCGCGCTGGCAGCTTGCTGCGGGGTTTCGCCCGGATGGGCCTGGGCATGACGTGGCGGCGGCTTGCTGCGTTCGAGCGCCTGCGCCCGCGCCTGGGTCCACAGCAACCGGGCCTGTTCCGCACTGCGCGGCAGGTCACGCAGTTGACGCTCGACGACCGCCAGCTCGCGTGCGGCAGCATTATCCTGCTGCAGCGTGCGCAAACGCGCCAGCAAGACCTCCCGCTCTTCAACCAACGAAGCCGGCAGTCGCTCAATGCGGTCAGCGTAGCCAGCCGCCCGTTCGGCGTACAGCTGGCGCACTTCCAGTTCGGCCGGCGCTTCAAACAGCTCTTCCTCACGCGCGCTGATCTGCTGCAGCACTTTGCCATACATCAGCTGCGGCAAGGGCACGTCGGTCAGCTTCCACGACAGCATCACCACCGGCACCAGATAGGCGGTGACCAGGATCAGGTACTGCGCCACCTGAGTCCAGGTGATGCCACGCATGCCACCGAGAAAAGAGCACAGCAGAATGCCGGCGACGCCGACAAACAGACCGATCTCGAACTCGATGCTGATGAAGTGGCTGGTGACCAGGCCAACGCCGTAAATCTGCGCTACCAGATAGACGAAGCTGGCCAGGATGGTGATCAGCAGGCCGATCAGACGAGCGGCATTACCTTCGTAACGCGCACCGAGAAAATCAGCGATCGTGTATTGGCCGAACTTGCGCAGATAGGGCGCCACCAGCACCGCCACCAGCACGAAACCACCCGTCCAGCCGGCAACGAACACCAGACCTTCAAAGCCGGCAAAATACAGCGTGCCGGCGAGACCGATGAAAGACGCGGCACTCATCCAGTCAGCCGCACTGGCCATGCCGTTGAACACCGCCGGCACGCGACGACCGGCAACATAGTATTCCGACACGTTCGAAGTGCGGCTGAGGATGCCGATGGTGGCGTAGATGCCGACCGTGGAAAACAGGAAGGTGTAACCGATCGCGCTGTGCGACAGACCGAGCCGTTCGGCGACGGTCAGCGCCGCGATGAACAGCACGAAGCACAGCACATAGAGCAGGTAATAGCGCCACATCCGGCGCGTGTAGGCAGCCTGCTCCATGATCAGCGGTTGCGCTCGGCGCTCACTGCCCGTCCTGCGCCATCAATACTTGATGCGCGCGTAATAGGTTTTCTCTGCCGCCTGGCGTGCCTGCCCCAGGGTGTGGATACCCATTTCGGCCAGCAAGGGCAGCAACTTGAGAAACACTTCGGCAGTGACGATCGCATCACCGAGCGCAGTGTGGCGACCGACGATGGTCAGACCAAGCCGCTCGGCGATCGCTTCCAGACGGTGCGACTCCTGATTGGGGTGCACCACTGCCGACAGCAACAGGGTATCGAGTACCGGCTGGTCGAAACGCAGGCCGGTCTGCGCCTCCTTCAGCTGCAGGAAACGCATGTCGAACGCCGCATTGTGAGCAATGAGCACCGTATCGGCAGCGAAGGCATGAAATGCCGGCAGCACGGTTTCGATGCCGGGCTGACCGAGCAGCATCTCGGCGCTGATGCCGTGAATCGCCGCCGATTCGGCTGCCAGCGGGCGGCGCGGATCGATCAGCTGCTCGAAGGACTCGCTGCGCAACAGCTTGCCGTTGAGAATGCGCGTGGCACCGATCTGGATGATCTCGTCACCTTCGGAGGGATTGAGCCCGGTGGTCTCGGTATCGAACACGGTATACACCAGGGTCTGCAACGGTCGATCGTCGATTTCATGCGCTTTTTCCGACCAGGCAAACAGATCGAAGTCGTAATACTCCGGCCGGCTCTCGCCGCGCAGATGGATGTCCTCACTGGTCTGCTCCTGCGGTACGGCAGCCGGCAGCAAAATGCGGAAGAAAGCGCGATGGCGCACTTTCTCGCGCTCCATCCACAGTTCGCCGTCATGACGGTCGATGACATCGCGCACGCTGAGCGGCGAACTCTCCCCGTCCATCCGCATCGGCTCGAGCTCCCAGCTCATCACCGTTTCGGTACTCATCGCCTGCCCCGACCAGATCAGGTCAAGATGCACCAGCCGGCCAGCCGGCGTGGCGCGGAAACGCACTTCCCGCACTTCGAACTCGTCTGACAGGCGGTTGGCGAGATAGCTGAGCGCCTGGATGAGCGAAAAGCTGTCGACTTTCAACCACAGGCTCTCATCGACCTCCTCCAGCTTGGTGCGCAATTCAAAGCGAGTCTCGATGCGCTGACAGGCAGCGGCGATGAGGTCGGCAGCGAGCATTTCCTCCAGCGGCCAGCGTGCCTTGAGCGAATCGGCAAAGGCTTCCGCCGTGTCATTGAGCCGGCGTCCCATCGCTTCGACTTCGTCACGGATCACCCCACGGAAGCGTTCACGCATCTCGTCCGGCAAATCGCTGTACTCGAGCATCTCGATCGCGGCCCGCACATTGCCGAGCGCCGCACGATTGCCTTCGGTGAGCTCGTGCAGCATCTGATCACGGCGTGATTCGGTCTCGAAGTTGCGGGTGATGTTGTCGAGCATGAGGATGAAACCGCTCAGCTGCCCTGCGCCAGCGGCGTCTTCCGCTCTGCTGACGACAAGTTCATCCCCCGCACCGGCCGCTTCTTCCAGCGGCGCCGCATCGCTCACGGCCACGGCAGCCGTGCGATCGAGCACCGGTGCCATCTGCACCCGCAGCAACTGCCCGGCGCGGGTGGTGGTGACGAAATTGGCCTGTACCTGAGCCTGGCCACGACGCAGACGCTGCTGAATGGTCTCAAGGGCATGGGCAACGAGGTTGCGCTCGAAAACGGCATAGATCGAGCGGCCGAGGCCGATCAGCTCGCCGCCCCCCGCCACCTCCGGACTGTCAGACAGCGCGCGGAATTGCTGACGGGCCCGACTGTTGTAGAGCAGGATGCGGCCATCGAGATTGCACACCACCACGCTCTGGGTGAGTTCGGACATCAATGCAGCCAGACGGTTCTTTTCCTGTTCGACCGACTGCTTGGCACTGGCAATCTGCTGGTCAACATCACTGAGCAATTCATCGCGCTGACTGGCGAGCGCATTGACTGCGTTGGCAAGCTGGCCGACTTCGGGCGGTCCTTCGGTGTCGACGCGGAAGCCGCGATTGGCCCCCAGCATCAGGTGCAGGTTTTCCGCCATCCGCAACAGACCGTCAACATACTGGCGGAACAGAACGCGCAGCACCACCAAACCAACCCCGAAGCCGGTCGCGGTGAGCAGAGTTCCAAGACTCAGGTGAGGCAGCAACAACTCCAGCAGCTCATCCCGCCCTTCCACCGGGCTTTCGACCCAGACCACCAGCGCGGTCAAAATGAAAGGCCCGGTCATCAACAGCCCAAGAACGATCACCGCAAGGACAAAGCGCAGCCGTGCCGACATGATTCACCCCTCCAGCAATTCCTGCACCTTGGCCACCAGTTCTTTGGTGGAGAAAGGCTTGGTCATGTAGGCATCAGCCCCCAGCGCCAGCCCTTTCGCCACTTCGGTATCCCGCCCCTTGGCGGTGAGCATCAGAATGCGCACACTGGCCAGCTCGGGCTCCGCCTTGATTTCCTGGCAGACTTCAAAGCCGGTCTTTTTCGGCATCATCACATCGAGCAGCACCAGATCGGGCGGGTCACTGCGGATGCTGCGCACCGCCTCTTCGCCATCGTTGGCCACCGAAACGTCAAAACCTTCACGTTTCATCAGAAATTCGAGTGAAATGACGATATTCGGTTCGTCATCGGCAATCAGGATCTTCTTGGTCATCGTGTCTCCTCCCTGCGCACAATTCTATGTCATTCCTGCTGTGCGGCAGCTGGCAAAAGCGGATTATCGGTCTGCACCAGCGGCAGATCAAAACTGAAGCATGCCCCGGCGCCCGGCGTGGACTCGAGCCACATCCGTCCGCCGAAATGTTCGACGATCTGGCGGCTGATCGGCAGCCCCAGACCGGTACCCTGCGGGCGGGAATGTTCGTCGCCGCCCTGTCTGAATTTCTGGAAGATCGCCTGCTGCATCGCCGGCTCGATCCCGGCGCCATTATCCCGTACCGAAACCTGCAGCGCCTGCGACTGCCGTCGCAGGCTGACTTCGACCCGGCCTGCCTGCGCCGGGACGAACTTGGCCGCATTCGACAACAGGTTGAGCATCACCTGCAGCAGGCGGTCGTGATCGGCGCGCAGGATGGGCACTTGCGGCGGCAGATCAAGCACCACTTCGGCGCCGCGCTCGCGGAACAGCTGGGCGGTGGCTTCCACTGCATGGGCAACCAGCTCACGCAGATCAATGTCGGTATTGTGCCACTCGGCATGGCCGGACTCGATTTTGGCCAGATCGAGCACCTGATTGACCAGCCGTCCCAGACGCACGGTTTCGGAGACGATGATCTCGAGGAAATGCTGCCGGTCATCGAGCCCGATATCGGAATCATCATGCATCATTTCCGCCAGCGCCCGGATCGAGGTCAGCGGCGTGCGCAGCTCGTGGGTCACCGAAGACATGAAGTCATCCTTGAGACGGTCGAATTCCTTCAGCTGCTCGTTGGCGGCGCGCAGTTCGGCAGTCGCCGCTTCGAGCGCGCGTGACTTTTCCTCCAGCTCGCGCGAGTAAGCGCGCACCTGGGAAGCCTCATCGAGAATGTCCATCACTTCGCCAAGGCCGAGCACCTCCTCCTGCACCACCGAGGACACCATCACCCGCGCCGAAGCACTGCCGATCGCACCAGCCAGCAGGGTTTCGGCGAAATGCACCAGATCCGGATCGGCCACCAGCTCCTTGCTGCCGCTGAGACCACGCTGGCGGGCATAGTGATCGAATGCTTCGTCAGCACGCACCTGACCGAGAAAACGTGCCACCAGCGGAATCAGATCAGCGACTTCGGCACGCCCACGCCAGAAGCTCGCAGCGGTGCTGTTGCTGCGGCGCAGAGCATCGACAAACAGGGTACCCTGGCTGGTTTCAGCCGCCGTCGGCACCCGGGTCAGCGAGACGAAGACGTAACAGGCGATATTGGCCAGCATGCTCCAGAACAGCGCATGAGTGATGTTGTCCATGCCGTCGAGACCGAACAGGGCTTCGGGGCGCAGCCATGCGAGGCCGAGCAGGCCAAGCTCGAGGAAACCCGGATCGAGCCAGCCCGACTTGGCAAAGGAAGGCAGCAGCAGGGTGTAGATCCACACCACAAAGCCGGCCAGCAGACCGGCCAGCGCACCGTCCCGGGTGCCATTGCGCCAGTACATGCCGCCGATCATCGCCGGCGCAAACTGGGCAACCGCAGCAAAGCTGATCTGACCGATGCTGACCAGCGCATAGGCTTCACCAGCCAGGCGGAAATAAACATAGCCAAGCAGCAGCACGAACAGGATCGCACCGCGGCGGATGCCGAGCAGCAAGCCGGTCAGGTCGCGCTGGGCCGACAAGCGCAGGCGGGCATTGCGCAGCACGATCGGCATCACCAGGTCATTGCACACCATGGTCGACAGCGCGATCGCCTCGACGATCACCATGCCGGTCGCTGCCGACAGCCCGCCGATGAACACCAGCAGGGCGAGCGCGGCATTGTCGTGCGCCAGCGGCAAGGTGAGCACGAAGGTATCCGGGTCAACACCGCCTTCACCAAAATGGAGCAGACCGCCGAGCGCAATCGGGATGACGAAGATGTTGATCGCCACCAGATAGGCCGGAAACAACCAGGTGGCACGGCGCAGGTGCTGCTCATTGACGTTTTCCACCACCGCGATCTGGAACTGGCGCGGCAGGAAGATCACCGACAGCATCGCCAGCAGCAGATGGGCAAACCAGCCGCCGTAGCCCACCCTTCCTTTGCCGTCGAAGACCAGCAGTTCGGCAAACTCCGGCAAGGCGTGGGCGCGCGCATAGAGATCGCCGAAGCCGTCATACAGCCAGAAAGTGACGTAGATGCCGACCGCAAGGAAAGCGAGCAGCTTGACGACCGACTCGAAGGCGATCGCCGCCACCATGCCTTCGTGACGCTCGGTGGTATCCAGGTGACGGGTACCGAACAGCACCGTGAACGCTGCCAGGGTGAGCGCGACATACAGCGTGCTGTCCTGCCACCAGGCGGCGGCTTCGAGGGCACTGCCGGCGCCCGGACTGGGTTCGGCAAGCAAGGCATAGACGCTGGACACCGCTTTCAGCTGCAGGGCGATGTAAGGCACGACTCCGACCACCGCAATCACGGTCACCAGACCGCCGAGCAGGTGGCTCTTGCCGTAGCGCGAAGCAATGAAATCGGCAATCGAGGTGATGCGCTGGCTGCGGGCGATGCGGATCATCTTCAGCACCAGCAACCAGGCGAGCGCCATCCCCAGAGTGGGGCCAAGATGCGTGGGCAGGAACCACACCCCATCTGCTGCCGCACGACCGACACTGCCAAAATAGGTCCACGCCGTGCAGTACACCGCCAGCGACAGGCCATAGATCCACGCATTGGCGATGATCGAACGGCCCTGGTCGGCGCGGCGATCACCCAGATAGGCGATGCCGAACAGCAACAGCAGATAGGCAAAGGAGGCGCTGATGATCAGCCAGCTGGGCAACATCGCATCGTCCTCAGCCGCTGCCGCGCTCGGCGACCCAGGCGACTGCAATCACCAGCACCAGCCAGACGACAAACAGGTAAACGTGCAGCAACGGCAGGCCGAACAGTTCCAGCGGCCGGTCGAACAAGGACAGCAATGGAAAATTGAGCAACAAGGCGCCAGCAAGGAAAATGGCAACCAGGCGCTGACCGGCAAGTCCCTTGCGCATCATGTCTCCAATGATGTTCACGGTGACAAGGCGAATGCACCCCCTGTCCATACGGACAGGGGGGCTTCGCAACAAGGACAGCGCGCGCGCAAGCGCTGCGCTGCCCTCCCCCCACCCGGCTTGCGCCGGGCCTCTCCCTGTTTGTCGGCAGGCGAGCGCGCTACGGCCGCTCACCTCCGGTCGAGACTCCGCTCAGTTCCTCATCAGCCCTTGAGCTGTTCGAGAATCTGCGGATTTTCCAGCGTGGAAGTATCCTGGGTGACATCTTCGCCCTTCGCCAGCTGGCGCAGCAGACGACGCATGATCTTGCCCGAACGCGTCTTGGGCAGGTTCTCGCCAAAGCGGATGTCCTTCGGCTTGGCGATCGGGCCGATCTCCTGACCCACCCAGGCCTGCAACTCCTTGATCACCGCAGCGGCCTGATCGCCCGTCGGACGCTCTCCCTTCAGCACCACGAAGGCCACCACTGCCTCACCGGTAACATCATCAGGACGACCGACCACCGCTGCTTCAGCGACTTTCTCGTGCGCAACCAGTGCGGACTCGATTTCCATCGTGCCCATGCGGTGACCGGAGACGTTGAGCACATCATCAATGCGGCCGGTGATGGTGAAATAACCGGTATCGGCATCGCGTACCGCGCCGTCACCAGCCAGATAAAGCTTGCCCTGGAAGTCGGCCGGGAAGTAGGAAGTCTTGTAACGCTCGGGATCGCCCCACACCGTGCGGATCATCGCCGGCCACGGCTTCTTGATCACCAGGATGCCGCCCTGCCCCCAGGGCAGCTCGGTGCCGGTTTCATCGACCACTGCCGCTTGAATGCCGGGGAAAGGCAGGGTGCAGGAGCCAGGCACCAGCGGGGTTGCGCCCGGCATCGGGTTGATCACGTGACCACCGGTTTCGGTCTGCCAGAAGGTATCGACGATCGGGCAACGCTTGCCGCCGACATTCTCGTAATACCACTCCCAGGCGGCCGGGTTGATCGGCTCGCCCACCGAGCCGAGCAGACGCAGGCTGGAAAGGTCGTAATTGCGCGGGTGTACCGTCGGGGTATTGTCACCGGCCTTGATCAGCGAGCGGATCGCGGTCGGCGCGGTATAGAAGATGCTCACCTTGTGCTGCTGGATCATCTTCCAGAAGCGGCCGGCATCCGGATAGGTCGGCACCCCTTCAAAGACGATTTCAGTCGCGCCACAGGCCAGCGGGCCGTAGGCAATGAAAGTGTGGCCGGTCACCCAGCCGATGTCGGCCGTGCACCAGAACACGTCTTCGTCGCGGATATCGAAGCTGTAACGCATCGACATCATTGCCTGCAGCAGGTAACCGCCGGTGGAGTGCTGCACTCCTTTCGGCTTGCCGGTGGAACCAGAGGTATAGAGGATGAACAGCGGATGCTCGGCTTCAACCCATTCCGGTTCGCAGGTTTCGGCCTGGCCTTGGCAAACTTCGTGGAACCAGCGATCCCGTCCGGCGACCATGTTGCAGTCGGCACCGGTACGCTTGACGACGATCACGTTCTTCACCGAATCACAGCCGCCCATACCAAGCGCTTCGTCCGCAATCGGCTTCAGCGGCAGCGCCTTGCCACCACGGAACTGGCCGTCGGAAGTGATCACCGCCACCGCGTTCGCATCTTCAATGCGGTCGCGCAGGGCCTGGGCGGAGAAGCCGCCGAAGACGATGGAATGGGTGGCGCCAACGCGAGCACAGGCCTGCATCGCCACCACCCCTTCGATCGACATCGGCATGTAGATGACGATACGGTCACCTTTCCTGACCCCCATGCCACGCAAGGCATTGGCGAACTTGCTGACACGGGCGAGCAGGTCGCTGTAGCTCACGCGGGTAACTTCACCGCCATCCGCTTCGAAGATCAGCGCGGTCTTGTCACCCAGCCCCTTGTTGATGTTGCGCTCGAGACAGTTGTAGGAGACGTTGAGCTTGCCGTCGGCAAACCACTTGTAGAAAGGCGCGCCGCTCTGGTCGAGCACCTGAGTGAACGGCTGCTGCCATTCGATCAGCTCTCTGGCGTGACGCGCCCAGTAGCCTTCGTAATCGTCTTCGGCTTCCTTGCACAGCGCACGGTAGGCGTCCATCCCGGATACGCGCGCCTTGCTGACGAAATCGGCCGATGGCTCGTACATGCGGACCTGCTGTTCATTCGACATATTCACCTCTCCTCAACTGACCCAATATATGTGGTTGGTTGCCAGCCCTTGCGGGTCTGATCCGGTTCAATCCGGCTTTGAATATCAGCCGCCGCTGATCAGCGGCGCAGTGCATTGGCGAAGGATTTAAGAATATCTATCTTACACAAGACTTACAGCGCCATAATCGGCCTGCAAGAACCCCGTAAGCCGGCAGTGATAAGATGCCGCATTTTCGCCGACACCGAAAGCACTTTCGGCATTCTGCCCCCAGTCATTGCGGAGACCAAGCACCATGAGCATCATTCGCCAGGAAGACCTCATCCAGTCGATCGCCGACGCCTTTCAATACATCAGCTACTACCACCCGCTCGACTACATCCAGGCGCTGGGTGAAGCATACGAGCGCGAAGAAAACCCCGCTGCCAAGGACGCGATCGCGCAGATCCTCACCAACTCGCGCATGTCGGCCGAAGGCCATCGTCCGATCTGTCAGGACACCGGGATTGCCGTGGTGTTTCTCAAGGTCGGCATGAATGTGCGTTGGGAAGCCGAACTGAGCGTGCAGGAGATGATCAACGAAGGCGTGCGCCGCGCCTACAACCACCCCGACAACAAGCTGCGCGCTTCGGTGCTGCTCGATCCGGCCGGCAAGCGCCAGAACAGCCGCGACAACACCCCTGCCGTGGTGCACTACGAAATCGTTGCCGGTGACGGTGTCGAGGTGATCTGTGCGGCGAAAGGCGGCGGCTCGGAAAACAAGTCGCAGCTGGCGATGCTCAATCCTTCCGACTCGATCGTCGACTGGGTGATCAATACCCTGCCGACCATGGGCGCCGGCTGGTGTCCGCCGGGCATTCTAGGCATCGGCATCGGCGGCACGCCGGAAAAGGCGGTGCTGCTTGCCAAGGAATCGCTGATGGCACCGGTCGATATTCACGAGCTGCGCGCCAAGGCTGCCAGCGGCGCGACCCTCAGCCGAGTCGAAGAATTGCGCCTCAAGCTGATGGACAAGGTCAATGCATTGGGCATCGGCGCCCAGGGCCTGGGCGGCCTGACCACCGTGCTGGACGTCAAGATTCTTGATTACCCCACTCACGCCGCCAGCTTGCCGGTGGCGATGATTCCCAACTGCGCGGCCACCCGCCACGTCCATTTCCATCTCGATGGCAGCGGCCCGGCGGTACTGCCCACGCCGAAGCTGGAAGACTGGCCGCAGGTTACGTGGAAAGCCGACAGCGAAGTCGCCACCCGGGTCAATCTGGATACGCTCACCGCCGCCGAAGTGGCGAGCTGGAAACCGGGCCAGATCCTGCTGCTCAACGGCAAGATGCTCACCGGCCGCGACGCTGCCCACAAGCGCATCGCCGACATGCTCGCCAAGGGCGAACAGCTGCCGGTCGATTTCACCAACCGGGTGATCTATTACGTCGGCCCGGTCGATCCGGTCGGCGATGAAGTGGTCGGTCCCGCCGGTCCCACGACTGCCACCCGCATGGACAAGTTCACCCGCATGATGCTCGAGCAGACCGGCCTCATCGCCATGATCGGCAAGTCCGAACGTGGCCCGGTGGCGATCGAAGCGATCAAGGACAACCAGTCGGCCTATCTGATGGCCGTCGGCGGTGCTGCCTATCTGGTGTCGAAAGCGATCAAGGCCGCCAAGGTGGTCGGTTTTGAAGACCTCGGCATGGAAGCGATCTACGAATTCACCGTCGAAGACATGCCGGTGACGGTGGCGGTCGATGCCCAGGGCAGCAGCGTGCACACCACCGGCCCGCGCGAATGGCAGGCGCGGATCGGCAAGATCCCGGTAGTGGTTGAATAAGCGACAACAGGCGGTGAGCTGAATTCACAGCTCACCGCCTGATGCGGATCGCGACTGGCGCTTCCCTCACCCCGACGCGAGATGAGGGAGACGCCAACGACGATCAACCCTTGCGGTGCGCGTCGAGCTTGAGCCAGGTATCGACCACGGTATCCGGATTGAGCGAGACGGTCTGGATGCCTTCATCCATCAGCCACTCGGCAAAGTCACTATGGTCGGACGGCCCCTGGCCGCAGATGCCGACATACTTGCCCAGCCGGTTGGCCGTGCTGATCGCCATCGACAACAGGGCTTTCACTGCCGGATCACGCTCATCGAAGGAGTGGGCCACCAGGCCGGAGTCACGGTCGAGACCGAGGGTGAGCTGGGTGAGGTCGTTGGAGCCGATCGAGAAGCCGTCGAAATGCTCGAGGAACTGCTCGGCGAGAATGGCGTTGGAAGGAATCTCGCACATCATGATCAGCTTGAGATCATTGACCCCGCGCTGCAGGCCTTTCTCGGCCAGCAGACCGACCACTTCTTCGGCCTCTTCCAGGGTACGCACGAAGGGCACCATCAGCTGCACGTTGGTGAGGCCCAGTTCGTTGCGCACCTTCTTCATCGCCAGCACTTCCATCTCGAAGCAGTCGCGGAAGGAGTGGGCGATGTAGCGCGAAGCACCGCGGAAGCCGAGCATCGGATTTTCCTCTTCCGGCTCGTAGATCTCGCCACCAAGCAACTTGCGATATTCGTTCGACTTGAAGTCGGACATGCGCACGATCACCGGCTTCGGGTAGAAAGCGGCGGCAATCGTCGCCACCCCTTCAACCAGCTTCTCGATGAAGAACTGGCGCGGAGTGAGGTAACCGCGCGAACGGCGCTTGATCTCGTCACGCAGGCCGGCCGGCAGCTGGTTGATTTCCAGAATCGCCTTCGGGTGGATGCCGATCATGTTGTTGATGACGAACTCCAGCCGTGCAAGACCGACACCATCATTCGGGATCTGGGCAAATTCGAATGCCAGCTCGGGATTGCCGACGTTCATCATCACCTTGAGCGGGATCTCGGGCAGATTGCCCATGTCGGTGGTGATGATCTCGAACTCGAGCTTGCCACGATAGACATAGCCGGTATCACCTTCGGCGCAGGACACGGTCACCGAATCGCCTTCATTGAGCACTTCAGTGGCATTGCCGCAGCCAACGATCGCCGGGATGCCAAGCTCGCGGGCGATGATCGCCGCGTGGCAGGTACGGCCACCGCGGTTGGTGACGATGGCGCTGGCACGCTTCATCACCGGCTCCCAGTTGGGGTCGGTCATGTCGGTGACCAGAATGTCGCCGGCTTCGACGCGGTTCATCTCGGAAGCATCGCTCACCACCCGCACCACGCCGGCACCGATCTTCTGACCAATGGCACGACCATGGGTGAGCGCCTTGCCGTATTGCTTGAGACGGTATTTCTCCATCACCAGACCGCTGTCCTGGCTCTTCACCGTCTCCGGACGCGCCTGCAGGATGTAGAGCTTGCCGTCGACGCCGTCCTTGCCCCACTCGATGTCCATCGGCCGGCCATAGTGCTGCTCGATGATCACCGCGTAGCGGGCGAGCTCGAGCACATCTTCGTCGCTGAGCGAGAAGCGGTTGCGTTCTTCCTCACCAACGTCTTCGGTACGCACCGACTTGCCGGCGACCGCCTTGTCGGTAAACACCATCTTGATCAGCTTGGAGCCGAGATTGCGCCGGATCACCGCCGGCCGGCCGGCAGCCAGCGTCGGCTTGTGCACGTAGAACTCGTCCGGGTTGACCGCGCCCTGCACCACTGTCTCGCCCAGGCCATACGAAGCAGTGATGAACACCACCTGGTCAAAACCGGACTCGGTATCGATCGAGAACATCACCCCGGAAGCGCCGCTGTCGGAACGCACCATGCGCTGCACGCCGGCCGACAGGGCGACGTCGGCATGACGGAAGTTCTTGTGCACCCGGTAGGCAATCGCCCGATCGTTGTAGAGCGAGGCGAACACCTCCTTCATCGCATGGAGGATGTTGTCGTAGCCGTGGATGTTGAGGAAGCTCTCCTGCTGCCCCGCAAAGGAAGCATCGGGCAGGTCTTCGGCGGTGGCAGAAGAGCGCACGGCGAAGCTGCCTTCGCCTTCGGCACAGATGGCTTCGTAAGCGGCCTTGATCTCGGCTTCGAGCCGGGCCGGGAAAGGCGTGTCGATGATCCACTGACGGATCATCGCCCCGGTCTTGACCAGTTGATCGACGTTGTCCACGTCGAGCACATCGAGCGCTGCATTGACACGATCAGCGAGACCATCATGCGCCAGGAACTCGCGATAGGCGTCGGAAGTGGTGGCAAAGCCGCCCGGCACGCGCACGCTGGCCGGTAGCTGGCTGATCATCTCGCCAAGCGAGGCGTTCTTGCCACCGACAATCTCGACGTCGGTCATGCGCAGTTCATTGAAAGGGATCACATAGCGAGTCATGGCTGGGCTTCCGCTGAAGGGAGAATGAAAGCAAAGTATAATTTTAAGCTTTTGTGTCCCGGCACACGACAGGGGTTTACCCCGAGCCCGTTCGCCCGCCCCTTTTCCGCCTTGATCTCCGTTCGACTTTCCCCCTTCGATCCGCATCTGCCACAGGTCTGCATTCATGAGTGAAGCGCTTCCCCGCACGGTCTTCTTTGTCTCCGACGGTACCGGCATCACCTCCGAAACCCTCGGCCACAGCCTGCTTGCCCAGTTCCCCGAAGGCAAGTTCAAGCTCGTCCGCGAGCCCTTCATCAAGGATATCGACAAGGCCCTCGACTGCGCCGCCCGCATCCGCGAAGCCGGCATCAATGATGGCGTGCGTCCGATCGTGTTCAGCACCCTGGTCAGCGCCGACACCGTCGCGGCGCTGCATCAGGCCGATGCGCTGTTCCTTGATCTGTTCGAACGCTTCATCGGCCCACTCGAAAGCGAACTCGGCGAGCGCTCGACCCACGCCATCGGCCGCTTCCACGGCACCGCCGACAGCCTCAGCTATCAGTACCGCATCGAAGCGATCAACTTCGCCCTCGCTCATGACGACGGCGTCTCCAAGGAAGGTGAGCTGGCCGAAGCCGACGTCATCCTGGTCGGCGTGTCGCGCTCGGGCAAGACCCCCACCAGCCTGTATCTGGCGATGCAGTTCGGCGTCAAGGCCGCCAACTACCCGCTGATTCCGGAAGATTTCGAGCGCAACAAGCTGCCCGGCGAGCTGTTCAACTACCGCCGCAAGCTGTTCGGTCTGACCATCGCCCCCGAACGCCTGTCACAGATCCGCCAGGAGCGCCGCCCCAACAGCCGCTACGCTTCGCTCGCCAACTGCGAATACGAGATCGAATCGGCGCAGAAGCTGATGCGGCGCGAGAACATCCGCTGGCTGGACTCGACCACCAAGTCGATCGAGGAAATTTCCGCCACCATCCTCCAGGGCGTGCATATCAGCCGTCCGGGCTATTGAACAGAGCCCCCGGCATGAATCCTCGCCACACCCTCGAACTGCTCGCGCCGGCCAAGTCGGCCGATTTCGGCATTGAAGCCATCCGTCACGGCGCAGATGCGGTCTATATCGGCGGCCCGGCTTTTGGTGCACGTTCGGCCGCCGACAACAGCGTCGAGGACATCGCCCGTCTGGTCGAATTTGCCCACCGCTTTCATGCGCGCATTTTCGTCGCCACCAACACCATCCTGTTCGACGCCGAGCTGGAGCCGGCACGCAAGCTGATCTGGCAGCTGTACGAAGCCGGCGCCGATGCGCTCATCGTGCAGGACATGGGCCTGCTCGAACTCGATCTGCCACCGATCCAGCTGCACGCCAGCACCCAGACTGATATTCGCGATGCTGCCAAGGCACGCTTCCTGCAGGATGTCGGCTTCTCGCAGATCGTGCTCGCCCGCGAGCTGTCGCTCAACGACATCCGCAAGATTGCTGCCGCCACCGACTGCCAGCTCGAATACTTCGTCCATGGCGCGCTGTGCGTCGCTTTTTCCGGGCAGTGCTACATCAGCCATGCCCACACCGGGCGCAGCGCCAACCGTGGCGAATGTTCGCAAGCCTGCCGCCTGCCCTACGACCTCAAGGACAAGGACGGCCACACCGTCGCCAGTCAGCAGCACATGCTGTCGATGAAGGACAACAACCAGAGCGCCAATCTGCGCGCGCTGGCCGCTGCCGGGGTGAGCTCGTTCAAGATCGAAGGTCGCTACAAGGATCTCGCCTACGTCAAGAACATCACTGCCCACTATCGCCGCCTGCTGGACGAGATCATCGACCATCCGCAGGCTGCTGAAGATCCAGATGCGCCCGCGTATCGCCGCGCCTCGAGCGG
>JAVEVA010000096.1:0-10264 GCA_034005275.1 Thauera sp. | reverse complement strand
CGCTGCACGCCTTCCTGCAGGACCAGGGTACCAACGCGTACGTTGAGCACCGGATCGAACAGGGCGTACTTGTCACGGCCGGCACCGATCTTGTCCTGGTGGAAACGCGGAATGACCTGCATCAGACCTTGCGCTCCCATATGACTCTCGGCCTTGGGATTGAAACTGGATTCGACGGCCATGATGGCAACGATCAGCAGCGGGTCAAAGCCGTGCTCTTCGGCCGACTCTTCTGCGGCAAGCAGCGCGGGTTCAAGTGCCTTGCCGGAAACCCGGTAAGTATCGCTGATCCAGTCACGTACTCGCGACATCTCGGGCGACAGCTCGGCACCGTCGTCCGCAAAGGGATCAAAAGCCTGCAGGCCCAGCCCCTTGGTGCCGGAAGGCGAGGGCGAAAGCGCAGCAATCCGGATGGGTGACTTCGCCTGGTGCAAACCCGGCTGAGCGTGTTCGTCATCGCCAGCCACCAGAGCATAGGCTTCCGCCGCCGCAGCCTTGCCGGTGAAACGCACGTCGGCATGACTGACGCGAAATGCCTGCTCATCGGTGGCCGAAGCAACAATGCCACCAATTCCAACGGTAAACAGGGCGCTGTGGGCCAGTCCGAATGCGGCAAGGCCAGTGTGGCGCCTGAGCGCAGCGCCCAAGGCAGTAAATCGCAGGGCAGTAAATCGAGTTGCGAGCTTCATGGTGTCCTCCGTGCTATGGCCTGAGCCCCTGCTCACCCTCACATTGCTGCAAGAGGGTGGTCTCCCGCCTTGTGGGCGGGAGACAGGGCCAGCGCCATGGTCACGGCAGCCAACCCAACAGTTGAACTCGGTCGCCAGGGGTATTCAAGCCAATCGTCGCAACCAGACGATCAGCCCCGCGGTGCGTGCGTCCATGAAACTGCGCACTTCAAAGGGTGGAGTGCGCCGCACCGAAGATGATCAAATTGAATTGCTGCACAGCAACAATTGGCGAATTCTATTTCTGCCAAAGCACTTTGTCAAAAGCGTTTCACCCCGGCAGCGCGTCATTTCGTCCCAGTGTGTGACTTTTCTGCCACATCAACGCTCGAAATCCCGGCAAGCCTCCACCTTTGACCAGTCAAAGAATGGCCCGGGATCTGTCTTGCGTCCCGGCGCAATATCGGCATGGCCCTGGATGTCGACAATCGGAAAACGCCCGCGCAGTCTGGCAATGAGCGCGTTCAGACGCTGATACTGGGCATCGGCAAACGACGTGTCATCATCGCCTTCCAGCTCGATGCCGATCGAAAAATCATTGCAACGCTCACGTCCGCGCCACTGCGACTGTCCTGCATGCCAGGCACGCAGTTCCGGCGGCACGAAACAGATCAGGCGGCCATCACGACGAATCAAGTAGTGCGCCGAGACCCGCAAGGCAGCAATCCCGGCGTAGTAAGGGTGCTCTGCCGCATCCAGCGTGTTGGTGAACAGTTGCGCCACCCCCGGCCCGCCAAACTGACCCGGCGGCAGACTGATGGCGTGGATGACGATCAACACCACCGCCTCTCCGGCGGGACGCAGATCGAAATTGGGCGAAGGGATGAACAGCTCCACGGCAGCACAGGACGAAAAAAGTGCATGATGACATCAGAACCCTGCCATTCGGCAGATTTTCAGCCCGTTCGAGGTCAGAAAAAGAAGCCTCTTTCGATTGTTGGTGGGCTCAGGACCATGCCCCGAGCAAGCGCTCGTTGCAGCACCCGCGCCTGCCAGCCGGGGGCATCGCCCCGGCCCCACAAGCGAAGCCTGCGATGAAGGAATGCAGGAGGCATTCATGCGATTGCCCTGAAAGAACCCGCTGACCAACAAACAGTCGCCCCTTGCGCTTGTAGAATAGACAGACGAAAACGGTCGCTTTCGCGCATTTCCCCGTCAACACGCCCCTGACACTCACCGTTCACAGCTTGTCCCTGCCTTCCCTTGCCTGGAATGACCTCCATGACCGACGCTCACCTGCTTCACCAGCTCATCCACCTCAGCGCCGCGCGCAATCCTGCACAGATCGCCCTTGCTGCCGGCAAGGACGAACGCAGCTACGCCGCGCTCAGCGAAGAAGTCGACGCCTTTGCCAGCGCGCTGCATGCACTCGGCCTGGAGCGCAGCGCCCGGGTCGGGGTCTATCTCGACAAGCGCATCGACACCGTCACCGCCATGTTCGGCGCCAGCGCGGCCGGTGGCGCTTTCGTGCCGATCAATCCGATTCTGAAAGCCGAACAGGTCGGCTACATCCTGCGCGACTGCAATGTGCGCGTGCTGGTCACCTCCAGCGAGCGTTTTGCCGCGCTGGCCGCAGAGCTCGCCGACTGCCCCGATCTGCGTCACGTGATTCTCAGCGGCGCTGCCGCACCGTTGCCGACCCTGAGCGGTGCCAGCGTGCATGCGATGGACGAACTGATCGCCACCCATCGCGGCCAGCACCACGGCCTGCGGGTCATCGACAGCGATCTGGCCGCCATCCTGTACACCTCCGGCAGCACCGGCCGGCCGAAAGGCGTGGTGTTGTCGCACCGCAACATGGTCAGCGGCGGCAAAAGCGTCGCCGAATACCTTGGCAATCATCCCGGCGACCACCTGCTCGCTGCGCTGCCGCTGTCTTTCGACGCCGGCTTCTCACAGCTGAGCACCGCCTTTCACAGCGGCGCGCGCGTCGTGCTGCTCAACTATCTGATGCCGCGCGATGTGCTCAAGGCGCTGGAGCGCGAACGCATCACCGGCCTGACTGCCGTGCCACCGTTGTGGATTCAGCTTGCCGGCCTCGACTGGCCCGCGAGCATCACCGAACACCTGCGCTACATCGCCAACACCGGCGGCCGCATGCCGCTCGAAACCCTCACCCGGCTGCGTTCGATGCTGCCGCAGACCCGGCCTTTCCTAATGTACGGCCTCACCGAAGCGTTCCGCGCCACCTTCCTGCCGCCGGAAGAAGTCGACCGCCGCCCGGATTCGATCGGCAAGGCGATTCCGAATGCCGAAGTGCTGGTGCTGCGCGAAGACGGCAGCGAATGCGCCCCCAACGAGCCCGGCGAACTGGTGCAGCGCGGCGCGCTGGTGGCGATGGGCTACTGGAACGACGAAGAAAAGACCGCCGAACGCTTCAAGCCTTTGCCCAGCCGCGCACCGGGACGGCAAAGCGGCTTCGTGCTGCCGGAAATTGCGGTGTTTTCCGGCGACAACGTGCGTCGTGATGAAGAAGGCTTCCTCTATTTCATCGGCCGTCGCGACGAGATGATCAAGACTTCCGGCTACCGCGTCAGCCCCAATGAAGTCGAAGAAATCCTCTACGCCACCAAGCTGATCGGCGAATGTGCCGCTTTCGGTGTCGATCACCCCACCCTGGGACACAGCATCACCGTGGTGGTGACGCCGGCCAGCGGCAGCGTGGAAGAATTCGATCGTGCCGCCCTGCTTGCCATCTGCCGCCAACGCATGCCGGCCTACATGGTGCCCAGCCAGATCGAAGTCCGCCCTGCGCCACTACCGCGCAACCCCAACGGCAAGATCGACCGCAAGACCCTGGCTACCGAGCTCGGATGACCCACCCCTCCACCCGCTCTTCCCCCAGAAGCGGCGCAAATCGCCAACCAGCCCCCGCCGCGAAACCCACCCCTGGTTCGCGGCTTGCGCCGCTCCTACTCGGACTCGGTGTCGCGCTGCCGAGCTTTGCGCAAGCTGCCACCTGGCTGGTCGGCCCCGACACGCCCTACCCACGGATCAGCGATGTCTGCCGGCAGGCACGCGATGGCGACACCATCGACATCCTGCCTGGCGAATACCGCGCCGATGTCTGCGTCTGGCGACAGAAACAGCTCACCCTGCGCGGCATCGGCGAACGTCCGGTGCTCATCGCCGACGGCAAGATCGCGGAGGGGAAAGCGATCTGGGTGATGCGTAACGGCAACTTTCTGGTCGACAACATCGAATTTCGCGGCGCCCGCGCCAAAGGAGGCAACGGTGCCGGCATCCGGCACGAGCACGGCCACCTCGAAGTACGTAACAGCCACTTCATCGACAACCAGATGGGGCTACTCACCGCCAATTTCGATGACACCGAACTGATCGTGCGTGATTCGCTGTTTGCCAATGCGCCCCGTCAGCAAAGTCCCTTGCCTCATCTGCTTTATGTAGGCCGCATCAAACGTTTCGAAATCAGCGGCAGCCGCTTTCACCAGGGTCATTACGGCCACCTGATCAAGTCGCGCGCCCGCCGCAACGACATCCGCTACAACCTGCTGTACGACAGCGCCGGCGGCGAAGCCTCTTACGAAATCGACCTCCCCAATGGCGGCCACAGCGTGATCATCGGCAACATCATCGGCCAAAGCGCCAGCACCCAGAACCCTGCGGTGATCGCCTACGGCGCCGAAGGGCCGATCTGGCCCGACAGCGCACTTTACCTCGCTCACAACACCTTGCTCAGCGATCGTCTCAGCGGCACCTGGTTCCTGCGCACCTTCACGGACAAACTGCCCGCTGACACCCGCATCATCGGCGTCAACAATCTCAGCGTCGGCATCGGCGCCTTCACCCTCACCGCCAGTGGCGAATTCAGCGGCAACATCCCGCTGCCGCCAGGCGCCCTGCACGACCCGGCCACACTCGACTTCCGCCCTCGTGGCGCCAGCCTGTTGCGTAGCCTGAGCAGCTCTGCCGGCGAAATCGATGGCATTGATCTGCGTCCCAGTGCCGAATTCAGCCTACCGCTGGGCACCCGCCCCCTGCCCCCGGATCAGGTGCTGTTGCCAGGAGCGGTGCAAACCATCGATTGAACAACACCTGCCGGCCGGGAGGCCAAACAGGGTGGGAGCCGATTCATCCGCGAAAGGACCAGGCAAAACCCCCCGGATTCGCGGCTGAATCCGCTCCCGCGCTGATGTTCGGGCCTGAACGTGACCTCGCTCACATATAATTCGAGCCAGTTGGGCCATCATTGGCCGGTTCGAATGAAGGGAGCAAGGCGTGCGACAACGTTTCAGTGGTGTATTTCAGCCCGCGCAGGATGCCAATCCGGCAAGCATCAAACTGCCCGGCGGACTGGCCCGCGTACAGTTCCCCCAAGGCGCCCTCGCCTATCGCGCGGATGTCGACGTCTTCCAGGACGGCGGCCATCTCTGCCTTTCACTCGGTGCGGTGTACTTCAAGGATGCAGCACTGGAACAACTGCGCCAGCAGCGCGGCAGCGCGGCAGCGTGGATTGCCGCTTTCCGCGAACACGGCGACCAGGCCCTGCAGCTGGCAAGCGGCCGCTTCAGCGTGGTGTTTGCCAATGCGGACGGCAAGCGCGCGCTGCTCGCCACCGACCGCTTTGCCACCTGGCCGATCTGCTACACCGAGCAGGCGGGCAAGCTCTACTTCTCCGACCGCGCCGACAGCGTCCCCGGCATCACTCCTGAGCTCAACAGCCAGGCAGTGTTCGATTACCTGTTCTTCCACATGATCCCGGCGCCGACCACCATCTTTGCCGGCGTTCATCGTCTTGAGCAAGGCCAGGTGCTGCACTGGAACGATGGCGAGCTGCGCAGCGAACGCTGGTGGCAACCGGTGTTTGACGAAAACAGCAGACCGGATCTTGCCAGCGCGAAAACCGAATTCCTGCAGATCGTCGAAGACGGCGTGCGCCGCGCCGCCGAAGGTGCTGAAGTCGGCTGCTTCCTGTCCGGCGGCACCGACAGCTCGACGATCAGCGGCATGCTGTGCAAGGTGCTGGGCACCCCGGCACGCAGCTACTCGATGGGTTTTGATGCCAGCGGCTACGACGAAATGGAATACGCCCGCATCGCCGCCAAGCATTTCGGTGCCGATCACCGCGAGTACTACGTCACCCCCGACGATCTGGTGAGCGCCATCCCGCAGGTTGCCGCCCATTACGACCAACCGTTTGGCAACTCCTCCGCCGTACCGGCCTGGATCTGCGTCACTCGTGCCCGCCAGGACGGCATCGAACGCATGCTCGCCGGTGACGGCGGCGACGAACTGTTCGGCGGCAATGCGCGCTATGCCAAGCAGCGCGTATTCGGCTGGTATCAGAACATTCCCGGCCTGCTGCGCCGTGGCGTGGTCGAACCGACCCTGTCCCTGCCCGGCATGGGCAGCCTGCCGCTGGTGAAAAAGGGCGTGAGCTATGTCGAACAGGCGCGGGTGCCGATGCCGGACCGTCTCGACATGTACAACATGCTGGTACGCCTCGGCTTTGACACGGTATTCACCGGCGACTTCCTCGCCCGCATCGACACCGAAGCCCCCTCCCACGCCCAGCGCGCCGTGTGGCAAGCCACCGAAGCCCGCTCCCACATCAACCGCCTGCTGCACTACGACTGGAAATTCACCGTTGCCGACAACGACCTGGTCAAGGTGATCGGCACCACCGATCTCGCCGGCGTCGATGTCGCCTTCCCGCTGCTGACCGACGAACTCACCGACTTCGCCAACACCTTGCCGCCGGAATGGAAGCTGAAGCGCCTCACCTTGCGCTGGTTCTTCAAGGAAGCCCTGCGCGGCTTCCTGCCGGACGAAATCATCGCCAAGAAAAAGCACGGCTTCGGCCTGCCATTCGGCGTCTGGGCCTGCGAACACGAAGGCCTCAAAGCCCTGGCCAGCGACGCGCTCAACAGCTTCCGCGGCCGCGGCATCGTCCGCGCCGACTTCATCGACAACCTGCTCAACACCCACCTGCCTGCCCACCCCGGCTACTACGGCGAGATGGTGTGGATTCTGATGATGATGGAACTGTGGATGCGCGAGCACAACATCGCCACCAACACGGCCCATGCCTGAGCGCTCCACCACCGTCATTCCGGGGCTGCCCGCCAGGGCAGAGCCCGGAATCCAGACTCCACCGACTGGATCCCCGCCTGCGCGGGGATGACGGAAAACACGCAGCCGCCAGCGCAGGGATGACGCTGCCCCACTCCATCCTGCAAGCCCGATCCTGCAACCTCTCTCCCTCCACGCGAACATGACCACTCCTCGCCCTACCCCCGTTCATGCACCGATGGCGCAATTTGCCAGTGCAAATGGCGAACTGCTGATCAACGGCCGACCGCTGAGCCGCATCGCGGCCCGCGTTGGCCGCACCCCCTTCTACGCTTATGACCGCAGCCTGCTCGACGCCCGCGTCGCCCAGCTGCGTGCCGCACTGCCCGGCGCGGTGAAGCTGCACTACGCGATGAAAGCCAACCCGATGCCGGCGCTGGTTTGCCACATGGCCGGCCTGGTTGATGGCATCGACGTCGCTTCTGCCGGCGAACTACTGGTGGCGCTGGATGCCGGCGCCGACCCGCGCGAAATCAGCTTTGCCGGCCCCGGCAAAAGCGAGACCGAACTCAAGCAGGCGGTCGCAGCTGGCATCCTGATCAACGTCGAATCCTTCCGCGAAGTGCCGCTGCTGGCCCACATCCAGCAAGCACTCGGCCTGCCGGCGCGGGTTGCGGTACGCGTCAACCCCGACTTCGAGCTCAAATCCTCCGGCATGAAAATGGGCGGTGGTCCCAAGCAGTTCGGCGTCGATGCCGAGCAAGTGCCGCAGTTGCTCGCTGCCATCGGCGAAGCCGGGCTGGCTTTCGAAGGCTTTCACCTTTTTGCCGGTTCGCAGAACCTGAAAGCCGAAGCGATCATCGAAGCCCAGCAAAAGAGTTTTGCCCTCGCCTGCCGCCTCGCTGCCGACGCGCCGGCACCGGTGCGCTTCCTCAATCTCGGCGGCGGATTCGGCATTCCCTACTTTCCCGGCGAACAGCCGCTCGAGCTCGCTCCAATCGGCGCCAACCTCGCCAGCCTGGTCAGCGAAGCTGCCAGCGCTCTGCCGGCAGCGGAAATCGTCATCGAACTGGGCCGCTACCTGGTCGGCGAAGCCGGTCTCTACGTCGCCCGGGTGCTCGACAAGAAAGTTTCACGCGAACACACCTATCTGGTCACCGACGGCGGTCTGCATCACCACCTGTCCGCGTCCGGCAACTTCGGCCAGGTGATCCGCAAGAACTACCCGACCGCCATCGGCAACCGCATGGGCAGCGAGCACACCGAAGCCGTCTCGGTGGTCGGCCCGCTGTGCACCCCACTTGACCTGCTCGCCGAACGGATGAAGCTGCCAGCAGCTGAGCCGGGCGACCTGGTGGTGATCTACCAGTCCGGTGCGTATGGTGCCAGCGCCAGCCCGCAACGTTTCCTCGGCCACCCTGCCGTTACCGAGGTACTGGTGTAAACGAGCATAGTCCGCAAGCGCACCGCCTGACTGAAAAAACACTGTGCGCGCCCTGCTCTGGCTGCTGGTCATCCTGATCAGCTACGGCTCGCTCTACCCCTTCAGCTTTGCCGCCCACGAAGGCAGTCTGGAAGAGCTCGGCCGGCTGTTCACTGCCCCGAACCTGAACATGGGTCGCGGCGACCTGGTCGGCAACCTGCTGCTGTTCGTCCCGTACGGCTTCATCGCCGCCCTGCTCGCCCGCCAGCGCCATCATCCGCACCAGCAACTCGTCTGGCTGCTGGTCAATGGTGCAGTGCTGGCACTGGCCTTGCAGATCATCCAGATCTGGCTACCCAGCCGGGTGCCGGCACTGGTCGACGTCTTCGCCAACCTCGGCGGCATGGCCATCGGCGTGGCACTCGCCGGCTTGCTGCCGCGCCTGCTGCCGAGGCAAGTGCAATCCGCGCTGGGCAGCGAGAATAGCGCCCAGGCGCTCTTTGCCGGCACGCTAATGCTGTGCTGGCTGAGCGATCAGTGGTTCCCGCTCGTTCCCACGCTCGACCTGCAAAACCTGTTGAACGCCCTGAAACCACTGCTGCAGACTCTTCAACCTGATCCGGTCCGCACCCTGCACACCACCTGCGCCTGGCTGGCTTTCTTCTGGTTGACCAAACTGCTGTTCAAGCAGCCGCCCGGCCTCATTCCGATCGCCGTCGCCAGCCTGCTGATCCTCGCCGGCAAGCTGTTCATCGTCGGCGCCATCATTTCGGCCAGCAATGTGTTCGCTCTCGCTCTCGCTCTCGCTGCCAGCCCGCTCCTCCAGCGTCACTACGGCCTGAACGCGCTCATCGTGCTGATGTTGCTCAGTCTGTTCGTCTCTGGCTTCAGCCCTTTTGCGCTGCGCAACAGTCCGCAGACTTTCCACTGGATTCCATTCACCGGCATGCTCGAAGGCGACATGGGCAACAATCTGCTCAACCTGATCGAGAAGAGCTATTTCTACGGCGCGCTCATCCTGCTCATCCACGTCAACGGCGCACGACCACTACCCGCCGCAATCGCCGCCGCCAGTTGCCTGCTGCTCATCGAAGGCGCACAGCTCTTTCTCGCCGGACGCACGGCCGAAAGCACCGACCCGGTACTCGCCCTTCTGCTCGGCTTTGCCCTCCAGCAGACCTTCAGCACCAACTCGGCGCGCTCAAGGCCAGCGCGACGACAATAATTTCACACTTCAGACAAAGAAAAATTCGCGCCCGGCCAGAAAGCCATAAAATAGCGCCCATCCCCTGTCCCGCTGCAAGCCCCCGCCATGCTCCGTCTCCAGATCCTGCCCAATCCCCAGCAACTCGCCAAGACCGTTGCCCAGCAGCTGCACCGGCAGATCCTGTCCCGGCCACACAGCACCCTCGGCCTGGCCACTGGCGGCACGATGGAATCCGTCTATGCCAGCTTCTGCGCTCAGGCCACCGCCCTGCAACTCGACGGGCTCACCACTTTCAATCTGGATGAATATCTGGGCCTGAACCCCGATCACCCGCAGAGCTACCATTTCTACATGGCGCAGCATCTGTTCGGCAAACTGCCCTTCGGCCACGGCAAAACCCATTTCCCCTGCGGCCGCGACACCGACCTCGACGCCAAATGCGAACGCTACTCGGCAGCCATCCAGGCCAGCGGCGGCATCGACCTCCAGCTGCTCGGTATCGGCACCAACGGCCATATCGGCTTCAACGAACCGGGCACCGCGTTCGACAGCCGCACCCACGTCGTCAAACTCACCGAGCAGACCCGCATCGACAACAGCCGCTTCTTCGAACACCTCGACGAAGTACCGGCCTACGCCGTCACCATGGGCCTGCAGGACATCATGGACGCGAAGGAAGTCATCCTGGTGGCAACCGGCAAGCAAAAAGCCGCGATCATCGCCCAGCTGCTCAGCGGCGAAGTCACTGAATCCCTGCCCGCCTCCATCCTCTACCACCACCCGAACGCCGTGGTCTACGTCGATCAGGAAGCCGCCTCCGAGCTCCCCCCCGATCAGCAACGCCGCTGCGCCTGAAAAACCCCAGCTCATCCC
>JAVEVA010000017.1:0-46946 GCA_034005275.1 Thauera sp. | reverse complement strand
GACTCAGCGCAGCCGGCTCACCCGCGCGCCGAGCGCATTGAGCTTGTCTTCCAGCCGCTCATAGCCGCGATCAAGGTGGTAGATGCGCTCGACCACCGTCGAGCCTTCCGCCACCAGACCGGCAATCACCAGACTGGCCGAAGCACGCAAATCGGTAGCTTTCACACTCGCGCCCTGCAAACCGGCAACGCCTTTCACCACCGCGACATTGCCGTCGATCTCGATGTCAGCACCGAGACGTTGCAGTTCGACTGCATGCATGAAGCGATTCTCGAAAATGGTTTCGCGGATGGTGGCCACGCCTTCGGCGACCGCATTGATCGCCATGAACTGAGCCTGCATGTCGGTCGGAAAGCCGGGATAGGGCGCGGTGCGGATATTGACCGCTTTCAGCCGTGCGGGCGCGGTCAATTCGATGCGATCACGTTCGCAATGCACTTCGCAGCCAGCATCGATCAGCTTGTCGATCACCACATCGAGATGCCCGGCATTGGCACCAGTGAGGCCGACCCGGCCGCCGGTGATCGCCGCCGCACAGAGATAGGTCCCGGTTTCGATGCGGTCCGGCATCACGCGGTATTCACCGCCGTGCAGCGCCGGCACGCCTTCGATGCGAATCACGTCGGTGCCGGCGCCGGAAATGCGTGCGCCCAGGCTGATCAGGCAGTTGGCCAGATCGACGATCTCCGGTTCGCGTGCCGCGTTCTCGATTACCGTCTCGCCTTCTGCCAGCGTCGCCGCCATCATCAGGTTTTCAGTGCCGGTGACGGTCACCATGTCGGTGAGCAGGCGAGCGCCTTTCAGGCGCTTCGCCCTGGCCAGCACATAGCCGTGCTCGACGCGGACATCAGCACCCATCGCCTGCAGGCCCTTGATGTGCTGATCGACCGGCCGGGCACCGATCGCACAGCCACCGGGCAGCGACACCCGCGCTTCGCCACAGCGCGCCAGCAGCGGGCCGAGGACCAGGATCGAAGCCCGCATCGTCTTCACCAGCTCATAAGGTGCTACCGGATTGTGCACCTGACTGGCATCAATGCTGACCCGCTCGCCGGCACGCTCGACCTTCACGCCCATCTGCGCGATCAGCTCAAGCAGGGTGGCGATGTCATGCAGCTCGGGAACGTTGGTAAAGCTGACCGGCCCGTTGCACAGCAGGGCCGAGCAGAGAATCGGCAAAGCCGCATTCTTGGCGCCGGAAATGGCGATTTCACCTTCCAGGCGGAAACCGCCTTCGATGAGGAGCTTATCCATGGACAGCGCTCACAGACCGAGTTCGCCGCGCGCCACTTGCCACTGCTCAGGGGTGAAAGTCTGCAACTGCAGGGCATGGATTTCATGGCCCATCAGCTTGCCCAGCGTGGCATACACCGCCTGATGCTGGCGCACCCGCGGCTTGCCGGCAAATTCGCTGCTGACCACGATGCCGGTGAAATGGACACCGTCCTCGCCTTCGATGGCGACAAAATCGCAGGCCATGCCCTGCTCGATGAGACGCTTGATTTCACTTGCTTGAAACATGAGGCACCTTCAGGAACGCAGCTTGTAACCCCGCGCCAGCATGGCGAGGGTGAGCGCTGACAAAAAGAGGAAACAACCGGTCACCACCGCAAGGGCGAGCCAGGGCGAAGTATCGGACTGAGCGAAGAATCCGTAGCGGAATCCGTCGATCATGTAGAAGAAAGGATTGAGATGGGACAGCTGCTGCCACAGCGGCGGCAGGGAATTGATCGAGTAGAACACGCCCGACAACATGGTGAGCGGCATGATGAGAAAGTTCTGGAAAGCGGCCAGCTGATCGAACTTGTCTGCCCAGATCCCGGCGATGACGCCGAAGGAACCCATGATCGCCCCTCCCAGCAGGGCAAAGGTCAGCACCCACAAGGGCTTGAGCAGCTGCAGCTCGGCGAAGGCCAGCGACACCAGCAGCACGCCGACACCGACCATCAGGCCGCGCAGACTGGCGGCGAGCACATAGGCCAGGTAAAACGCACGGTAAGACAGCGGCGGCAGCAGCACGAAGATGATGTTGCCGGTGATCTTGCTCTGGATCAACGACGACGAGCTGTTGGCAAAAGCGTTCTGCAACACTGACATCATCACCAGTCCCGGCACCAGGAAAGCGGTGTAGGGCACGCCACCATAGACGGTGACATGACGGTCGAGCACGTGGGAAAAGATCAGCAGATAGAGCAGCGCATTGAGCACCGGCGCAGCGACGGTCTGGAAAGCGACTTTCCAGAAACGCAGCAGCTCCTTGTACAGCAGGGTACGGAAACCGGTGAACGGCGTCGCCTCCACCATCGGCGCCAGCTGCCTGCCGACGCCCGTCGAAGCAGCGGAACTCGATTCAGACACGGTGCATGATCTCCACAAACACCCGTTCAAGATCGGGCTCGCCCAGTTGCAACTCCTGCAGCCGCAGCCCGGCTTGACGCAAGCGACTCAGCAAAGGCTCGACTTCAGCGTAGTCATCAAAAGTGAATTCGATCCAGCCGCCTTCGACCCGGTAGCCGCCTTGCGCCAGCGCCAGCGCATCATCATCGACGCGCACCCGCAGGCTGTGAGTGGCGAAGCGGTGGAGCAGATTGGCGGTGGTATCGAGCGCCACCACCTTGCCCGCTTTCATCATCGCGATCCGCCCGCAGAGGTTTTCCGCTTCTTCAAGATAGTGGGTGGTGAGGACGATGGTATGACCGGCTTCGTTGAGTTTGCGCACGAACTGCCACAAGCCCTGGCGCAGCTCGACATCGACGCCGGCAGTCGGCTCGTCGAGCACGATCACCGGCGGCCGGTGCACCAGCGCCTGCGCCACCAGTACGCGGCGCTTCATGCCGCCAGACAAGGTGCGGGTATTGGCGTCGGCCTTGTGAGTCAGATCGAGTTCGGCGAGCACCTCGTCAATCCAGTCATCATTGCCGCGCACGCCGAAATAGCCGGACTGCAGGCGCAACAGTTCGCGCACCGAAAAGAAGGGGTCGAACACCAGCTCCTGCGGCACCACGCCCAGATGGCGGCGCGCTTCACGGTAATTGCCGATCACGTCATGACCCATGATCTGCAAGCGCCCCTGGTCAGGACGCACCAGGCCGGCAAGAGCGGAAATGAGCGTGGTCTTGCCCGCCCCATTCGGGCCGAGCAAACCGAAAAACTCGCCCTGCTCGATGCGCAGGTCGACACCGGCCAGCGCCTGCAGGCGGCCATAGTGTTTGCGTACGCCCTCGATCTGGATGGCGGCCATCGTCATCGATTGCCCTCTCAGCGGGCGGCGAGCGGCAGCAGGCCGTCGACGTCGTACAAGGTGGCGAGACTGCTCAGCCCGGCAGGCAGATTGCGCAGCTGCAAGTCATGGTTGTGCGCTCGCGCGCAGCGCAGCCAGTCGAGAATCAGCGCCAGCGCGGCCGAGTCGGCACTGCTCACCGCCGCAAAATCAACGATCAGCGCCCCGCTCGCCAGCCCTTGCCGACCCTTTTCCAGCAATTCGGCAGCATTGTCCATGCCGATCGCGCCTTGCAGGACGAGCACGGCCGGCTTCAGGCCTTCACTCATTTTTCCTGCCCGCTGGCAAGGGCCTGATTCTTCTGCTCCAGTGAAGCGATCAGACCGTCAATGCCTTTCTGGTTGATCTCCTGGGCAAAACTGCTGCGGTAATTGGTCACCAGACTGACGCCGGCGACGATGACATCAAACACTTTCCAGGCCTCATTGCCGCGTTCGAGCATGTAATCGATACCGATCGGCTGAGCACCGGCCTGACGCACTTCCGTCCTGATCTGCACCCGCTTGTCAGTCGGCGCATAACGCGCCGGCTTGTACTCGATGCGCTCGTCACGGTACTGGGTCAGGGCGTTGGAATAGGTCCGCACCAGCAGGGTGCGGAAAGCTTCGATCAGACGCTGCTGCTGCTCGGCGCTGGCCTCGCGCCAGTCACGGCCGACCGCCAGCATGGTCATGCGCCGGAAATCGAAATGCGGCAGCACTTTTTCACGCACCAGTTCGCGCGCACGCGCCCCATCGCCGGACTGGATCGCCGCATCACTGCGCACGATCTCGATCACCTCGCTGGTCACTTCACGCACCAGCACTTCCGGCGCCACCTCGGCCAGACTGGCTGTCGCCGGCAAAGCCAGCGCGCACAGCAGGCTCACACGCCTCATCAGGGCAGCAACTTTCATCCACTTCTCCCGTGCGGCAAAGGCCGCACCATCATTCGTCGTCAAAATCATCGTATTCGTCATAGTTCGGCGCCAGATTGCCATCGACAACCTTGTAACGGCGCTGCTGCAGGTAGAAATCACGCATGTAGGCATATTTGTCGATGCTGCCTTCGTCCAGCGTCTTTTCCGCCCCGAGCAGAGTCGAACGCACGTGGACAAAATAGAGCGCGCCATAACTGTTGCGCGTCGGCACGTGGTCGATATGAGGGTGCTCGGCGATGTAATCAAGCGGCAGAGCAGCCGCATCGCGCAAGGTGCGCGAGCCGAACACCGGCAGTACGACATACACGCCTTCGCCCACTCCCCAGCGTCCCAGGGTCTGACCGAAATCCTCGTCATGCTTGACCAAGCCCATCGGGGTGGCGATGTCAATCACCCCCAGCAGACCGAAAGTCGAGTTGAACACGAAGCGCATCAGGTCATTGAGCCCATCGGCAAACTTGCCCTGCAGCACGTTGTTGATCCCGATCCAGGGGTCTTCGAGATTGCCGGTAAAATTGCCCACTCCGGTGCGCACCACTGCCGGCACCGCGCGCTGGTAGGCACGCGCCGCCGGTCGGGCGACATAACGATCGACCTGTTCGTTGAAGCTGTACATCGCCCGGTTGTAGCCTTCGAGCGGATCTTCACGCGAAGCGGTGCTGGCACAACCGCTGAGCAAAGCGACTGCCAGCAGGCCCAACACGCCCTGGCGAATGCTGAATCCGGCTTTCATCCGCTTCTCCTCAGGGTGCGACCGGCTCGGCGGCCTTGTCGAACAGGAACTGACCAATCAGTTTTTCGAGCACCACCGCCGACTGGGTGAGCAGAATCTGGTCACCATCCGCCAGCACTTCAACATCTGCGCCAGCTTCGAGACCGATGTACTGTTCGCCGAGCAGACCGGAAGTGAGGATCGAAGCAGTGGTATCCGCCGGAAACTCGAAACCGCTGTCGATTTCCACCGACACCACTGCACGGTAACTGTGCGTGTCGAAGCGGATCGACTGCACGCGACCGACCAGCACGCCGGCGCTTTTGACCGGCGCACGCACCTTGAGGCCGCCGATGTTGTCGAACGCCGCTTCGACGCGGTAATGCTGCTTGCCACCGAAACCGGAAAAATTGCCGACCTGCATGGCCAAGAAAGCCAGCGCAGCAAAGCCGATGGCAACAAACACGCCCACCCACAGATCGAGTGCAGTACGACTCATGATCAACCCCGGAACATGAAAGAGGTTAGTACGAAATCCAGCGCCAGGATCGCCAGCGCCGAAGTGACCACCGTACGGGTGATCGCTCGTGAAACACCTTCGGCAGTCGGCTCGCAGTCATAACCTTCAAACACCGCGATCAGCGACACCACTGCACCAAAGACGAAAGACTTGATGACGCCATTGACCACATCGTAGTCAAATTCGACTGCGGCCTGCATCTGCGACCAGAAGGCGCCGTCATCGACCCCGATCACCACCACGGTGATCAGCCAGCCGCCGAAAATTCCCATCATCGAAAACAGCGCTGCCAGCAAAGGCATCGACAGCACCCCACCCCAGAAGCGCGGCGCCACCACACGGGCGATCGGATCGACTGCCATCATGTCCATCGCCTTCAGCTGCTCGGTGGTCTTCATCAGGCCGATTTCGGCAGTAATCGCCGAGCCGGCGCGGCTGGCGAACAACAGCGCCGCAATCACCGGCCCCAGCTCGCGCAGCAGTGACAGCGCCACCATCACCCCGACCGCATCGGCCGAACCGAAACGCTGCAGAATGTCATAGCCCTGCAGACCCAGCACCAGCCCGACGAACAGGCCGGAAACGGTAATGATCAACAGCGAGAGCACGCCGCTGAAATACAGCTCACGCAGACTCAGTCGCGGCCGGGTAAAGGTCTGCCCGGACGCAAGCAGGACCGCAAGGAAGAAACGGCTGGCAAAACCCAGGCGCCACACCCCGTCAATGGTGAGACGACCAATTTCGCGCAGCCCGGCGATCAGTGCCGACATCAGACTCCCCCTTCGATCAGGCTGGCGATCGGCGGCGCCGGGTAATGGAAAGCCACTGGCCCATCGGCTTCGGCATTCACGAACTGGTGCACGAAAGGATCTTCCGAAGCGCGGATCTGCGCCGGCGTGCCTTCGCCGACGATGCGACCTTCGGAAATGAAATACACGTAATCGACAATGTCGAGCGATTCGTGAATATCGTGGGTGACCATTACCGAACTGGCACCGAGCGCATCATTGAGACGACGGATGAGCTGGCCGACGATGCCGAGCGAAATCGGATCCAGCCCGGCAAAAGGTTCGTCATACAGAATCAGCGTCGGATCAAGCGCCACCGCGCGTGCCAGCGCCACCCGGCGCGCCATGCCGCCGGACAGTTCGCCCGGACGCAGCTGCGCCGCGCCACGCAGGCCGACTGCCTGCAGCTTCATCAACACCAGATCCTCGATCATCGACGGCGGCAGGCGCGTGTGTTCGCGCAGCGGAAACGCAACGTTGTCGAACACGCTCATGTCAGTGAACAAGGCACCGAACTGGAACAGCATGCCCATGCGGCGACGCATCGCATACAGCTCATGCGCCCGCAGATGACCAACTTCCTCGCCATTGACCTCGACGGCACCCGCAGTGGCTTTCAGCTGACCGCCGATCAGGCGCAGCAGGGTGGTCTTGCCACAGCCGCTGCCGCCCATGATCGCCACCACCTGACCACGATGGACGCTGAGATCAATGCCACGCAGCACCGCACGCGCACCATAGGCGAAATGCACATCCCGCAAGGAAACAAGAGGCGCACCCGGCCCCGGCTCGGCAGTCACGGCGTTCAGTCTCGTGATGAAAACCGCGCATTATAACAGACTGATTGAAGAAGAAAAAAGCGGACGAGTCCTGTCCTGTGCGGTCGCATGAACGCCTCCTGCATCCCTTCGTCCTTTTTTGAGCGCAGGTTTCTCTTGTGGTGCCAGAACCCTGCCCCCAGCACTGCGCCGCCGACCCGGCTGACGATGGCTTTTCTTGTGGTGCCGGGGCCATGCCCCGGCTTGCAGGCGCTGGTGCTGCAGCGAGCGCTTGCTCGGGGCATGGCCCCGAGCCCACGACCAAGCGAAACACGCTGCTTTCCTCAGCGGTCGCGCCCGGACAAGGAAAAATAATTCCAAAAGCATGTTTACTTCTTCTGTTAATGTCATTAGCATTGAAACATGCCTACCCTGACGTCATTAACCCTCCTGCTGCTTGCGACCTTGCTGACGCTGATCAGCGGCTGCGCGCCCCTGCCGCCCGCTGAAGCGCTGCGTGGTCATCTTGACGCCGACGCTGCGCTGAACGGCTCCGACAGGGCAGCAGACGCACAGACGCGAGACCTGCAAGCAACAGCCACCGTCCCGCCCGAGCAGCTTCCGGCCGCTCTCCCGCCGCCAGCATTACCAAGGTCCCCAACGCCCCCAACGCCACCAGCGCCACCACTCACCCCACCACCCGGCCCACCTGAGCCGACCTACTCGATCTCGGTCGAAAGCCTGCCGTTGCGCCAGCTGCTGCTCGCCATCGGTCGTGATGCCGGGCTCAACCTCGACCTTCATCCCGGACTCGAAGGTGAAGTCAGCCTGCACGCCATCGATCAGACCCTGGAACAGCTGCTGCAACGCATTGCCCGCCAGGCACCGATCCGTTATCAGTTGAGCGACAAGCACCTCAGCATCGAACCCGATCTCCCTTTCCTGCGCAGCTACGCGGTCGACTACGTCAATCTGAGCCGCAGCATGGAAGCGCAGGTGGCGACCAGCACCCAGATTGCCACGGGACAGACCAGCGGCAACGACGGCGCCAACAGCTCGCTGACCCGGATCGAAACCCGCTCGCGCAATGACTTCTGGGATGCTTTGCTCGCCAATGTGGACACCATCGTCAATGAACAGGCGAGCCAGTGCAGCAACGCGCCCTGCCAGCCGCCCAACATCCTGCTCAACCGCGAAAGCGGCGTACTGATGGTTCGCGCCAGCGCCCGCCAGCACACGGAACTCGCCCACTTCCTCCAGCAGGTGCAGCAAGCCGCCCGGCGCCAGGTGATGATCGAAGCCACCATCGTCGAAGTCAGCCTCGCCGACGGCTGGCGCCAGGGGGTGGACTGGAGCCGGCTCAAGCTGCCGGGCTGGAACATCCGCACCGTCGACAGCAACGGCGGCGGTCTCACCACTGTCAACCTCAGCTTCAGTTCAGCCAGCAGCGAGCTACAGCTTGAACTGCTGGAAACTTTCGGCACGGTGAAAGTGCTCTCCAGCCCGCGCCTGTCGGTGCTCAACAACCAGACCGCAATGCTCAAGGTGGTGGAGGAATACGTCTACTTCCTGGTCGACGCCACCACCACCGAATACGACGACAGCCGGCGAGAAAAAATCACTGCCACCACCACCCCGCAATCGGTTTCGGTCGGCATGGTGATGGCAGTGACGCCACAGATCAGCGCCAGCGGTGAAATCACCCTCAACGTGCGTCCGACCATCTCCGCCATTGCCGGCTTCCGCGACGACCCCAATCCTTCGCTGCGCAACATTCCCAATCGCGTCCCGCAGATCCGCACCCGCGAGATCGAGTCGATGCTGCGTCTGCGCAGCGGCGAAATTGCCGTGCTCGGCGGCCTGATGGAAGACCGCATCGATCACGACACTGCCCGCCTGCCGCTGCTCGGCGAGCTACCCGTGCTCGGGGAACTGTTCACCCGCCGCGACAACAAGGTTGCCCGCACCGAGCTGCTGATCTTCCTGCGCCCCTTGCTGATCGACGACGCCAGCGTGCACGGCGATTACCGCAGCTATGCCGGCCACCTTCCAGACGACCGCTTCCTCGCCCAGCCTGCTGCTGCGGACACGCGCAGCCTGCCGGCACGGCCGCTGCGCCCCCTGTCCGGTTGGCTCGATCATGGCACGCCGGCCCCGACGCTGGATGGAGCGCGATGATGCCAAGCGACGCCACACCATCATCGGCCGCACCACCTTCCCCTCGCCCACAGCAGCTCGGAGAGGAGCGCCTCGCCGAGCTGCTGCTCCGCACCGGCCTGCTGAGCGCGGAGCAATTGCGCATTGCCCGCCACGAGCAGCAACAGCGCCCGCAGCCGTTGGGCGAAACCCTGATCGAGCTCGGTTTCATCAGTGCTGCCGCCTTGCGCGACAGCCTGGCAGCGGCCAGCGGCCATCCCGGGGTGAGCGTCGCCACGATGCTCATTGACCCGGCAGTGCTGGCGCTGGTGCCACATCCGCTCGCTCGCCGCCACCGCCTGCTGCCGCTCGCCCTGCAGTCCAATCACCAGGAAATCATCGTCGCCATCGCCGACGCCAGCGACATTGTGGCCCTTGATCGCCTGCGGGCAGTGCTCGACCCCGCGCTGCGCATCAGCCTGCGCATTGCTGCCAGTGCCGAACTCGAACGCGCCATCGAGCACCATTACGGCAACACTCGTCCAGCCGAAGCCTTGCTCGCCGATCTGGAAAGCGCCGCCAGAGGACTCGCGGCCGGCCAACAGAACCAGCACAGTTCGCATGGCCAGGCGCTGGTGAAAGTGGTCGACGCGCTGATTGCCGAAGCAGTCGGCCGCGGTGCCTCCGACCTGCATTTCGAGCCGGAAGCCGCTTTCCTGCGCATCCGCGAACGCATTGACGGCACATTGCGCCAGACCCGCGTCATCCACAAAAGCTTCTGGCCCGAACTGGCGGTGCGTCTCAAAGTGATTGCCGGCCTCGACATTGCCGAAACCCGCCTGCCGCAAGACGGACGCATGAGCCTCGCGCTCGGTGGCCGCACGATCGACTTCCGCGTCGCCACCCAACCCACCTTGCACGGCGAGAACATCGTGCTGCGCATCCTCGACCGCGACAAAGGCATCGTGCCGCTGAGCGCACTCGAACTCAGCCCGGCGCAACAGCAGGCGCTCGATCGCATGCTCGCCCGTCCTGAAGGCCTGATCCTGGTCACCGGCCCGACCGGCAGCGGCAAGACCACCACGCTGTACTCCATCCTCCAGCACCTCAACCGCGAGCAGGTCAACATCATGACCCTGGAAGACCCGGTCGAATACCCGCTCGCCCAGATCCGCCAGAGCATGATTGGAGAACACAGCCGGCTCGGCTTTGCCGACGGCGTGCGTGCCCTGCTGCGCCAGGACCCTGACATCATCCTTATCGGCGAAATCCGCGATGCCGACACTGCCCACATGGCCTTGCGCGCGGCGCTCACCGGCCACCGCGTGTTCACCACCTTGCACGCCAACTCCGCTCTCGGCGCCCTGCCACGCCTGCTCGACATCGGCCTGCGTGCCGATCTGCTTGCCGGCAATCTGAGCGGCATCCTCGCCCAGCGCCTGGTGCGCCGGCTGTGCCTGCATTGCCGTCAGCCAGCCATCCCCACTGCCAGCGAGCAAGCACTGCTCGCCTTCCATCACTGCCAAGCCGAGCAGGTCCATCAGGCCAAGGGCTGCCAGGCGTGCAATTTCAGCGGTTATCACGGTCGCCTTGCGCTGCTCGAACTGCTGGCTTTCGATGAGGAACTCGACACCCTGCTCGGTAGCGGCGCCAGCCTGCCCGAACTGCGCCGACAAGTGCAGCGCACTGGCCACCAGAGCCTGGCTGCGGCCGGCCTTGCCCGCATCGCTGCCGGTCTGAGCTCGTTTGCCGAAGTCGCGCGCGTCGTCGATCTGGGCGTCACCGTCAGACCGGATCGCAGCGAAGGAGAAGCGTCATGAAGACTTTCCGTTATCGCGCCCTCGATGCCTGCGGCGAACTCTGCCGTGGCCAGTTCAGCGCCAGCAGTGTCGCTGAAGTGGAACAGCAGCTCTCCAGCCAGGGGCTGGCCTTGATCCGCGCCGAAGCGGTGAGCACCTTCAGTCTGGGCACACTGTTCCAGCCTGGACTGCGCCGTCTGCCACGCCCGCTGCTGATCAGTTTCTGCTTTCAGTTCAGTCAGTTGCTTGACGCCGGCGTACCGCCGGTAGACAGCCTGCGTGCGCTGGGCAAGCCGGTCGGCACCCGCAGCACTGCAACGCCGGCCTGCGGCCTCGCCAGCGCTCTGCTTGCCGACATCGAAAACGGTCTGCCCTTGTCGACAGCCGCTGCACGCCAGCCGCAGGTCTTCAGCCCCAATCTGCTCGCCCTGCTGCGCGCTGGCGAAGCCAGCGGCGACCTGGCCCGCGCCTGGCAGGACATCGGCAACAGCCTCGAACAAGAAGACGAACTGGCGCGCTACGCCCAGCGGGTGGCGATTTATCCACTGATCCTGATCAGCATCCTGCTGTTCACCCTCATCGTCGCACTCACCGCAGTGGTACCCGAGCTGGAAAAACTGTTCCGCAGCAACCAGCTCGCGCTGCCCTGGCAGACCCGCAGCCTGCTGGCGCTGTCCGAATTCACCCTCGACCACGGCCTGCAGCTGCTCGGCGCCCTGGCGCTGCTGGTGATCGCCGCCGGATTGATCTTCGGCCTGCAGCCGACAGCGCGCGAGCGGCTCGACGGCTGGCTGCTGCAGCTGCCGCTGTTCGGCGTCCTGCTCAACAAGATCGCCCTCGCCCGCATCATGGCAATGCTCGCCAGACTGTACGCTGCCGGAATCAACCTGCTCGATGCACTGGAACTGGCCGCGCACGCCACCCGCAACCGTGTCCTGCAGAGCGGCATGCACGGAGCACGTCAGCGCATCGAACAGGGACAGGGACTGAGCGCAGCGTTCGCCGCTGAAGCCCTTTTCCCGCCGCTGGTCGAAACCATGCTCAGCGTCGGCGAGCACAGCGGCCGCCTCGACGAAGCGCTCACCAAACTCAGCGAACTCTATCGGTGCGACATCGCCCATGCGATCGGCCGCCTGCAGGCCTTGCTCGAACCACTGCTCACCATCGTGCTCGGCTTGCTGCTGCTGTGGATTGCCAGCGCAGTGCTCGGGCCGGTCTACGAGCTCGTCACCCGTCTGCCAGCATGAGGAGTACAGCCCATGTTTGCCCGCCTCGCGCCGCTTCTCGCATCGCCTCCCGCGCTGCTGCAGATCTGCCGCAGCAGGATCGAGCTCATCCTGCCCGGTCGTGATCAAGCTGCACAAATCATCCGTTTCAGTATCGACGATGATCCCGACTGCAGCAGCTTTGCCCAATGGCTGAACAGCAGGCCGCAACGGCAACGCTGGCGCCTGCTGGTCGATCTTGATGACGAAAGCCATTTTGTCGAAGAGCTGCCCGCCTTGCGCGGCAAGGACGGCCGTGCCCTCATCGCCCGCCGCCTGCAGCACTGGTTCGATGATCCTGCGCTCGCCCGCGCCTGCCTGCTTGAAGCTGGCACCGGCCGACGGCAGCGCATGCTGTTTGCCGGTCTCAATCGCCCGCAACGTCTGCAAGCGATTTTTCAGGCGCTGGCACAGCACCAGGCCCGCATTGAAGCGGTGGTCGCTGCCAGCGCGCTCATCGCCCACCATTGCAGCGCCAAGCGTGCTGCCGGGCTTGTCAGCCTTCGCCAGCAGCTTCGCTCGCGCTCCTCGGTTGCCAAGCGAGCAGGTGACGAACCCGCTGCTGGCGCAGTGCTGATCCTCAGCTTTGGCAGCCAAACCATCCGCTTCATCCTCGCCGACCGTGGCCAGCCACGGCTGGTGCGCACGCTGGCTGCCGAGCTCAGCGCCGAGCAGGTCTGCAGCGAACTTGCCCGCACCTTCGACTATGCACGTGAACTGCTGCTCACCGACCGCCGCACGCTGCAGCCGGAAATCTGTCTGCTTGTCCCCCAGGCCCGCCTGGTCCACTGGCAGCAAGCTCTGGCTGGCGCCGGCCTCGCCCATCAGCCAGCGAGACTGGATCCGACCGTCGTGCGCGCAGCATTCGCACACTTTCCGGTCAGCCAGGAAACTGAAACGGCTGCCGACAGCATCGACCCGCTGCTGCACTACTGGCTGGAGCACGATGCGCCACGCCTGCTGCACGCCCTGAGCTGGCCCTGTCCTGCAACAGCGCCAGGTACCGCCTTCGTCCGCCGCAAGCCACTGTATGCGATGGCCAGCACCCTCGCTGCCAGCCTCGGTTTGCCGCTTGCCCTGCCACCGGACGCCAGTTCCCTGGCCGGACGGCAATTCCTCAATCCGCCTTTGCTGCACAAACTCTCCCCGGTTGCCAGCGGCGAGGCGATCACGCTTGCGCCTCCAGCAGACGGCGACCCGGCAGACGCTGCCCACTTGCCCCCGCCGCTGTCCTCCGGGCTTCCAGCCATCGCTGTCGCCGATCGCGCAGTGCGGATCAACGGCCTGTTGCGCAGCACCAAAGGACAGACCGTGGTCTGGCTCGATGGCAAAGCGCACCATCAGCTGCCCGCAGGACTGCGCCTGGCGCCTTATCCGGCACTGGAGCTGACCAGCACTGCGGCCGCCCTGTCCGCACACACGGCGCAAGCGCCCATCCGTGCCGGCGACCACTGGCTGACGGATGCGGCCAACGCGGCCTTGATCGCGGAAGAAAAAGCAGAAGAAGACGCGGCCGGAGCTGCGCCATGAAAGCAATCACCAACACTGCAAGCAGCCCACGGCATCCGCCACGGCAGGCGTGCGGCTTCGTCCTGCTGCTCACCCTGTCACTCGGGATCGGTGCAGGCGCCTTGAGTCTGCTTGCTCACGGCAATCTCGAACAACGCTGGCGTGCACAGGCCCAGCGCGCAGACGCCGCCGCACTGGCCCGCGCCCGCGCAGCCCTTCTCGCCCATGCGATCAGTTATCTCGAACGTCACCCCGGCCAGGATTACGGCTATCTGCCCTGCCCCGATGGCAGCAACAGCGGCTCAAGCAGTCTGGGATGTGGCATGCGGGATGCGCCCGCCAGCGGCCGCCTGCCCTGGCGCACGCTTGCCCTGTCTTCGCCGACCAGCGGCAGCCAGGAATGCCTGTGGTACGTCGTCGCTGGCAGCGTCAAGCACAATCCGAAGCCGCTGGTGCTCAACTGGGACAGTCCCGGCCAGCTGAGCGTGCGCGATACGCACGGCCAGCCGATCACCCTGCCCGGCGCCGACGCACGCGCCATCGCGCTGCTGATCGCGCCCGGCAGCGGACACGAAGGCCAGCACCGACCGGCTGGCCAGCCTTGTCGTGGCGCCAGCGACGCGACGCTGGCCTGGTCGCAGTTCGTCGACAGCACACTCACACCGCTTGCCGACGGCAGCTGGCAGCTCACCCACGGCCTGAGCGGCAGCAACGACAACAATGATCTGCTGAGCTGGCTGAGTGTCGATGACCTTTTCGCCGTTCTGCGTCGGCGCAATGATTTCGCCGCACATATCCAGCAGATCACCCGCACTGCGGCGGACGCCCTCGCCCAGCGCCTCGGCGATGCAACTTTCATCAACAGCCACAGCACGTCCAGCAACAACGGCCTGCTTCGCCATGGTTTGCTGCCAGCAGCGAACGTTCTGGGCATTGATGCCGAAGCGACGCTGGCTCACAACAACTGGCGTGACCAGTTCCGCTTCGCCCTGTGCCCGGCTGGCGACCGCTGCATTGAGCAACTCGACGCTGCCGGCAATTTTCTCGCCTGGTGCCGTGGCGTGCTGCTGTTCGGCGGCGAGCGCATCGACAGCGGCCCGCAGCGCCAGCAACGGCTGAGCGCTGCCGAGCGCGCCGATCCGGCCCAGTATCTTGAAGGCAACAACCCGACCAACCTGCTCGCCGGCATCCCCCGTTTTCGCGGCGCAACGGTCTTCGCGCCTGCCAACACTGATCAGCCTGCCAGCGAGGATGTGATCCAATGCATATCCTGAAAAACGCGCTGAAACCTGCGTCCAGCTGCCGCCTGCCCCGGCGCTCCGACGCCGAGCGTGGCTTCAGCCTCGCCGAGTTGGCAGTCGTGCTGTTGGTGCTTACTTTGCTCGCTGCCGGCAGCCTGCTGCCACTCAGCAGTCGCCTGCAGGCCAGCCAGCAGCGCCTCACCCGCGATCAGCTGGACGAGATCGAACTCGCCCTGGTCGGCCACGCCCTCATCTACGGCCAGCTGCCCTGTCCAAGCCCACCTTCAGCAGCCGGCGGCAGTGCGGACGGCATTGCGCCTGCACCACCCTGCGATTTCAGCCAGCCTGGCGAACTGCCCTGGCGCAGTCTGGGAGTGGGCGCCACCGACGCCTGGGGACAACGCTGGCGCTATCAGGTCGATGCCGGCTTTGCCGAAGCGCAGATCCAGGCCACCACCTTGCCACGCAGCAATCTGCAGGTATTCGACCATCAAGGCCTGCGCCTGACCCTGGTCGACTCGCAGGCAGTGGCGCTGGTGTTCTCGCTGGGCGCCAACCGCCACGGCGACGGTCGCAACGCCAGCCATAACCCTGCCCAGCTTCACTACCAGAGCGGCGAGGAACAAGCTGATTTTGATGACCTGTTGCGCTGGCTGGGGCGACCGCTGCTGCTCGCCCGTCTTGCCCAGGGCGGCAGGCTGTGAGTTTTCCACTGCGGCAGCATCGCCGCCTCACTGACTCACTGACTTACCCACCGAAGGAGAGCATCATGAAACGCGCACAACAAGGTTTCACCCTCGTCGAACTCGCCGTGGTGTTGCTGATCATCGGCCTGCTGCTCGGCGGCGTCCTCAAGGGCCAGTCCCTGATCGACAGTGCCAAGGTGAAGAATCTCGCTCAGGACTTCCGCAGTCTGCCGGCGCTGGTGCACGTCTATCAGGATCGTTTCCGCGCGCTGCCCGGCGATGATCTGCGCGCGACCGGTCATCTTTGTGCCGGCGCGGCCAGTTGCACCACCGCCGGCAACGGCAATGGTCTGCTTGATGGCAACTGGGATGACAGCAGCAGCAGTGAAAGCTTCCTGTTCTGGCAACACGTCCGCCTCGCCGAACTGGCCAGCGGCAGCACCGTCACCACTGCCGAAGACTATCTGCCACGCAATGCGATGGGCGGCCGCCTGGGCGTGCAAAGCAGCAGCGTGCTCGGTCTGCAAGGCAATGTACTGGTGTGTTCGGCGGCGATTCCCGGCAAGCTGGTGCGTCAGCTCGACCAGCAACTCGACGATGGCGACCCGGCAAGCGGTTCAGTGCGCGCCGGCAGCGGCAGTGGCAGCGCGCTCACCGCGATCACTGCCGCCACCCTGGACGATGACCAGGCCTATACCGTGTGCGCGCGGCTGTAGCAGAAAGAAAATCCGGGGCATGGCCCGGGGTCTTGTGGCGCCGGGGCCATGCCCCGGCTTGCAGACGCTGGTGCTACACCGGACGCTTGTTCGGGGCATGGCCCCGAACCCACGGAAAATCAAAATCTTCTTCTTGCTCGAGCAGTCGCACTCAGACAAGGCGCAGGACAGTCCAGGGATTGGCGTCATGGTGGTATACAATCTCTGCTTTGCCAGCAAGCACTGCCTTCCTGTCTTCATCCCCTTCGCCTCCCTCGCCCCATGACGACTGCCGCCGAACATCCCAGCCTCAGCCTCGCCCGCCGTGTTTTCCGCATTGAGGCCGATGCCATCGTCGCGCTGGGCGAGCGACTGGGCGCTGATTTCGTCAGCGCGGTCGAACTCGTCCTGCACTGTCCGGGACGAGTGATCGTCACCGGCATCGGCAAATCGGGCCACATCGCGCGCAAGATCGCCGCCACCCTGGCCAGTACCGGCACCCCGGCCTATTTCGTCCATGCCGCCGAAGCGGCACACGGCGACCTGGGGATGATCACGCCCGACGATCTGGTGATCGCACTGTCCAACTCGGGCAGCAGCGAGGAAGTGCTCACCATCGTGCCGCTGGTCAAACGCCAGGGCGCACGGCTGGTGGCGATCACCGGCCGCCCCGGTTCACCGCTGGCGCTGGCTGCGGACGCCCATCTTGATGCCACCGTCGCCGAAGAAGCCTGTCCGCTCAATCTCGCGCCCACTGCCAGCACCACTGCCGCGCTCGCGCTCGGCGATGCGCTCGCAGTCTGCCTGCTTGATGCGCGCGGTTTCGGCGCCGAAGACTTTGCCCGCTCCCACCCTGGCGGTGCGCTGGGTCGCCGTCTGCTCACCCGGGTGCGCGACGTGATGCGTCCGGCGACGGACGTGCCGATGGTGGCGGCCGATGCAGCACTCACCACCGCGCTGCTGGCGATGACTGCCGGCGGCATGGGCATGACTGCTGTGGCGGATGCCAACGGCCGACCCATCGGCATCTTCACCGATGGCGACTTGCGCCGCGCGCTGGAAAAAGGCGCTGATGTACGCACCACCGCCTTGCAGTCGGTGATGACGGCGAACCCACGCAGCATTGATGCCGACGAACTCGCTGCCGCTGCGGCACAGCTGATGGAAGAGCGCCGCATCAGCCAGCTGCTGGTGGTCGGCCCCGCCGGCGAGCTGCAAGGCGCACTCAATACCCACGACCTCATGCGCGCCAAGGTGATCTGAGATGAGCAGCCAGCTCGGCAGCTTCTACCGTCTGTATCCCCTGTTCGCGCTCGCCCTGCTCGCGGCGGTCTCGGTCTGGCTGGAACGCTTCACCCGGGTCGAGGACACCGTGCCATCAATGCAACTGCACGGCGGCCCGGACTTCACTGCCACCGAGACCCGCATCCGCGGTCATGACGAAGATGGCCGGCCGAGCTACGAGCTGCACGCTCGCAGTCTGAGCCACTTCCCTGATCGCGACGTGATCGTGCTCGAAGCGCCCAGCCTGAGTCTGCACAAAGGCGAGCGCGACACTTTCATCACCGCAGCCCGCGGCGAAGTGCTGCCAGGCGGCGAGCAGGTCGAGCTGATCGACGAGGTTCGCATCCGCCGCCCGCAGACCGCTGACAGCCCGGCGCTGGAACTGGATACCGCCGCGCTGACAATCTGGCCGGACGAACAACGTGCGCACAGCACGCAGCCAGTCGAGCTGCGCCGCGAGCACAGCCGCGCCACCGCTCTCGGCATGCGCGCCGACAATCTGTTCGGCAATTTTGAACTCATCGACCAGGTGCGCGTGCATATGCCGCCCCGCACGCCCTCCCGTCAAGGATCTGCCTCATGACCCGCCGCACCATGACCCGATTCCCGCTGCTGATCGCGCTGAGCACGCTCAGCACGATCAGCGCCTGCCTGTTCGCCCTGCCTGCCCAGGCCGAAAGCGCCGACCGCAAGCAACCGGTCAATATCGAAGCCGACCAGATGAGCGTCGATGACCGCAACAAGGTGCACGTTTTCGAAGGCAACGTCATCCTCAGCCAGGGCAGCCTGCTGATCAAGGGTGACAAGCTGGTCGTCACTCAGGATGCCGCCGGCTTCCAGAACGGTGTCGCCACCGCCAGCGCCGGCCGGCTCGCCACCTTCCGCCAGAAGCGTGAAGCGGGCGACGGCTACGTCGAAGGCGAAGCCGAGCGCATCGAATACGACAGCCGCAATGAGAAAGCCCGCCTCTACAATCGCGCACGGGTGAGCAGCGGCGGTGACGAGGTGCGTGGCGCCTTCATCGAATACGACGCGATCACCGAAAATTATCTTGCCAGCAATGCGCCGGCAAGCAAACCCGGCGCCAAACCCGCCGGCGACGGTCGCGTACGCGCCGTCATCCAGCCCAAGAATGACGCCAGCGCTGGCGCCAGGCCTTGATTCCATCCAACCCTCAAACACAACACAACCCAGGGAGTCACCATGAGCTTTGAACTCATCATCGCCGAAACCCGTGGCCGCGTCGGCCTGATCACCCTCAACCGTCCGAAGGCGCTCAACGCCCTCAACGATCAGGTGGTCGACGAGATCGGCGCTGCCATCGACACCTTCGAAGCCGATGCCAACATCGGCGCGATCGTCATCACCGGCTCGGAAAAAGCCTTTGCTGCCGGTGCCGACATCGGTGCGATGGCCACCCTGTCCTATATGGACGCCTACAAGAGCGATTTCATCACCCGCAACTGGGAACGGGTGAAGACCTGCCGCAAACCGGTGATCGCCGCAGTGGCAGGCTTTGCCCTCGGCGGCGGCTGCGAACTGGCGATGATGTGCGATTTCATCATCGCCGCCGACAACGCCAAATTCGGCCAGCCTGAAGTCAAGCTCGGCATCCTGCCCGGCGCCGGCGGCACCCAGCGTCTGCCGCGCGCAGTCAGCAAGGCCAAGGCGATGGACATGTGCCTCACTGCCCGCATGATGGACGTCGAGGAAGCCGAGCGCGCCGGTCTGGTGTCGCGCATCGTCCCCGCCGACAAGCTGCTTGACGAAGCCCTCGCTGCGGCCGAAACCATCGCCAGCTACTCGCTGCCGGTGGTGATGATGATCAAGGAATCGGTCAATCGCGCTTTCGAAAGCAGCCTCAACGAAGGCCTCCTGTTCGAGCGCCGCGTGTTCCACTCCAGCTTCGCGCTCAAGGATCAGAAGGAAGGCATGGCGGCCTTCGTCGACAAGCGCAAGCCCGACTTCAGCCACGAATAATTCAGCCCCGAACAAGCCACTGCTGCCACGCAGCATCCGGGCCAGCTCCAGCGGAGCTGGCCCGTTTCATGTGCATGGCAGCAAAATGCGGGCCCGGCGCAACCGCCGTGCAGGGCACACGGCAAGATCACGGGTGATCACAACAGACAACGATAGGCTGCAATTATCGACCCCTCATTGTGCAATGCAACAAATTTCAGTTGACAGCAACTGCGGACGGCTTATAATTCGCTTCGTGCTGCAGCGCAACATCTTTCCGGCCAAAGCCTGCGATGTTGAGTCTGCTGAACTTTCGAGCATTCACGCCATCCTGAGGAGAAATACATGTCCACTTACATCACCCCCGAGCAAATCGCCGCCACCAACAAGGCCAACGTTGAAACCCTGCTGAGCCTGGCCAACAGCGCTTTCGCCAGCGCCGAGCGTCTTGCCGCCCTGAACCTGAACACCGCCCGTTCGATCCTCGAAGACGGCGTGGCCAACACCAAGGCCATCCTGGCAGTCAAGGACGTGCAGGAACTGATCAACCTGCAAGCTTCGCTGGCCCAGCCGATCGTTGAAAAGGCCGTCGCCTACACCCGCAGCGTGTACGAAATCACCTCGCAGAGCCAGGAAGAAGTTTCCAAGCTGTTCGAAGGCCAGGTTGCCGAGCTGAACAAGGGTGTTGCCAGCGCGCTGGACAAGGCTGCCAAGTCGGCTCCCGCCGGTTCGGACGTTGCCGTTGCCGCCGTCAAGTCGGCCATCGCCGCCGCCAACAGCGCCTACGACAGCATGAGCAAGGCTGCCAAGCAAGTTGCTGAAATCGCCGAAGCCAACGTGGCTGCTGCGACCAACGCCACTGTCAAGGCCGTGAGCACCACCGCCAAGAGCGCGACCAAGAAGGCTGCCTGAGCTGCTTCAGTTTCAGCCTGATTGAGCAAAAAACCCCGCAGTTGCGGGGTTTTTGCGTTCACCTGCCCCTGCGGCCATCACCGCCTGGCAGGCACTGCCGCAAGGCTTGGCCTACAATGGCGGCATCGCCGTCCTCCCCCAAGCCTCAGCGCAATGAAAATCGTCACCTGGAACGTCAACTCGCTCAAAGTCCGCCTGCCGCAGGTACTCGACTGGCTCGCCGAACATCGTCCGGACGCGCTCTGCCTGCAGGAACTCAAGCTCGAAGACAAGGCTTTCCCAGTCGACGAACTGGCGGCAGCCGGTTACCACGCCAGCTTCATCGGCCAGAAAACCTACAATGGCGTTGCCATCCTCAGCCCGCACCCCATCGATGAAAGCACCGTGGTGCGCAACATCCCCGGCTTCGAAGACGAGCAGAAACGCCTGATCGCCGCCACCATCGGCGAAGTGCGGGTGGTGTGCGGCTACTTTCCCAACGGACAGGCGCTCGACTCGGACAAGTTCATCTACAAGATGCGCTGGCTGGAGGCACTCACCGCCTGGCTGGCAGATGAACTGCAACGCTATCCGCAGCTGGTGCTGGCCGGTGATTTCAACATCGCACCGGAAGAGCAGGATGCGCATCCCGAATGGACCCACGAAATCCATGTCTCCGAGCCGGAGCGCACCGCCTTCCGCGCCCTCGAAGCACTCGGCCTGGTCGACGCCTTCCGTTTGTTCGAGCAGCCTGAGCGCAGCTTTTCATGGTGGGATTACCGCATGCTCGCTTTCCGGCGCAACATCGGCTTGCGCATTGATCATCTGCTGGTGAGCGAGACCTTGCGCAGCCGCTGTCGCAGCTGTGTGGTGGACAAAGCGCCCCGCCGGCTCGAACGGCCGTCCGACCACGCTCCGGTGGTTCTCGAACTCGACTGAACAGCGCGATGAACACTGATCCGGCCAGCCGCCAGCAACTGCTGGACAACTACCCGGTGCTGCAGCAGCTTCCCGCCGCAGCCCTGGCTGCGATCGAGCACAGCGCCCAGTGGCTCCAGGTGCCGGCCGGCGCCACCTTGTTCGACGAGCTGCAGGCCTGCCAAGGTTTTCCCTTTGTCGTTCGCGGCACGATACGGGTGAGCAAATGTGCGCCCAATGGCCGCGAATTGCCGCTCTACCGCGTCGCAGCCGGTGAAACCTGCATCATCTCCTCCTCCTGCCTGCTCGCCAGCGAGCAGTACAACGCTCGCGGCACCACCGAGAGCGAGACTTTGCTGATGTTGCTGCCGAAAACCGTGTTCGATGCCAGCATGGCCGAACCCGCTTTCCGCAATTTCATCTTCCATCTTTTTGCCGAACGCATCGCCGAGCTGATGCAGCTCATCGAAGAAGTCGCTTTCCGCAAACTCGATCAGCGGCTCGCCACCTTGCTGCTGGGCAAGGGCCGCCTGCTGCAGGTCACCCATCAGCAACTGGCTGACGAACTGGGCAGCGTGCGCGAAATGATCAGTCGTCTGCTGAAAAACTTCGCTGATCAGGGACTGGTGCGCCTCGGCCGCGAACAGCTCGAAATCCTCGACCCTGCCGGCCTGCGCCAACTCGCCAGTAGCGGCTCGGCCAGGCTCTGAACCATACGCAGTGCAAGCATGGTCGCTGTGTAACCATGGTTACAGACGGCCGCAGTGCGGTCGTGCTCCAATGGGGCCACTTCCAATTTTCAGTCAGGAGCAGATCATGAAAGCAAACGTTGGCGGCATCGACAAAATCCTGCGCATCCTCGTCGGCCTCGCCCTGGTGGCCTGGGCGCTGTTCGGTGGCCCGGTATGGGCCTGGATCGGCATCGTGCCGCTGGCCACCGGCGCACTGGGCTGGTGCCCGGCCTATACCCTGTTCGGTGCCAACACCTGCCCGATCAAGAAAAGCTGAGTTTTCAATCCAGCATCCACCGACAACGGCGCCGCACAGGCGCCGTTGTCGGTTCTGGGCGAGCAAAGCGCTGCTGCACCGCGAAACCCTGCTTGTCATCAAACGCAAGCCGGCCCGGAGCAAGTAGAATCGGCCGTTCGGTATTTTTTGCCTTTCTGCCACTTCTGTCTTGCGACCTGACTCCATGATGACCAACCGCCCTACCTTGCTCGCCTCCCTGCTCGCCCTCGGCCTGAGCGCTCCGGCCCTCGCCCGGGACGATAACGCCCCCACGCTGCTTGACGCGCTGATTGTCACCGGCACCCGCACTGAAACTTCGGTACGTGAAAACCCGACTGCGGTGGCGATTGTCGAGCGTGATCAGATCGAGAAAAAAGGCGCCGACAGTGTCGCCGCGCTGCTGCGCGACATCCCCGGCGTATCGGTGGTCGACTCAGCGGTTGCCGGCATGAAACGCATCCGCATCCGCGGCGAGCAATCCAATCGGGTAGTGATTCTGGTCGATGGCCAGGAGCTCACCGACCACAGCTCCTTCGGCTCGCCACTGCTGGTCGATCCGGCCAACATTGAGCGCATCGAAGTGGTGCGCGGCCCTGCTTCGGTGCTGCATGGCGCCAAAGCGATCGGTGGCGTGATCAACATCATCACCCGCAAAGGTGCTGACAAGCCGGTCGAATTCGAACTCGGCGGCTCCTACCACAGCGCCACGCGCGGCTGGCAAGGCCAGGCGGCGGTGTCGGGCAGCTTCGACCGCTTCGACTATCGCCTCTCGGCCAGCGCCGATGAGCACAAGGATCGCAAGGTCGCTGACGGCAAATACAGCCCCAAAGGCAAGCTCGACAACTCGGCCTATGAAAACGAAGACCTGAGCCTGCACCTGGGCATGAAACTGGGCGAAGGTGACCGTCACTACCTCGCGCTGAAAGCCAACCACCACAGCCTCAAAGCCGACGGCTGGCAGGATCCGTTCGCGCTGGTGACGCTGAAGAACGTCGACATCAACCCGATGATCAGCGGCCAGCAGGCGAATATCGACATCGCCGAAGCAGAAATCGCCCAGTTCAACGCCAACCTGCCCAAGCGTGATCTCGACAAGATCGGCCTCTACTACCAGGGCAGCGACTTCGGTCCACTGCTGCGCAAGGTCAGTGCCGACGTCTTTCACCAGAAAGTCGATCGGGTGTTTGCCAACGCCATCAGGATCAACGGCCGTGGTGGTCAGGTCCACATCCCGAGCATGGGCCCGAACGGGATGACCATTCCGCTGCGCACCAGCAGCATCGTGATGGATTCGCGCTCCAAGGATCGCACCACCACTTACGGCGGCAGCACCCAGTTCGACTTCCAGTTCCATCCTGAGCATTACACCCTGTTCGGCGTGCAATACCTCAAGGACAAGCTGGAAACCAGCAAGCTCAACAACATCGCCGTGGTGGACGCCAACCCGATGCCGCCGCTGCCGCAATACCAGCCGCCGTTCGGTGTCAGCAGTGACGCCTACGACCGCGCGACCATGGAAACCGCTTCGGCCTTCGCGCTCGACGAATGGACGCTGGGCAATGATTTCAAGCTCCACACCGGCGTGCGCTACTACAACATCAAATCCGAACTGGACAAGACCAGCAGTCTCAACCACCAGGCGGGCGAAAGCAGCCGCCACAGCCGCTTCGTCAAGGCACTCGGGCTGACCTGGACCGGTCTGCCGCACACCACGCTGCGCGCCGGTTATTCGGAAGGCTATGTCATGCCTTCGCTGCTTGAACAATTCACCGATTCGCGCGCCGGTCGCGGCATCACCCTCCACGGCAACCCCGACCTCACGCCCGAGCGCTCGCGCAGCTATGAACTCGGCCTGCGTTATCAGAACCGTGGCGTGGTGTTTGACGGCACCTTGTTCTACAACCGCGCCAAGGACTTCATCACCTTCGAATCCTGCGCAATCAGCGGCCGCTGCAGCACCGGCGACATCTACATCAACGCCGATCGCGCGAAGAGCTACGGCCTCGAACTGCTGATGGAATACTGGATCGCCGATACCGCCTTCACCCCTTATCTCACGACCACCTGGATGCGCCGCCAGCTGACAGTGGACGACTTCTCCACCTGGAAGACCGATGTGCCGCGCCTTGCCGGCCGTATGGGCGTGCGCTACGAAGACATGGTGGCCAACACCGAAGTGTGGGCCGACCTGTCGCTCGAAGCGGCCAGTTCGGTAGACAAGAAAGAACGCGAAATCGAGAAATCCGGCAAAGTGTCACGTCACCTGTCCGGCTGGAGCACACTCAATTTCGCCATCGGCGCCGACTTCGGCTTCCAGAACCAGTACCGCGTCGCACTGCACGCCAACAACCTCTTCGACCGTCACTACCGTGCCGCCGTCGATGAAATCCCCGGCATGGGCCGTCACGCCGTCCTGAGCTTCCGCAGCCGCTTCTGAAGCCAGCCCTGAACCGGTCGAAAGCCGCTTTCCGCAATGCATTTCGACCGGTTCAAAGACAAAACCCCCGGCAAGCACGCAAGGCCTGCACCCGCAGTGCCAACGATTAAGCGCTACCATCACGGCTGCGCTACCGTGCTGGTGGCGCGTCCTGTTCACCAGACCACCACCGACTACCCATGAGACGTCGTGCCTCCGGCCCCCTGCCTGCTCCCCAATCCGGCCAACGCCATGATTGGGAAACCCTGAAAAAACTGCTGCCTTTCATCTGGGCGTACAAGGTTCGGGTGATCCTCGCCATCAGCTGCCTGCTGGCGGCGAAAGGGGCGAACGTCGCAGTACCGCTGGTGTTCAAGCAGCTCATCGACGAGCTGGGCATTTCCCGCGAACAAAGCTTCATCATCGTCCCCGCCGCGCTGCTGCTGGCCTATGGGGTACTGCGCTTTGCCACTTCGCTATTTACCGAATTGCGCGAACTGATCTTCACCCGCGTCACCCAGCAGGCCGTGCGGGAGATTTCGCTGCGGGTGTTCCGTCATCTGCATGCGCTGTCGCTGCGCTTTCACCTCGAGCGCCAGACCGGCGGTCTCACCCGCGACATCGAGCGCGGCACCCGCTCGATCGGCTCGCTGATCAGCTACACGCTGTACTCCATCCTGCCGACCGTGGTCGAGATCAGCCTGGTGATCGCCATCCTGCTGCGTGAATACGATGCGGTGTTCGCCCTCATCACCATTGCTGCCCTGGTCGGCTACGTCACCTTCACCGTGCTGGTCACCAACTGGCGCACTGCGCTGCGTCGTCAGGTCAACGAACTCGATTCAGCCGCCAGCGCGCGCGCGATCGACAGCCTGATCAACTACGAAACGGTGAAATACTTCAACAACGAAGAGTTCGAAGCGCGCCGCTACGACGAGCAGATGGCGAAATGGATGAAGGCGCAGATCACCAATCAGTATTCGCTGTCGGCGCTCAACATCGGCCAGGCAGTGATCATCGCCGTGGCAGTGACAGCGATGATGTGGCAGGCGGCGATCCGGGTTGCCAGCGGGGAAATGACCATCGGTGACATCGTGCTGGTGAATGCTTTCCTCATCCAGCTTTACATGCCGCTCAATTTCCTCGGCGTGCTTTATCGTGAAATCCGCCAGTCACTGACCGACATCGAACGGATGTTCGGTCTGCTGGCAGCCCACCGCGAAGTGGCGGACCCTCCCCAGGCCATCGACCTGCTACCCGGGCCGGCCAGCGTGCGCTTCGAAACCATCGACTTCAGCTACGACGGCAAACGTCCGATCCTGCACCAGCTCAGTTTCGACATTCCCGCCGGCGACACGGTCGCCGTGGTTGGCCATTCCGGCTCCGGCAAATCGACGCTCGCCCGCCTGCTGTACCGTTTCTACGATGTGCAGGCAGGCCGCATCTGCATCAATGGCACCGACATCCGCCAGTTCAGCCAGGACAGCCTGCGGGCGGCAATCGGTATCGTGCCGCAGGACACGGTGCTGTTCAACGACAGCCTGCGCTACAACATCCACTATGGCCGTCCGGACGCCAGCGCGACGGAAGTCGACGCGGTGATCCGCGCCGCCCAGCTCGAAGATTTCATCGCTCAGCTGCCGGATGGCCTCGACACCCAGGTTGGCGAACGTGGCCTGAAACTGTCCGGCGGCGAAAAACAGCGCGTCGCCATCGCCCGTGCGCTGCTGAAGAACCCGGCAATCCTGGTGTTTGACGAAGCCACCTCAGCACTGGACTCCAAGACCGAGAAAGCGGTGCAGGATCAGATTGAACACGCCGCAACCGGCCGCACGGCACTGATCATCGCCCACCGGCTGTCGACGGTGATGAATGCCGATCAGATCGTGGTCATGGATGGCGGACGGATCATCGAACGCGGCAACCACCAGCAGCTGCTGGGCGCTCAAGGTGCGTATGCGCAGATGTGGTTGCTGCAACAGCAGGAAGAAAGCGAACACGGCGCAGCACAAGGCTGAAGACGGCGGCCTGGCACGCGCCCTCGCCTGCCAGACCTCACAAGCCCGGATCACTGCCGCCGCCGGCCAGCGCCTGTTCGACGATGCGGCGGTTGAGGTGGGGGGCAAAACCTTCGACGAAGGCAAACACGTAGCTGCGCAGCCAGGCGCGCTTGCGCAGGCCGATGCGGGTGGTGCTCGATTCAAACAGATGGGCGGCATCGATCATTCCCAGCCGGCGGTCCTCTTCGGCATTGAAGGCCATGCGGGCGAGAATGCCGATGCCCAGATCCATTTCGACGTATTTCTTGATCACGTCCGAGTCGATCGCAGTCAGCACCACGTTCGGCTTGAGGCCGCGGCCGAGAAAAGCCTTGTTCATCAAACCTCGGCCAGTGAACGCATCGTGATAGGTGATGAGCGGGTAGCGGGCAATTTCTTCCAGGGTGAGCGGCTGAGCCTGCAGGATGGGATGGCGCGGCGTGGCGATCACGCAACGATTCCACTGGTAACAGGGCAGCATCACCAATTCGTCGTAATCGGCAATCGCTTCGGTGGCAATCGCCAGATCAGCAGTGCCGTCGAGCACCATTTCACACACCTGCTGCGGATTGCCCTGGTGCAGTGACAACCTCACTTCAGGGTAACGGCGCATGAAATTGCGCACCACTTGCGGCAGCACATAACGCGCCTGCGTGTGGGTGGTGGCAATCGACAGGCTGCCGCTTTTTTCGTTGGCATATTCCCCACCTACCTGCTGCAGATCATCGAGGTCGCGCAACACCCGCTCGGCAATCGCCAGCACCGCACGCCCCGGCTCGGTGATCGCGGTCAAGCGTTTGCCGTGGCGCTCGAAAATGTCGATACCGAGCTCGGTTTCAAGCTGGCGAATCTGTTTCGACACCCCGGGCTGAGAAGTGAACAAGGCATCCGCTGCTTCAGTGACATTCAAGCCACGCCGGGCAACTTCGTGGATATAGCGCAGTTGTTGCAGATTCATCTCGACGCCAGACCTTTATAACTTTGAAGTCTTAAATTCTAAGCGCAAACCGCTTTTTAACGCCAACCTGCGGCCCTAGCATGCGAGCTCTTCAACGGATGCGACATCATGGACTTTGCCTACACCCTTGCCGGTTTTGCTGTTGGTGCGATCGTCGGTCTCACCGGCGTCGGTGGCGGCTCGCTGATGACCCCGCTGCTGGTGCTGTTGTTCGGCATCCATCCGGCAGTGGCTGTCGGTACCGATCTGCTCTACGCCGCGATCACCAAAGGCGGCGGCACCCTGGTGCACGGCCTCAAGGGCTCGGTGGACTGGCGCATCACCCGTCTGCTCGCCACCGGCAGCATCCCCGCAGCGGTGATCACCCTGCTCCTCATCGGTCGCCACATCCCGGATGGCATTGAAGGTGCAGCCGACATCATCGAAGTCGCCCTCGGCGTGGCGCTGCTGCTCACCGCGCTGGCGCTGATCTTCCGCCAGCGCATCCAGGCTTTTTCGGTTGCCCGCCGTGGCGCCAACCCTGATCCGGTGCGCACTGCGCGCCAGACCATCCTCGTCGGCGCCGTGATCGGCGTGCTGGTGTCGATCTCCTCGGTGGGCGCTGGCGCTCTGGGTGCCACCGCGCTGTTCTTTCTTTATCCCCAGCTGCCGACGCTGCGCATCGTCGGCTCGGAAATTGCCCACGCCGTGCCGCTCACTGCGGTTGCCGGCATCGGCCACTGGTTCCTCGGCAGTGTGGACTGGCTGCTGCTTGGCAGCCTGCTGATCGGCTCGCTGCCCGGCATCTGGCTCGGCAGCCATGTTTCCGCCCACTTGCCGGACCGCATCCTGCGCCCCTTGCTGGCGACCATGCTGGCGCTGGTGGGTGCCCGCCTCATCAGCCACTGACTACGCCACTGAGCACGCCACTGAGCACACTCAAGCACCAAGCAAAACCACCTCACACCACCTCCACTGTTTCACCGCCCAATACAGGAAAAGACCATGTACCAGTACGACGAATACGACCAGCAGCTGCTCGACGAACGTGTTGCCCAGTTCCGCGGCCAGATGCAGCGTTTTCTCGCTGGCGAACTGAGCGAAGACGAATTCCGCCCGCTGCGGCTGCAAAATGGTCTCTACATCCAGCGTCACGCCCCGATGTATCGCGTCTCGGTGCCTTACGGTCACCTTGCCAGCCGCCAGCTGCGCAAGCTCGGCCATCTCGCACGCACCTACGACCGTGGCTATGCCCACTTCACCACCCGCACCAATGTGCAGTTCAACTGGCCCAAACTGGAAACCGTACCCGACATGCTTGCCGAGCTGGCCAGCGTGCAGATGCACTCCAACCAGACTTCCGGCAACTGCATCCGCAACATCACCGCTGACCCTTTTGCCGGCGTAGCCGCCGATGAAGTGGCCGATCCGCGTCCGTTTGCCGAAATCCTGCGCCAGTGGGCCACCTACAACCCGGAGTTCGCCTATCTGCCACGCAAGTTCAAGGTCGCTTTCAACAGCTCGACCGAAAACCGCGTCGTGCTGCGCGTCTACGACATCGGTCTCGACCTGGTGCGCAATGAAGCCGGCGAACTCGGCTTTCGTGTGCTGGTCGGCGGCGGTCTGGGCCGCACCCCCATCCTGGCAGAGGAAATCCGCAGCTTCCTGCCCTGGTCGCAGATGATCACCTATTGCGAAGCGATCATCCGCGTCTACAACCGCTGGGGCCGCCGTGACAATGCCTGGAAAGCGCGCATCAAGATCCTGGTCAAGGCACTGGGCGTGGACGCTTTCCGCGAGGAAGTCGAAGCAGAATGGGCACTGAGCAAGGATGGTCCGAGCACCATCACTGCTGCCGAGCTGGCACGGGTGAGCGCCCATTTCGCTCCGCCGCCCTATGTCGAGCTACCCGCCGAAGATCCGGCTTTCGAGCGCCAGCTGGCGGGAAACAAGGCTTTTGCCACCTGGTTCAAGCGCAACGTCCGCCCCCACCGCCAGCCTGGTTACGCTTCGGTGGTGCTGTCGCTGAAGAAGACCGGCACGGCGCCAGGCGACGTCAGCGCCGAACAGTTCGACGCCATTGCCGAGCTGGCCGACCAGTACAGCTTCGGTGAAGCCCGCATGCTCCACGAACAGAACGTCGCGCTGGCCGACGTGCGTCGCGACCAGCTGTTCGAGCTGTGGCAAGCCGCACGCGAGCTCGGTCTGGCCACGCCCAACATCGGCCTCATCAGCAACATCATCTGCTGCCCGGGCGGCGATTTCTGCGCGCTGGCCAATGCCCGTTCGCTGCCGATTGCCGATGACATCCAGCGTCGTTTCGACGATCTCGACTATCAGCACGATATCGGCGAGCTTGACCTCAACATCTCCGGCTGCATGAATTCCTGCGGCCATCACCACGTCGGCCACATCGGCGTGCTCGGCGTCGACAAGAACAATGAGGAGTGGTACCAGGTCACCATCGGTGGCAGCCAGGGCAATGGCACCACGCTGGGCAAGGTGATCGGCCCCTCTTTTGCCGCCGAGGAAGTCGTCGACGTGGTCGAACAGCTGATCAACACCTACCTCGAACTGCGCCATGCCGACGAGCGCTTCATCGATACCGTCCATCGTCTCGGCAGCGAACCATTCAAGCAGCGCGTGTATGCCGAACGCCAGCCGCAAAGGAAACCCGCCCATGTGTGAGCACATCGACCTGATCAAGAACGGCCGTCTGCTGCGTGAAACGCGCGCGCTGGTGGTCATTGCCGAAAATGAAGATCCGGCCAACATCGCCGTGCCGGCCGGTCCGGTGCTGGTGCCGCTCGCCGTGTGGCAGGCACGCCGTCCCGAGCTGCTGGCGCGTGCGCGCAACGGCGAACTGGGCGTCTGGCTGGCCGCCGGTGAAGATCCGGATGCCCTTGGCGAAGACCTCGCCAGCCTGCAGCTGATCGCGCTTGATTTCCCCAAATTCACCGACGGCCGCAGCTATTCGGCCGCCACCCGACTGCGCCTGCACCACGGCTATCGTGGCGAGCTGCGTGCCATTGGGCAGGTGCTGCGTGACCAGTTCAACTACCTGAACCGCTGTGGTTTCGATGCCCTGCAACCGCCTGTGGGGCGCTATGACCACGAGCAGCTGCAAGCGGCCGTGGCCAGCATTGTCGACTTCACCTTGCCGTATCAACGCTCGGTGGCCGACCCGCTGCCGCTGTTCCGCCGCGTCGAGCGCGGTGCCCTGCAAGCCGGAGAACTGTCATGAGCAGCGTCGTCAGCTCCATCAGCTTCCTGCGCCCCCAGGACAATCAGCGTGTCAAAGCACCGGACGACGTTTTGCGTGCCCGCGTCGAAGACAAGGCTGCCGCTGCACTGGCCCTGCTTCTGGCTGCAGTGGATGAATTCGGCCACCGCAAGGACGCACTGACCTTTGCCAACAGTCTCGGTGCCGAGGACATCGTGGTCAGCGATCTCATCCTCCGTCATCAGCTGCCGATCGAGATCTTCTCGCTCGACACCGGCCGCCTGCCAGCAGAGACCTACGAACTGCTCGACCAGCTCGAAACCCATTACCAGACTCGTTTCAAAGTACTGTCGCCGCAGGCCGCAGCCGTCGAAGACTATGTGACCCACTACGGCATCAACGGCTTCTATCATTCGGTGGAACAACGCAAAGCCTGTTGCGAAGTGCGCAAGCTCGAACCACTGCGGCGTGCCCTGCAGGGCAAGCAGGCCTGGATCACCGGCCTGCGCGCCAGCCAGTCGGTGACGCGCAATGCGCTCGCCGTGCGCGAATTCGATGACGCCAACGGCCTGGTCAAGCTCAATCCGCTTGCCGACTGGAGCGAAGCGGAAGTATGGGCCTACATCGCCCTTCACCAGCTGCCGTACAACGCCTTGCACGACCGCTTCTACCCCAGCATCGGCTGCGCCCCGTGCACGCGCGCCATCACCCCAGGCGAGGACATCCGCGCCGGGCGCTGGTGGTGGGAAAATCCGGCCACCAAGGAATGCGGCCTGCATGTAAAACAGGCCTGAACACCGCATCAACAGGAATTGACCATGAACACCCTTTCTCACACCTCGCACGCGCGCCCGAGTCTTTCCCATCTCGACGCGCTGGAAGCGGAGGCGATCTACATCCTGCGCGAAGTCGCCGGCCAGTGCGCCAATCCGGCTTTGCTGTTTTCCGGCGGCAAGGATTCGGTCTGCCTGCTGCGTCTGGCGGAAAAAGCCTTTCGGCCAGGCCGCTTTCCTTTTCCGCTGCTGCACATCGACACCGGCCACAACTATGACGAAGTGATCGCCTTTCGTGACCAGCGCGCTGCCGAGCTGGGCGAACGGCTCATCGTGCGCACGCTCGATGATTCGATCGCCCGTGGCACGGTGGTGCTCAAGCACCCGGGGGAATCACGCAACAAGCACCAGTCGGTAACCCTGCTCGAAGCCATCGAGGAATTCGGCTTTGACGCCTGCATCGGTGGCGCTCGCCGCGACGAGGAAAAAGCACGCGCCAAAGAGCGCATCATGAGTTTCCGCGACGAATTCGGCCAATGGGACCCGAAAAACCAGCGTCCGGAACTATGGGATCTGTACAACGCCCGCACCCACAAAGGCGAGAACATCCGCGCGTTTCCGATCAGCAACTGGACCGAACTCGATGTCTGGCAATACATCGCCCGCGAACAGCTCGCCCTGCCGTCGATCTATTTTGCCCATCACCGTCCGGTGGTGCGCAAGAACGGCCTGCTGCAGCCGGTGACCGCGCTCACTCCGGCACAGGACGGTGACGTGATCGAGCAGGTGCAGGTACGCTTCCGCACCGTCGGCGACATCTCCTGTACCGCCCCGGTCGAATCCGACGCCGATACCGTGGACAAGATTCTCGCCGAAACCGCCACCACCACCATCACCGAGCGCGGCGCAACGCGCATGGATGACCAGACTTCGGAAGCATCGATGGAACAGCGCAAGCGCGAAGGCTATTTCTGAACTCCCGCTGCCCTCCCCCGCTGAACCGCTCTCTGCTGAACCCAAGCTACGAAGGAATCTGATCATGTCCGCACTGGAACACCTGCCCGAAATCGACAATGGCGTGCTGCGCTTTCTGACCTGCGGCAATGTCGATGATGGCAAAAGCACCCTCATCGGCCGCCTGCTCTACGACAGCAAGACCATTCTCGCCGACACCCTCAACGCGATCGAAAAGACTTCGGCCCGCCGCGGCCTGAGCGCACTCGACCTGTCACTGCTCACCGACGGTCTGCAGGCCGAACGCGAGCAAGGCATCACCATTGATGTCGCCTATCGCTATTTTTCCACCGGCCGGCGCAAGTACATCATCGCCGATGCACCCGGTCACGAGCAGTACACCCGCAACATGGTCACCGCCGCATCGACTGCCGATCTCGCCATCATCCTGGTCGATGCCCGCAAAGGCATTCAGGTCCAGACCCGGCGCCACTCCTACCTCACTCACCTGGTCGGCATTCCGCATCTGGTGGTGGCGATCAACAAGATGGATCTGCTCGACTACGATCAGGCCGTTTTCGAGCGCATCCGCGCCGAATATGAACAGTTCGCCGCCCGGCTGGGGATTGGCGAAGTGCGCTTCATCCCGATTTCGGCACTCAACGGCGACATGATCGTCGACCGTGGCGACCAGCTGTCCTGGTATCAGGGGCCGACCCTGCTCGAAGTGCTCGAACAGACGCCGCCGGCGAGCAGCAGCCCGCACACCGGCTTCCGCTTCCCGGTGCAATACGTCTGCCGGCCGCAGGATTCAGCCAATCCGGCGCTGCATGACTATCGCGGCTTCATGGGGCGGATCGAAGCCGGTGAGATCAGCGTTGGCGATGAAGTCACCGTGCTGCCTTCGGGCGCGCGCAGCCAGGTGAAAGCAATCGAAATCGGCGGCGTCGCTGTCCCCAGTGCGGGCGAGCAACAATCGATCAGCCTGCTGCTGGCTGACGAAATCGACATTTCACGCGGTGATCTCATCGTCAGCAGCGCCGACGCCCCCACTCCAGTCAAGCAGATCGAAGCCACCGTGTGCTGGCTGGCAGAAACGCCGCTCTCGCCGGCGCGCACTTACCTGCTGCGCCACACCAGCCGCGAAGTGAAAGCCAAAGTGGCCCGCATCGAGCATCGGCTGAATGTGAATACCCTCACCGAGGAAGCCGCTGACAGCCTGGTGATGAACGACATCGCCCGCATCAGCCTCAAGCTTGCCCAGCCGATCGTTGCCGACGCCTACGCCGACAACCGCGTCACCGGTGCGTTCATTCTGATTGATGAAAGCAGCAACAACACCGTGGGTGCAGGGATGATTGGCTGAAGCAGGCAGAAAAAGCTCAGTCCAGCACCAGCGCCAAAGCCAGCGACAGGAACAAGGGAGCAAGGAGGTTGCCGATCAACACCATCGACGCCACCTTGTCCGGTTCCTGGCGGTAGCGCTCGGCAAACATGAAGTTGAGCACTGCCGGCGGCAAGGCGCCGAACACCAGCAACAGCGCCTGTTCACGCGCTGGCAGCTCGATCAGCAGCAGGATCAGCCACGCCAGCGCCATGCCGATCAGCGGCCGCAACAGACCGCCAAAGAAACCAAAACCGAGCGCCTGAATGCGTGAGGCGGCCATGCGCACCCCCAGCCCGAACAGCATCAGCGGAATGGAAATTTCGCCAAGCATGCGGATTGCGATCAGCAAAGGCGGCCACAGCTCGAACTGACCAAGGCTGACGGCAAGCCCGAGAAAAGTCGCCAGCACCGAAGGCACTTTCCACACCGTGAGCAGGCTCACCTGACGGTCGAACAACCACACGCCGAAGGAAAAGTGGATCAGGTTCGACACCACGAACAGCACCACCATCGGCGCCAGCGCAGTATCGCCAAAAGCCAGTACCGCCAGCGGCAGGCCAAGATTGCCGCAGTTGTTGAACATGATCGGCGGCACCAGGGTCTTGATCTCGACGCCGAGCACGCGCGCCAGGCCCCAAGCTGCCAGCCCGGAAGCAATCACCATCAGCAAACCGGCAGCGACCAGCGGCAGATGAGCGCTGATGTCGAAAGCCTTGTTGGCGAGCGCACCGAACACCAGCGCCGGCACGAACACATCCATGTTGAGCTTGTTGGCCTGACTCAGGTCAGGCTGCAGTCGCCGCCCGATCAGGTAACCCAGCGCAGTGATGGCGAACAGCGGAAAAAGGATGTCAATAATACGGACGAGCATGGACCAACCGCGAAGATATTCAGCAGCTGACGCTGCCCGCGCGGCAATGACGAAGCGGCCAAAAGCACAGCCAGAAGCACGCCCGTCACTGCCATCCGCTGTAATGCAGGACTGCCGAAATCTCGGCAACTCGGATCAGAGAACGTAACGCGCCAGATCTTCGCGCTGGGCAAACATGTCGAGCCGGCTATCGACATAGGCCGCATCAATCACCACCCCATCGAAGCCCGCCTTGCCGGCTTCGAAGGACACTTCTTCGAGCAGCTTCTCCATCACCGTATACAGCCGGCGGGCACCGATGTTTTCGGTCTTCTCGTTGACCTGGAAAGCGATTTCCGCCAGGCGGCGAATGCCCTCAGCCTTGAAGTCCAGCGTCACGCCGTCCGTGGCGAGCAGCGCTTCATATTGGCGAGTGAGGCAGGCATCGGTACTGGTGAGGATGCGCTCGAAGTCATCGACCGACAGCGATTCCAGTTCAACCCGGATCGGGAAGCGGCCCTGCAGCTCCGGGATCAGATCAGACGGCTTGGACAGATGAAAGGCACCGCTGGCAATGAACAGGATGTGATCGGTCTTGATCATGCCGTATTTGGTGGAGATGGTCGTGCCTTCGACCAGCGGCAGCAGATCGCGCTGCACGCCCTGGCGCGAAACATCGGCACCGTGGCTGTCGCTGCGCGCCGCGATCTTGTCGACTTCGTCGAGAAAGACGATGCCGTTCTGCTCCACCGCCTGCACTGCTTCGAGCTTCACTTCCTCGTCATTGATCATCCGCGCCGCTTCTTCATCCGCCAGCAGCTTCATCGCTTCACGGATTTTCAGCTTGCGCTGACGCTTCTTGCCGCTGCCCATGCTCTGGAACATGCCCTGGATCTGCTGGGTGAGCTCTTCCATCCCCGGTGGGGCAAAAATCTCGGCATGCATGCTCGGCCCGGCGACTTCGATGTCGATTTCCTTGTCGTCAAGCTCGCCTTCGCGCAATTTCTTGCGGAATTTCTGCCGGGTAGCGCTATCCGGAGTGGGTTCCGGCTCCACATCGAAACCCATGCTGCGCGCCGGCGGCAGCAAGGCGTCGAGCACGCGGTCTTCGGCCGCATCCAGCGCCCGGTCGTGCACCCGCTTCATCGCCCGCTCACGGCCGCCCTTGATGGCGATTTCCATCAGATCACGGATGATGGTGTCCACATCGCGCCCGACATAACCCACTTCGGTGAACTTGGTCGCTTCGATCTTGATGAACGGCGCATTGGCCAGCCGTGCCAGGCGACGGGCGATTTCGGTCTTGCCCACCCCGGTCGGGCCGATCATCAGGATGTTCTTCGGGGTGATTTCGCTGCGCAGCGGCTCTTCGACCTGGGCACGGCGCCAGCGATTGCGCAGCGCGATGGCCACCGCTTTCTTGGCCTTGTCCTGGCCGACGATGTGCTTGTCAAGTTCGGAGACGATTTCCGGAGGCGTCATCTGAGTCATGCGGCAGTTCTCAATCCAGCAGTTCAATGGTGTGATGGTGATTGGTATAGATGCACAGGTCGGCAGCAATCCCCAGGGCTTTCGAGACGATCTCCTGCGGCGGCAGCTCGGTGTGTTCGAGCAGGGCGCGTGCCGCCGACTGGGCATAGGCGCCGCCGCTGCCGATCGCGACGATCCCTTGCTCCGGTTCGAGTACATCACCATTGCCGGTGATGATCAACGAATGCTCCCGATCGGCGACCGCGAGCATGGCTTCGAGGCGGCGCAGCATGCGATCGGTGCGCCAGTCCTTGGCCAGTTCGACCGCGCTGCGCAGCAGATTGCCCTGATGCTTGTCGAGCTTGGCTTCGAAACGTTCGAACAGGGTGAACGCATCGGCCGTACCACCGGCAAAGCCGGCCAGAATGCGGCCATCATACAAAGTGCGAACCTTGCGTGCCGAAGCCTTGATGACGATGCTGCCCAGGGTGACCTGACCGTCACCGCCGAGGGCAACCCGATTGCCACGACGCACGGAAAGAATGGTCGTGCCGCGATATTGTTCCATGAATGCTTCCTCGCCGCCGTCAGAGCGGCGTGATGGGATTGGGGTGCTCAGATGGGGCAGCCGGGAGAAAAATCAAGAGGGCGACAAAAGAGGGGGGGCAAATCAGCGCCGCAAGGTGACGTGCGCCACCTGGTCGACACTCATCACCCGCAGCAAGGCTGCAACCATCGCATTCACGTTGATCAGCGTGATCTGCTTGCCCTGCGCCTTGAGGGTGGCGAGCAGGTTGAACAGCACGCCGGCGCTGACAAAATCAAGCCGACGCAGGCGGTCGCAATCGACCTTCATCTCGGCACGCTCACCCGCCATGGTCGCCAGCTTTTTCAGCGGCTCGGCAACGCTGCCGCTCAGCTCGCCATCCAGCACCAGCACATTGTCAGCCACTGGGGCACTGGCCGGTTCAGCAGCAACCGGCGCAGCGTCATTCTTGCTGCGCTCGACCCAGGACGGCGGCGATTCCTCGAAGGTGACCGCGTAATCGATCGCCCGTTCTTCAAAGCGCTCCTGATCGCCACCGTGCTGCAGCAGCTCGAGCAGCAGCAACCACAGCTCACGATGCTGCGCTTCGCCAACGGGGGTGCGCTGGGCAAGCTCGTCGATCAGCTGTCCGACATTCAACAAGCTGATCCGGACTCGCTCAGCGGCCAGCGCCTGCAGGCTGGCCAGCAATGCGGCACAGCTTTCATCGCTGGCCCCGCGCAAACGGGCAAGATCAAGGCGAATCGCCCCACTGCGCCGCCCCAGAACGGCCATCTGCGCCAGCTGATTGTGACCACTGCCGGCCAGATCACCACTGAGACCAAGCGACGGAATCCGCTCACTTGCAGCTTTGGTCAGCCGCCCGGAAAGGTCTTCCCAGGGCGGTGGCGAACGCTCGAAACGGGTGGCGAAATCAAGCACCCGTTTTTCAAACTGCTCTTTCTTGCCGGTCAGACGATACAGATCGAGCAACATCATCCACAGCCCTTCGCCCGAGCTGGTGCGTGCGTCATCCAGCACCGCAAGCAGCACTTGTTCGGCATCGGCCTCGCTGCCATTGGCATAGAGAATGGCGGCCTCCTCGAACACCGCACCAATGCCGCTGCCGACTTCCTCAACCTGGATTTCGCCGGCTACCGTCGACAGGCCGCGGCCGACTCCGCCATCGCTGAAGTCCAGCGCCGAAAGCTCGGTGGGCGGGTCGAGCAGATTCTCTCCCTCGCTGATCGGCGCTGGAGTCGCGAAAGAAGAGGGTTTTGCGCTATCGGGCTGCCGTTCGGCAGGCCGTTTGCGGCCAAAGAAAGAAAGTCCCACGCTGCTTCAGCTCTCGATGAGAAAAGTGATGATGACTGCAGTCAACAATAACACTCTCGCCGCAATGATGCGATCACTGCAAACCGCAGGACACATGGCATGCATGCGTCTGTGGGCGGCCGCTGATGACAGATTCTCATTGTCACGCCACGATCATGACCCGGCTCAGGCGTCAGGCTCCGGCCTGCCCGCCATCAGCGTCTTGCGAGCAACTGCGGGCAAAGCCGCCTGCTTACGTTTTGCAAAGCTCTACTTTTTGAACATCACGACCGTCGCAAAGTGGCTCAGGCATTTGATATACAAACAAAATCATGCAAAAAAACCGGCCGTCACCGCAGTCCATCCCGAGCGGACGAGGCCAGCGAGCCCCTTGCCGCCAGTCTGCCCACTGGACGCGGCCGGCGACTCGGCTAGAATGCTGCATTGCACCGAGATTCGCCCGCTGCTCCCATCACTCTCCCGCATCCGCCATCACGCTCACCATCCCTTCAGGCTTGCCGTGTTTTCCCTTCCCTTGCGTGTCTATTACGAAGACACCGACGCCGCTGGCGTGGTCTATTACGCCAACTATCTTCGATTTTGCGAACGTGCGCGCACCGAACTCCTTCGCCAATCCGGGGTTGAGCAACAGGCGCTGATGCGTGACCAGGGCATCGCCTTTGTCGTGCGCTCGGTGCAGGCCGATTACCTGCAACCTGCCCGCCTTGATGACTCGCTGCAGGTCAGTACCCAAGTCGCCAAGCTGCGCCGGGTGAGCGTGCTGTTCGAGCAGCAGATCCATCGCGACGACGTGCTGCTGTTCAGCGCCAGAACACTGGTCGCCTGCATCGATCATCGCCGGCAGAAGCCCTGCGTGCTGCCTGCCGACCTTCTTACCCTTTTTGAAAGCACCCTCCTGAAAGCCTGACATGAGCGTCACTCACGATCTCTCCATCCTCAGCCTGATCACCCAGGCCAGCGTACTGGTCCAGTTGGTGATGGCCCTGCTCGCCCTGCTCTCGCTGCTGTCCTGGTACTGGATCTTCCGCAAATGGTTCCAGATCCGCGCCGCACGCAAGCTGACCGACGAATTCGAACGCGATTTCTGGAGTGGCGGCGATCTGAACACCTTGTTCGATGCTTCCAGTCGTCACGACCACGGCGGCATGGGGCGGATTTTCGAAGCCGGCTATCGCGAATACACCAAGCTGCGCGCCAAAGGCCATGACCATTCCGCCATCCTCGACGGTTCGCGGCGGGCAATGCGCGCCACCTACCAGCGTGAAGTCGATGATCTCGAGTCTCATCTCGCCTTTCTCGCCTCGGTCGGCTCGGTATCGCCCTACATCGGCCTGCTCGGCACCGTGTGGGGGATCATGAACTCCTTCCGCGGGCTGTCGAGCGTCGGTGCCGCGACCCTGTCCCAGGTCGCCCCCGGCATCGCCGAAGCGCTGGTCGCCACCGCGATCGGTCTGTTTGCCGCCATTCCTGCCGTGGTGGCCTACAACCGCTTCGCCCACGACATCGACCGCATCGGCATCCGCTTCGAGAGCTTCATCGAAGAGTTCTCCAACATTCTGCAACGCAATCTGCGCTAACCGCCATGCGTCAACGCCGTCTCATGAACCAGATCAACGTCGTGCCCTACATCGACGTGATGCTGGTGCTGCTGGTGATCTTCATGGTCACCGCACCGATGATCCAGCAAGGCACGATCGACATCCCGTCGGCCGGCAGCGGCACTCCGCCGCCACAGGCCGAAGCGATCTTCATCGAAATCGCCGCTGATGGCGCGCTGGCCCTGCGCCCCGGCACCAGCGCCCAGCCGCGGGCGCTGCGCAACGAACAGCTCGCACCGGCACTGCAGGAAGCGCTCGCTGCCAATCCCGAACAGCCTTTCCTGGTCGCCGCCGACAGCAGTCTCAACTACCAGAAAGTGATTGACGTGCTCGAAGTCGCACGTACTGCCGGCGTGCGCAAGATCAGCCTCATCACCCAGAGCACCAGCCCGCGGCAATGAACACACGTCCGGCTCCTCCTGCATCGTCTCCAGGGCGCTGGCTGTCGCTGCTGCTGACGCTCGCAGTGCACATCGGCCTGTTCCTGTTCCTGTTCTTCGGCATCCGCTGGCAGACCACCCCGCCTGCGGCACTCGAAGTCAGCCTCGCCAGCGCACCGCCTCCGGCAACCACCCCGGCGCCGGAGCCGAAACCGAAACCGAAACCAGTACCAAAGCCTGAACCCAAGCCCGAACCCAAACCTGAGCCCAAACCTGAGCCCAAGCCGGAACCGCCTCCGGCACCCAAGCCGCAACCGATGCCAGAGCCCAAGCCTGAACCCAAACCCGCGCCGCCCAAGCCCGAAATTGCGGTCAAGCCGCCACCGAAGGCAGAACCAAAACCGGAACCAAAGCCACAACCGAAACCCGAGCCGAAACCACAGCCCAAGCCTCAGCCAAAGCCCGAGCCCAAACCACAACCCAAGCCTCAGCCGAAACCCGAACCCAAGCCAACGCCCAAACCCGCAGCCAAACCGGTGCCCAAGCCCGAGCCCAAGCCGGTCCAGGACGACTACATGAAGGAGCTGCTGGCACGCGAAACCCAGGCAGCACAGAACGCTCGTCTGGAAGATCTGCTGCGCCAGGAAGCGGCACGCGCCGGCGCCCAGAGCGATCTCGACCAGTACCGCAACGCCATCGCCGCCAAGGTGCGCGGCAAGCTGCTGCGTCCGCCCGGCCTCAGCGGCAATCCGGAAGCGGTGTTCGAAGTCGATCAGCTCCCTGGGGGCGAAGTGCTTGCGGTGCGCCTCAAGCGCTCGACCGGCATCCCGATGCTCGACGACGCCATTCACCGTGCGATCCTCAGCGCCAGCCCGCTGCCGCTGCCGGCGCGCACAAATCTGTTCCAGCGCACGCTCGAGCTGAAATTCCGTCCGCTGGCTGACGATTGACCGAGGATTGACCGAGGATTGAGCAACACGCCCAAGCTGTTTATCTGTCTATATAATCTGCGCATACGCACCCGCCACCCCTCCCGCCCATCCAGCCACCACATGAGACCTGTCTTGCCTGCCCTTCGTTACCTCCTTGCCCTTGTCCTGAGCTTGCTGGCCGTGGGCGCGCACGCCCAGCTGGCGATCGAAATCACCGGCGCCGGTGCCAACCGCTTCCCGGTGATCATTCCGGTATTCGAAAACGAAGGTCAGCTGCCCAACAGCGTGACCGACGTCGTTCGCGCCGATCTCCAGCGCAGCGGCCTGTTCCGCCTCATCGACCTTGGCGCGCTGGCGTTGCCGGAAGCGGTGATGCCCGACCTGCCGGCGCTGCGTCATCGCGGTGCCGATGCAGTGCTGAGTGGCAGCATCGTCAGTCTGGGCAATGGTCGCTACGAAGCGCGCTTCCGTCTGTTCGATACCCAGACCCAGCTCGAACTGGGCGCAATGGCGCTGCCGATGCTCGCCGCCCAGCACCGCCTCATCGGGCACCGCATCGCCGATTTCGTCTATGAGCAGCTCACCGGCCAGCCCGGCTATTTCGCCACCCGCATCGCCTACGTGGTCAAGAGCGGCGCCAATTTCGAACTGCAGATTGCCGACGCCGACGGCATGAATGCCGCCACCGCCCTGCGCTCGCGTGAACCGATCATCTCGCCGGCCTGGGCACCGGATGGCGAGCGCCTGGCCTACGTCTCTTTCGAACAGAAAAAGCCGATCGTCTACGTGCACACCCTGGCTACCGGCCAGCGCCGGGTGGTCGCCAACTTCAAAGGCTCCAACTCCGCACCCAGCTGGTCACCCGACGGCAACCGGCTGGCAGTGGTGCTGACCAAGGACGGCCTGTCGCAGCTGTACGTCCTCAACGCCGACGGCTCCGACGTGCGCCGGCTGGCCAGTTCGGCCGGCATCGACACCGAACCGTTCTGGGGACACGACGGTCACATCTACTTCACTTCCGATCGCGGCGGCAGTCCGCAGATCTATCGCATCGCTGCCACGGGCGGCAGCCCGCAACGAGTCACCTTTGAAGGCAACTACAACGTCAGTCCGCGCCTGTCGGCCGACGGCAAGCTGCTGGCCTTCATCACCCGCAACACTGGACGCTTTCAAGTGGCAGTGCAGGATCTTGCCACGCGTCAGGTCACCATCCTCACTGATTCGTCGCATGACGAATCGCCCAGCTTCGCCCCCAATGGCCGCATGATCCTTTACGCCACCGAAAGTGGCGGCCGGGGCGTGCTGTCGGCGGTGTCGTCCGATGGGCAGATTCGCCAGCGCCTGACGGTGCAGGCTGCCGACGTGCGCGAGCCCGCCTGGGGCCCGAGCATGCGGTAATAACAAAGTTGTACATAAACCCTGCTGTCTACAAACCAGAACTTCCGGAGCATTCATCACATGAACAAACTTGTCCTCCCCGCCCTGCTTGCGGTCCTGCTGAGCGCCTGCTCGAGCACCAGCACCGACACTTCGGCCCAGCCGACCTCCTCCAGCAGCGGCAGCAGCACTGGCGTCGCCACCGTCACCACCGACAGCGCCGCCGGCTCGGGCATCGCCGCCCTCACCGACCCGAACAACATCCTCTCCAAGCGCAGCGTCTACTTCGACTTTGACCGCTACGCCATCCGCAGCGAAGCTCAGCCGCTGGTCGATGCCCATGCCCGCTTCCTCAGCCAGAACCCGCAGATGAAGATGCTCATCCAGGGCAACACTGACGAGCGTGGCAGTCGCGAATACAACCTCGCCCTTGGCCAGAAACGTGCCAACGCCGTCAAGCAGGCGCTGGTGCTGCTCGGCGCCCAGGACGGCCAGATCGAAGCGGTCAGCCTCGGTGAAGAAAAGCCGCGCTGCACCGACAGCAGCGAAGCCTGCTTCGCTGAAAACCGCCGTGGTGACATGCTTTATTCAGGTGAGTTCTAAACCATGAAATACACGCTGCCGCTCGCGGCGGTGCTGTTGTTGTCGACGACCGGCGCAGCCCATGCGCTGTTCGGTGATGACGAAGCCCGCCGTCAGATCATCGACCTCCGCCAGGACATCGACAGCCGACTGGAAACCACCAGCCGCGGTCAACTTGAACTGGCCAACCAGAACGAACAGCTGCGCAGCGAAGTCGCTCGCCTGCGCGGCCAGATCGAACTGCTCAGCAATGAGGTCGAAATTCTCAAACAGCGGCAGCGTGACTTCTACATCGACCTCGACAACCGCCTGCGCCAGTTCGAAACCGCCGCCCAGGGCGGACACAATCCGCTTGCCGGCAGCGACAGCGGTGCCGAATCGGCCAGCTATGAAGCAGCACTCAATCTGCTCAAGGACGGCAAGCATGCCGACGCGCTCGCCGCATTCACCAATCTGCTCACTGCCCATCCGCAGGGCAGCTTCAGTGCCGGCGCCCACTTCTGGGCCGGCAATGCCGCACTCCAGCTCAAGGACATCAACACTGCCAGCAAGCATTTCAGCAGCGTGATCGAGCAATGGCCGAATGACAATGTCGCTCCCGACGCAATGCTCGGACTGGCCAACAGCCAGCAGGCGATCGGCGACGCAGCCACCGCACAGCGCACGCTGGAAGCACTGCTGCAACGCTATCCGCACAGCAACGCCGCAGAAGTCGCCAAGCAGCGTCTCGCCAAGCGCTGAGCAGGAAGCCGGCTGTCTTGACTGCAAGCATTTCCCAGGCCAGCGCCGCACCCAACCCGAGCGCGGCGCCAGCAGCACCCACTTTGCGCATCAGCGAAATCTTCGCTTCGATCCAGGGCGAATCAACCCGCGTCGGCCTGCCAACGGTGTTCGTCCGCCTCACCGGCTGTCCGCTGCGCTGCAGCTGGTGTGACACCAGCTACGCTTTCAGCGGCGGAGAAACGCGCAGTTTCGACCACATTCTTGCCGAAGTCGCCCGCCACGGCCTGTCCCATGTCTGCGTCTCCGGCGGCGAGCCGCTGGCGCAGAAAAACTGCCTGCCGCTGCTGAGCGCCTTGTGTGATGCCGGCTACCAGGTCTCGCTCGAAACCAGCGGCGCGCTCGACATCAGCACGGTCGATCCCCGCGTCAGCCGGGTGGTCGACCTGAAAGCGCCCGGCTCGGGCGAAGTCGAACGCAATCTCTACCGCAATATCGAACACTTGCGCGCCAGCGACGAAGTGAAAATCGTCATCGCCGACGCCGCCGACTATGCCTGGGCCAGACAGCAGCTTGAGCAGCATGCGCTTGCCGAGCGCTGCACTGTCCTGTTTTCACCGGTCGCCGGTGCGCTGTCGCCGACGACACTCGCCGAATGGATTGTCGCCGACCGCCTGCCGGTCCGCTTTCAGCTGCAACTGCACAAGATCTTGTGGGATGACGCCCGCGGTCGCTGAATCAGGCGAGGCTGACGAACGCAGCTGTCACCCCTTCCGGAGTTACCCTCATGTCAACAGCCAAAACCAGGCCTGCAGTCGTTCTTCTGTCCGGCGGCCTTGATTCAGCTACCTGTCTGGCACTGGCCAGCGCCCAGGGCTTTGAGTGCTACGCGCTGTCGGTCGCTTACGGCCAGCGTCATGCCGCCGAACTGTCGGCCGCACTGCGTCTGGCTCAGCACATGAAAGCCAGAGATCATCGTCTCGCCCGCGTCAATCTCAGCCTGTTCGGCGGCTCGGCACTGACCGATGCGGCAATCGGCATTCCCGAAAATGAAGCCAACGAAGGCATCCCGGTCACTTACGTCCCGGCGCGCAACACGGTGATGCTGTCGATGGCACTCGCCTGGGCAGAAGTGCTCGGCGCGCGCGACATCTTCATCGGTGTCAATGCAGTCGATTATTCCGGCTACCCGGATTGCCGCCCGGCGTTCATCGAAGCATTCGAACAGATGGCCAATCTGGCCACCAAGGCCGGCGTCGAAGGCCAGCACATCCGCATTCACGCGCCGCTGATGACGCTGAGCAAGGCCGACATCATCCGCCAGGGTCTGCAGCTCGGTGTCGACTACGCTCTTACCGTGAGCTGCTATCAGGCGGACGAGCACGGCCGCGCCTGCGGACGCTGCGAAGCCTGCCGGCTGCGCGCCAAAGGCTTTGCCGAAGCTGGCGTCGCCGATCCGACCCCTTACCAGGCGCGCAAGACCTGAAACCCACCCAGGCATTGCACCTTCCCAGCCACCGCAGCGCGCAAACATGACTGAGACCCTGCCTTCCATCTCTCTGCTGCTCAGCCTCGCCTTTGTCATTGGCGCAGTATTTGGGGCAGTCGGGCGGCAGAGCAATTTCTGCACCATGGGTGCGGTCGCCGACCTGGTCAGCATGGGCGAGCGCAGCCGCATGCAGATGTGGGCACTGGCAGCCGCCAGTGCGCTCGTCGGCACCAGCCTGCTGCAATGGACGCAGCTAGTCGATCCCGCCGCTTCGCTGTACGCCAGCTCCCGGCTGAACTGGCTGTCTCACTTGCTCGGCGGCCTGTGTTTCGGCGTCGGCATGAGTCTGGCTTCCGGCTGCACCAGCAAGGCGCTGATTCGCCTCGGCGGCGGCAATCTGAAAGCGCTCATCGTGCTGCTGGTGGTCGCCATCAGCGCCTACATGAGCATGCGCGGCCTGTTCGGCGTCTGGCGGGTACGCTGGCTCGACAGTCAGTATCTCGTCCTCCCTCAGTCCCAGACCCTGCCTGCGCTGCTGAGTACCAATGGCTTCTCCCCAGCAAGCGCCCTGCTTGGCAGCAGCGCGCTGGTGCTCGGCCTGCTGCTAGCCTTTGTCAGCTGGCCGCGCCAGGCGCTGCGCAGCGCCTGGCTCGCCAGCATCGTCGTCGGCCTGTGCGTGGTCGCTGCCTGGTTTGTCTCCGGCCACCTGGGCTACGTCAGCGAACATCCTGACACCCTCAGCGAAGCTTTCCTCACCACCAGCAGCAAAGGCCCGGAAGGACTCAGCTTTGTCGCGCCCACCGCCTACGGCCTCGAATTGCTGCTGCTGTGGAGCGACCAGAGCCGCGTACTCAGCTTCGGCACCGCCAGCGCGCTGGGCGTGATTGCCGGCGCCGCCGCCCACGCCTTCGCCACCCGCAGCTTCCGCCTCGAAAGCTTCCGCGACCCTGCCGACCTGCTGCGCCACCTGGCCGGCGCCATGCTGATGGGCTTCGGCGGCGTCACCGCCCTCGGCTGCAGCATCGGCCAGGGCATCAGCGGCCTGTCCACCCTCGCCCTCGGCGCCTTCCTCACCACCGCCGCGATCATCATCGGCTGCTGGCTGAGTCTGAAACTGCAATACCGGCTACTGATGCGCAACGCTGCCTGCGGATAACGCAGACCGGCAGACCAGCAGGTCGACAAAGCAAAGCTCGACAAGAAGGATTGACCCACAGCGCAAACATGGCTATTATTCGGCCTCTCAACAGGGGGTCGTTAGCTCAGCCGGTAGAGCAGCGGACTTTTAATCCGTTGGTCGCAGGTTCGAATCCTGCACGACCCACCAGTGAATTCAAAGGCTTGCAGCGATGCAGGCCTTTTTTTTTGGTCTTTGCCTGGCCCGGACAAGCGCCAGCCACCACGTGTGTTATCCAAGCTTCGCCAGCTTGCCGCCTGCATCGTCGACATGCTGCGCCAGCGCGCGGATGCACGGAGCGAATGCGCGACTGAAGCGAGCTTCACCTTGCACGCACTGCAATGAGCGTTCCAAGCAGCCTCAGCTGACCCTCGGCGCTGATGCGATAAACCGCGATGTCCGGCAATCACCGC
>JAVEVA010000016.1:0-47659 GCA_034005275.1 Thauera sp. | reverse complement strand
GCCATCGTCACTCACTCGATGCAGCAGGCTGCACGCGTGTCCGACCGCACGGCCTATTTCCACCTCGGCGAGCTGATCGAAGTCAACGCCACCGACAAGGTGTTCACCCACCCGCAAAATCCGCTGACCGAAGCCTACATCACCGGCCGCTTTGGCTGAGTGTCGCCATTTCCGCGCCGACGGGAAACCGACAGCTCACCATCACTTTCAGACAGGAAACAATCATGTCCTTCAAACTGGGCAAGCACAGCTCAAGCCAGTTCACCCACGAAATGGAAGCCATCCGCAGCGGCTTGCTGCACATGGGCGGACTGGTGGAAAAGCAGGTCCGCGACGCGCTCGAATCCTTCCTCCACGGCGACAGCGCGCTGGCCGAACAGGTGCTGCACCTCGAACAGCAGGTCGACCAGCTCGAAAAGCACATCGACGAAGAATGCGCCCGGGTGCTCGCCTTGCGCCAGCCCGCGGCGATCGATCTGCGCACCATCATTGCGGTGTCGAAATGCGTTGCCGACCTGGAGCGCATGGGCGACAAGGCGGCCAAGATCGCCAGCATCGGCATCCAGCTCAATGAAGAAGGCAGCCTAAGCATCGGTCAGGTCGAAGTCCGCCACCTTGGCGAACGGGTGCACAGCATGCTGCACGACGCCCTCGATGCCTTTGCCCGCTTTGACGCCCACAAGGCGGTCGCCGTGACCGTGGCCGATGACGATGTCGACGCCGAATACCACAGCGCGATGCGTTCGCTGGTGACTTTCATGATGGAAGACCCGCGCGCCATCACCCGGGTGCTGAAGCTGATGTCGGTCTTTCGCGCGCTGGAGCGCATTGGCGACCATTGCGGCAATCTGTGCGAGCAAGTGGTGTATCTGGTCAGCGGCGAGGACGTGCGCCACCTGTCAGCAGACGAGATGTGGGCGCTGCTCGGACCGCCGGCGCCATGAACCTGTCCGGACGGATCTACGACTACCCCAGTTCAGGCGCCGGCCCGGACAGCACCCGATGTGGCGGAAAGCAGCAGGCGAAACAGCTGCCTTGCCCGAGGCTGCTGTCGATCTTCAGCTGTGCATCATGGCGCAGCAGGACATGCTTGACGATCGCCAGCCCCAGGCCGGTACCACCGGTCGCGGTGATGCGAGCGGGATCTGGACGATAAAAGCGCTCGCTCAAGCGTGGCAGATGATGGGCGGCGATTCCCGGACCATTGTCACGCACAGCGAGACAGCCACCGTTATCGCCAGCCTGCCAGCACAGCTCGATCCGGCTGTGCTCGCCGCTGTAGTGGATCGCATTGACCAGCAGATTGGTGAGCGCGCTGCGCAGCTCGTCCGCATCGCCGAGCAGCTGCAGGTGTTCCGGCACGGCGAGCACCACCTGTTGCCGCTGGTCGGCGGCAAGCGCAGCATGCTCGGCCACCACGCTGGCACACAGCGCGCTCAGCGACACCGGCTGGTGGGTGGCCTGCACTTCGCTGCCTTCGAGCTGCGCCAACCACAGCAAGTCCTGGATCAAGCGCTCCATGCGCTGGCTCTGGCCTTCCATCTGCTCCAGCGCCCGCCGCAGCGCTGGCTGACTGTCTGGCGTGCAGTCAAGCAGGGTTTCCAGATAGCCTTTGAACACGGTGAGCGGTGTTTTCAGTTCATGGCTGACATTGGCGACAAAATCCTTGCGCATCTGCTCGAGCCGGTGCAAGCGGGTGACATCGCGGATCAGCAGCAGATACTCGCCAGCGCCGAAACGGGTGATGCTGTACTCCAGCATGCGTGCCGGCTGTGCCGGTGAAGGCAGGCTCAAAGGCTGGCGAAAATCCGCCACCTGCAGATATTCGATCATGCGTGGATCGCGAACGAAATTGGTGAACGCCTGCCGACGGTCGCTTGCCATGCGCAGCCCCAGCGCCAGGGCAGCAGCCTGATTCCAGGTCTCCAGCTGCTGACGGCGATCGAGCAGCACCACACCATCACGCATCGCCGACAGCGAGCTTTCCGTGCGCCGGATCAGCTGAGCCAGATCATCTCTGGCGAGATTTTCACGGCGCAGCAGGCGATAGAGCCCGTTGAACAGCTCGCCCCAGGCACCGCTGCTTTCCGGCGGCTCCCAGTCGTCCGGATAACGCTGCAGCCAGCGCTGCAAACGTGCCAGCTGCCACAGGTAAAACGCCAGACAGGCACCCAGCACTCCCACCAGCGGCCACAGGCTGTGCTGCCACCAGGCCACCAGCCCCGCTGCAGCGAGCAGCAGCAACAGACGGCGCACTTCGTGGAGCAGCAAGGCATGCAACTTGCTCACCCCGCCGGCTCGTTCGGGTCCGGGCTGCTGGCCGAAAAACGGTAGCCGGTGCCACGCACGGTCTGCAGAAAGTCGGCGAAGCCGTGTGGCTCCAGGCATTTGCGCAGGCGGCGGATGTGCACATCGACGGTGCGATCAGACAGATCACTGCCGTCGCTCCACACCTGGGCGAGCAATTGCTCGCGGGAAAATGCCCGTTCCGGACGGGTGATGAAAAACGCCAGCAGGCGAAACTCGGTGGGTCCCAGACTCAGCAGCTTGCCATCGGCAGTGATGCGCTGCCCGGCCGCATCAAGACGCAAGCCTGCAATATCGATCACCTCCGCCGCCGCGAGTGCGTTGCTGCGACGCAATACTGCCTTGATTCTGGAGATCAGCTCCCGAGTGGAAAAAGGCTTGGTGACATAGTCATCCGCTCCGGCATCCAGGCCCTGAATCTTGCTGCCTTCCTCGCCACGTGCCGTGAGCATGATGATCGGCAAGGCCGCAGTCAGCGGATCGCGCTTGAGTCGGCGCGCCAGTTCGATGCCGCTGGTGCCGGGCAACATCCAGTCGAGCAGCAGCAGGTCCGGCTGCTGCTCGTGAATCAGACGCAGGCCGTCATGGCTGCTGTGCGCAGTCCGCACCTCGAAGCCGGCCAGTTCCAGCGCGGCAGACAGCATCTCGCAGATCGCCACTTCATCATCGATGAGCAGCAGGGAAAACCGGGGCATCGTCATGCTGGGTCACCCACTTCGCAACACCGATCCGGAGCAGACTCAGGGCTGAACAACTCAGGGCTGAGCAACGGCAAACGTGTCGCACTGATCCAGCCGGCCCTGCTCCAGCCCGCGACGGAACCAGCGCATGCGCTGCTCGGCACTGCCGTGAGTGAAGCTGTCAGGCACCACCCGGCCCTGACTCTGCTGCTGGATGCGGTCATCACCAATCGCGCTCGCCGCGCGCAGTGCCGCTTCGACATCGCCGGTTTCGAGGATCTGGCGGGAACGATCGGCGTGATGGGCCCAGACCCCGGCAAAGCAGTCCGCCTGCAGTTCGAGCCGCACCGAAAGCTGATTGCCTTCACGTTCCGGCAGGCGCTGGCGGCGTTGCTGCACCTGGCCGGAAATACCGAGCAGGTTCTGCACATGGTGACCGACTTCGTGGGCAATCACGTACGCCTGGGCAAATTCTCCGGGGGCGCGGAAACGTTGGCGCAGTTCATCGAAGAAGGACAGATCGAGATAAAGCTTGCGATCCGCCGGACAGTAGAAAGGTCCCATCTGCGCCTGACCGACGCCGCAGGCACTGCTGGTGCTGCCGGTATACAGCACCAGCACCGGCTGTTGATAACGCTGGCCACCTGCTGCGAACAGTTCGCCCCAGGTGTCCTCGGTATCCGCCAGCACCATCGAGGAAAAGCGCGCCAGCTCATTTTCCGCTGCCGGCCGTGGCGCCGGTGTGCTGCTCGCCGGCGGCTGGGCAAGCTGGGCACCATCGAGCACCACGCTGGGGTCAATGCCGAAGTACATCGCCACCAGCGCCAGCAGGATGCCGCCCAGACCAATGCCGGCACGCCCACCGACGCCCCGGCCCTGACCACGACGATCCTCGACGTTGCGACTTTCACGTCCGCCGCGCAAATCCATCATTCAGCTCCCTTGCGATGAAGCGCGTATCTTAGCGCCTGCGGGACAGAAGATGGGCTGCGCTGAACATCGCCCGGGGCTGCTTCAGCTCAGGCTGGCAAGCCGGATGGCTTCGTACTCGTCTTCCCAGAACCACTTGTCCTCGCCGAAGGCGGGGCGCAGGTGGTGCAGCCAGGTGGCCTGCTCATCGTAGCGGGCAAAGAAAGGGCGCTGCACCCAGTCGGGATTGCGTCCCTGGATGAAGCGCAGCACGAAGACTTTTTCACCGTTGATTTCGGTCACGCCCTGGATTTCGACCTTGCCCGGACTGGCACTCATGCTCGGACCGCGTGCAGTGCGTCCAAGGCCGGAAACCTGCTGCATCGCTTCGCGATAAACTTGCCAGGCACGGGCAAGCGGCACTTCGAAGTAGGCACGCGCGCCGGTGTCGCGTTCGGCAAACATGTAGTAGGGCACGATGCCGAGACTGACCTGCATCTGCCACATTCTGGCCCACACCGCAGGGTCATCGTTGATATGAGCGAGCAGCGGCCCCTGGGCACGGATGATCGCCCCGGTACTGCGCACCCGGCGAATTGCCGCCTGCGCCGCATCGGTATCGAGCTCCTTCCAGTGGTTGTAGTGCGCCATGATCGCCACGTGCTTGCCCGCCTCGACCAGCTGGCTGAGCAGGCAGATCAGGTCATCGGCATCGTCCGCGCCCAGGAAGCGATGCGGCCAGAAGCTGAGCGCCTTGGTACCGATGCGCACGGTGCGGATGTGGTCGAATTCAGGCTGCAGCAAGGGCTCGAAGTAGTCACGCAGGTGACGGGTTTTCATCACCATCGGATCGCCGCCGGTGAACAGCAGGTCAGTCACTTCAGGATGGCTGCGCAGATAGCCATGCAGGGTCTGGGCTTCGGAAGCCGAGATGCGCAGCTCCTTGTCGCCGACGAATTGTGCCCAGCGGAAGCAGAAGCTGCAGTAGCTGTGGCAGGTCTGACCCTGGCTGGGGAAGAACAGCACCGTCTCGCGGTACTTGTGCTGAATGCCGTCGAGCGTGCTGCCGTCCTCATCGCGCGGCATGTTCATCGCCATCTGATCTGCAGGATGGGGATTGAGCTCGGCCCGCACTGCAGCAATCGCCTCATCCAGTTCGGCTTTTGCCGCACCACTGCGCATCAGCGCGGCGATCGACTCGTAATGTTCATCGGCCAGCATGCCGCGTTGCGGGAAAACCAGCTGGAAAATCGGATCGGCAGGAATATTGCTCCAGTCGATCAGTTCGTCGATGACGTACTGGTTGACGCGGAAAGGCAGCACCGCGGCCACCACTTTCATTTCAAAGCGCTGCTCGGCGGACAGCGCCTGCAGTCGTTCGATGCGGTCGAGATCACGCTGGGTGTAGACCTTGAATGCAACCGGAGCAAAAACCTCTCCACTCACAGGGGTATCTGCCCACATTGGGGTCAGTGTGTGTGCTTGAGCACTCATCTTTCATCTCCTTGCTGACTCGCCCGGATCATCCACGCAAGCAGGCATGCAATCGGGCGCAAGCAGACAGAGCCGCACACGCAAACTGCATCCAGAGCGGAACCCGGCCACCAACAAGGCCGGACGTGGTGAAAACGGCAGGCGACAAGAGCGCCAGGGCCGGGCGAGAAGGGGGGTTCGGAGACGCTGCGCAAGCACAGCGCCTGACGACGAACCACTTGCACCCCTGTCAGGGGCACATCGCGGAGGAGCGATGATATTTCACAAACTATATTGGTGTAAAGATTTAATTTACTTGTTACATCATTTGTTCCACTTTGTGGTCAGCAGCGGAAGTGCTCGACGCTCTGTCGCAGACTGGAAGCGGTCCGCTGCAGGCCTTCGCTCGCCACTGCTGATTCGCGCGCTTCACTGCTGTTGCGTTCGGTCATCTGGGCGATTTCTTCCACTCCCTGCGCCACGCTGGAAGCGGCCGCACTCTGCTCGGTGACCGCGCTGCTGATGTCGGCGACGATCGCTGAAGTCCGCACCGCACCTTCGCGGATCCGGCTCAGCGCCGCATCCGCTTCGGCAGCCAGTCGCACGCTGCTTTCGACCTGCTTCACGCCGGCACTCATCACCGACACCGCACTGGCGGTATCGCGCTGCACCAGCTCGACCATCGCGGCAATTTCCTGAGTCGATCCGGTGGTGCGCTCGGCCAGCTTGCGCACTTCGTCGGCGACCACCGCAAAGCCCCGCCCCTGTTCACCGGCACGCGCCGCCTCGATTGCCGCATTGAGCGCCAGCAGGTTGGTCTGCTCGGCGATCTCGCCGATGGTCTGCACGATGCCGGAAATTTTCGCGGTCGACTGGTGCAGCTGGTCAAGCTGGTTGGCCGCATCTTCGACCACATTGGCAATCTGCTGCATCGACGCGCTCGCCGCCTGGATGGTGCTCGAACTGTCGGCGGCCGTGCTCGCTGCTGCGGCACTGATCTGCCGTGCTTCGCTGGTATTGGCGGCAATCAGGTCGATGCTGGTGCTCATCTGTTCGACTGCGGCCGCCATGCCGGCCGCCGCATCACTTTGCCGGTCCGAGCTCTGCCGCAACTCGGCCGCCTGCCGGTGCAGCAAGGCAGCATCGCTATCGACCTTGAGCGCCGTTTCACGCACCGCAGAGATCGTCGTTGCCAGGCCGCCGACCATCTGCTGCATGGCACGCATCAGACTGCCGATCTCATCGGCACTGCGCGCTCTGACCTGCACGGCCAGATCGGCCTTGGCCACCCGCTCGGCGACCGCCACCGCCTCATTGAGCGGTCGCGAAATCCATTGCCGGGCACTGAAGAAGATGATCAGCATGGTGACCGGGATCATCAGCGCCGAAAACAGCAGCATCGCATTGCCCACTTCCTGACCGGCGCCGTTGAACTCGTCAAGATAGCTGCCGGAGACAATCACCCAGTCCCAGGGCGCGTAGTAGCGGAACACCGCGATCTTGTCGCGCACTTCCCCACTGCCCGGTTCGCGCCAGGCGTAGCGCAAGGCGCCTTCCTTCTGCGCGAGAATGTCCACAATGAAGGGACGGCCATTGGCATCCTCGACGTCAAGCATCGACCGCCCCTTGAGCGAAGGATGAATGATCAGCTCGCCTGCACGCGGCCCGCTGGCCTCAAGCACGTAGGGATAACCGGTTTCGCCAACCTTGGTACGGAGAATCGAATCATTGAGCTCGACCAGACCATCAGTGAAATCAATCCCGACGAAAAAGGCGCCAATCACCTCACCATCGGCACTCAATACCGGCTCGTAGCGGGTCATCATGTCACGGCCGAACATCCTCACCTTGCCGGTGAAAGTCTCCCCTTTCAGCAGGGCGGCCACCGCTGGCTCATCCGCGCCGAGCAAGGTATTGACCGAACGCTTGCCTTCCTCATCCATCAACGAAGTCGTCGCGCGCAGGAAGTCGTTGCCCACCCGCGCCAGCACGGTCGCCACCGCATCCGTGCTGGCGGTGAATCGATCCACCGTCTCGGTGTCGTACTCGAAAATTTCGACTCCGTCATGAAACAGCGCCTGAGTTTCCGGATCGTATTCAAAGCGACCGGGGTAAGCGCTGCGCAACACCGCAGTGATGCGTTCGATGGTGCGCTCGAGACTGCGGTTGTAGACATCGATGGTTTCCACCACCAGCGCGCTGGTTTCGCCGAGGTTGTCGATCGACTGCTGCTCCAGCCGCCCCTTGAGGTAGGTCGACAAGGTGAAGCTGCCCGCAGCGAGCAGAACGCAGATAGCCAGGCTGAGGATGAGGCTCAACTTGAGGCCGACCGAAAGTCTGATATTCATGTGTTGTCCTTGATGTCCGACGCCGGAAAAAATGCCGGGCAAGCAGGCATCCTACCCGAAGCTTCCGCGCTGTCGAACCCCCCGTTGCGGCGAAAACCCCCCTACTGGCGATAACCATACTAAAGTTGTGTGAATTTGTTCCGCTATCAGCATATCAACAAGAAACGGAGGAGACCGAGATGCATTCATGGTGGAGCGGGCTGTCCCTGCAGCACAAACTTCAGATCCCGATTCAGCTCACCCTGTTCCTGATCCTGCTCATCACCCAGCGCGCGGCACTCAACTGGTTCGAGCAGGATGTGCTCGCCGGCGCCCAGCAGCGTGCTGAAGTGGCGGCCGATGGGGTGCTCAACGGTCTCAACATGCTGATGCTCAACGGCACGATCAGTGACAGCGATCAGCGCCAGCTCTACGTCGACAAGATGGGCGCTTCGGACGGCGTGCTCAACCTGCGTGTAGTCCGCAGCGAGGCGGTCAGCGAACAGTTCGGCCCCGGCCTGCCTGCCGAACAGGCAATCGATGAGCATGACCGGGAGGTGCTGCGCACCGGCAAGGAAAGCCGCTGGCTGACCACGGTGGACAACCGCCAGGCCTTGCGCGTGATCGTCCCTTTCATCGCCCAGCGCGATTTTCGCGGTACCGACTGCCTGATGTGCCACATGGTGCCCGAAGGCACGGTCAACGGCATCACCAGCATCACCATTGACGTCGGCAACGAGTTCGCACTGATGGACAAGGCCAATCTCTTCCTCTGGGCCGGCCAGCTTGCCCTGCAGCTGATTCTCTATCTGATCATTGGCTGGCTGATCGCACGCACCATCCGCCCGACCCGGGCCTTGCAGGCCGCGATGCAGAACATGCAGGCCGACGGCAACCTGGCCGGACGCGCACCGGTCCACGGCGCCGATGAAATCGGCCGCACCGCGCAAGCTTTCAATGAACTGGCCGGCAGCTTCCAGCACATTGTCGGCGAAGTGAACGCCCACTCCCACGAAGTCGCCAGTGCTGCCGGACAGCTCGCCAGCCACGCCGACCAACTCGCCAGCAGCGCACAGCAGCAAAGCGACACGGCCGCCGCTGCGTCACTCGCCGTGGAAGCCGTCAGCGCCAACATCACCGAAATCGCTGCCGCCGCAGATCAGGTTGCCAGCCTGTCCAATGAAAGCCTCGCCCGCACCCGCAATGGTCAGCACAGCCTGCAGGAAATGATCGAGGAGCTCGACCAGGTCGAGCAGGCGGTGCGCCAGATCGCCGGCGCGGTGAATGCCTTTGTCGGCAGCACCCAGAGCATCACCACCATGACTCGCCAGGTACGGGAAATTGCCGATCAGACCAATCTGCTGGCGCTCAATGCTGCCATCGAAGCCGCGCGCGCTGGCGAGCAGGGCCGCGGCTTTGCCGTGGTCGCCGACGAGGTGCGCAAGCTGGCGGAAAAATCCGCTCAATCGGCCAGCGAAATCGACACCATCACCCAGTCGATCGCCCAGCAGTCGAACGCCGTCGAGCGCACGGTGGGCGAAGGCCTCTCCGCCTTGCAGGACGGCCAGCAACACATCCAGGCGATGACTGCGGTGTTTGCCGATGCCAATGATTCGGTCGATGGCGTCAATCGCGGCCTGGAACACATTCTCCACTCGATCACCAGCCAGCGCGATGCAGTGCTCGACATCGTGCACAACATCGACCAGATCCGGCTCAAGGCCAGTCACAGCAACGATGTGGTTCAGGACACGGTGAGCGCGATTTCAGCAATGAACCTGCTCGCCGACGCGCTCAACCGCACCGTGGGCCACTTCAAGATCTGAAGCTGCGACACAATCCGTGCCCGGCGCTCAGCTGCTGCTGGTCGCCGGGCAGGGATTTCAGACCGGGCTCAGGAAAAGACGCTCGAATTCGGCGGAGCTCACCGGCCGGCCAGTGTGATAACCCTGGCAGTACTCGCAACCCAGCCCCTGCAGGAAATCGTACTGGACCGTCGTCTCGACGCCTTCCGCCACCACCTCCATGCCGAGCTGATGAGCCATGCTGACGATGGTGGCCACGATTGCGCGGTCATTTTCGTCACTTTCCAGATCCTTGACAAAGCTGCGGTCGATCTTCAACGCTTTCACCGGAAAGCGTTTCAGGTAGGCCAGCGAGGAATAGCCGGTCCCGAAATCATCGATCATCAGCCCTGCGCCAATGTCACGCAGACCATGCAGGATCTCGAGCGCGCGCTCGGCACTTTCCATCACCACGCTCTCGGTGATCTCGAGCTCCAGCCGCTGCGGAGGCAGGCCGGTACGCTGCAGGACCGTCGTCACGGTCTTCAGCAGATCGGCACCGGAAAACTGGCGTAAGGACAGATTGACCGCCACCGACAGCGGATGACCGGCATCGGCCCAGGCCTGCGCCTGCAGGCAGGCCTGTTCCAGCACCCATTCGCCGAGCGGCAGAATCATCCCTGTTTCCTCGGCGATCGGGATGAAACGGTCGGGCGGAATCAGCCCCTGCAAGGGATGGAGCCAGCGCACCAGCGCTTCTGCGCCGATCGCCCGCCCACTGGCCAGATCGATCACCGGCTGATAGTGAAGCACGAATTCGCCATTGGCGAGCGCGGCACGCAAGCCGACTTCGAGATGCAGCCGATCCTGGGCACGCAGCGTCAGATCTTCGGTGTAGAAACGGTGCTCGTTGCCGATCTGCTTGGCCTGATAGAGCGCAGCATCGGCATTGCGCACCAGCGCAGTACCATCCTGCGCGTCATCGGGATACACGCTGATGCCGACACTGGCACCGACCACCACCTCATAACCGCCGGAAAGCAGGAAAGGCTCATTGAGCAGGGCGATGATGTCGCGGGCAAAGCGATCCACGTCGTTGAGACCGCGGACATATTCGAGAATAATGACAAACTCATCACCACCAAGGCGGGCCAGCGTGTCATCAGCACGGATCCGCCCGCGCAGGCGGCGGGCAATTTCGATCAGCAGTTCGTCGCCCATCGGATGCCCCAGGCTGTCATTGACCGTCTTGAAGCGATCGATATCGATGAAGATCACCGCCAGGTGGCGATCACCGGCCTGCGCCCGCTCGATCCCCTGCTCGAGCCGCATGGTCAGCATCAGCCGATTGGGCAAATCGGTCAGATTGTCATGATGTGCCTGATAGATCAGCTGCTCTTCGGCCTGCTTGAGGGCGCTGATGTCAGCAAACACCCCGACATAATTGCTCACCTGACCCTGATCATCACGCACCACCGACAGGGTCAGACGTTCGGGAAAGACTTCGCCGCTCTTGCGCCGGTTCCAGATCTCGCCACTCCAGTGCCCGGTGCGCGCCACCACGTCCCACATCTGGCGATAGAATTCCTGTGAATGCTGGCCGGAACTGAACAGACGCGGGGTGAGACCGATCGCTTCCTCCGGGGCATAGCCGGTGATGCGGGTGAACGCACGATTGACTGCGACGATCTTCATCTCCGCATCGGTGACGATCACCCCTTCGGCGGTGTGCTCGAACACCACTGCGGCCTGCAGCAGACTTTCCGCCGCCAGCTTTTCCTTGGTGATGTCCTGCGTCGTCCCCAGACCACGGACGAAACGCCCATGTTGGTCGTAATGAAGATCCGTGCGCTGCCGCATCCAGCACACTTCGTCGCCGAGCAGGACGCGATGTTCGACTTCGAAGCTGTCCCGCCCCATGGCATCCCGCCAGCTCTGCTGCAGCCGCTCCAGATCATCCGGATGGACGCTCTTCCTGAAGGCCGCAAAACTGGCGGGAGTGCCCGGATCGACACCGAGCAGACGATAGGTTTCCTGCGACCAGTCATAGCGGAACTCGCCATCCTCGCCGACATCCAGCACCCAGCTGCCGACTCTTGCCACCGCCTGCGCGCGCTGCAGCCCCTCTTCGCTGCGGCGCAGTGCAGCTTCGGTTGCCTTCATCGCGGTGATGTCGCGCGCCACCGCCACCAGTCCGATGCAGCGCCCAAAACCATCGAAAAACGGCGTCTTGATCAGATCGACGCTGATCTGACCTCCATCCAGGCTGTTCAGCACCCCTTCCTGACGGACCTGCACGCCGGCATCGAACACCGACTGGTCGCGAATGACGTACTCGGCGGCTTCGAGGCCGAACAGCTCTTCGGTCGTGCGACCAATGATCTGCTCGCGCGCCAGGCCGACGAATTCGCTGAATGCCTTGTTGCAGGCCAGATAGCGCCCTTCCCGATCACGGAAGAACACCATGTCCGGCATCAGGTCGAGCAGGCTCTGCACCGGCAGGTGACTCTCGTTGGAAAAAGTGCGCATCAGGAGCAGGAACTGATCGCCGCCAACGAGGGAAATCTGTGCTTCCAGCGTCAACGGGCGACCGTCGGAATCGCGGCACATGCCCATGTAGACCTTCTTCCCGCCCCGACGGACCGCATCCATCGCATTGAGCAGCGAGCGGCCATCTTCTTCGCCAAAAACCGTCGTCAGCGCTGCTCCCTGCAAAGGGTGGCGATGGCCGAACATGCGCTCAGCCCCAAGACTGGCATCGACCACCCGTTCAGTCATCGCATCGACCAGCAACAGCAAGCCGTCATGGCTGCGGCACAAGACCGAAAATGCACCGCGCACGCTCATCGCCGTGCTCCAGTGGCCACGACAGTGGCCCCGCTGTCATCCCGGTCTGCCAAACTTCCGCGGACACCACCGAAGTCCACGGACTCTCCACCCCCAGGCAGTTTCATCGAACGTCCTTTCGCTCCAGTCACGTTACCAAACTGCTGCAATGGACCGGCCTTTCCCAGTCCGCCCAAAAACACAAACCGGGCAGCAGCGCCCGGTCTCTCCCTTGGTTCTGCTGGCAGCGGAGCACCCGTTCCAGCAGTGGCGATATCATTGAGTTATTGTTCTTATTGATTCATGCAATCATTTTTATGGAATCATAACACCGAGCTTCATTCTGTACATCAAAAAAGCCCGCATGCTGCGGGCTTTTTCAAAGCTGGAAAAAATGCTTTTCAGCTGAAGCGCTTACTCGAATTCGATAATCACTTCATCCACCGACAGGCTGGCGCCGGCGCTGGCGACGATCTTCTTCACCTTGCCATCCTGCTCGGCACGCAGCAGGTTTTCCATCTTCATCGCTTCGATCACCGCCAGCTTTTCGCCGGCCTTGACCTCCTGACCTTCGACCACCGCCACTTCACGCAGCAGACCGGGCATCGGCGACAGCAGGAACTTCGACATGTCGGGCGGCAGTTTTTCCGGCATCAGCGACAACAGATAAGCCGCATTGACCGTCATCACGATCGGCTCGACCTGCAGGCCGAAATGGGCGATGCGGTAACGCAGGCCACGACGCTCGATCTGCAGCGCCAGCGACTCGCCGTTGACCGTGCCGCGGAACACCAGTTCGCCGAACACCCAGTCCGAGACGATGTTGTAAGTCTTGTCTTCATGAGTGAAGGCAATGCCACCGTCGATGAAACGTGAGCTGAGCGGATACTGTTTGCCCGCCATCACCACCACCCACTCGTTGCTCACCTTGCGACCATGACCGGCAAGCTGGCCATCGATCTGCACCGCGCGCTCGATGTAGCGCATGCGGGCAAAGGTGGCGATCGCCGCCAGCAGCGCCGGATCGCTGTGCGGCACCATCGAGGCATCAAAGCCCTGCGGGTATTCCTCGGCGATGAAGCCGGTGTTGAACTTGCCCGAGCAGAAGCGCGGATGCTGCAGCAGCGCCGCCTGGAAAGGGATGTTGGAGCTGATGCCGCGAATGACGAACTCGTTGAGCGCGCCGCGCATGCGCTCGATGGCCTGCTCGCGATCCTTGCCGTGCACGATCAGCTTGGCAATCATCGAATCGTAGTACATCGAGATTTCGCCGCCTTCGAACACGCCGGTGTCGACACGCACGCCTTCACTTTCGGCCGGCGGTGCGAACTTGACCAGACGACCGGTGGACGGCAGGAAGCCGCGGAAGGGGTCTTCGGCGTTGATGCGGCACTCCATCGACCAGCCATTGAGCTGGATGTCTTCCTGCCGGATCGCCAGCTTCTCGCCAGCGGCGACGCGAATCATCTGCTCCACCAGATCAATGCCGGTAATGTACTCGGTGACCGGATGCTCGACCTGCAGACGGGTGTTCATCTCGAGGAAGTAGAAGCTCTTGTCGGCGCCGACCACGAATTCGACCGTGCCGGCCGACTGGTAGTTGACCGCCTTGGCCAGCGCCACCGCCTGTTCGCCCATCGCCTTGCGCGTTGCCGGATCGATGAAGGGGCTCGGCGCCTCTTCGATCACTTTCTGGTGACGGCGCTGGATTGAGCATTCACGCTCGTGGAGGTAGAGCGTGTTGCCGTGGCTGTCAGCCAGCACCTGGATCTCGATGTGGCGCGGCTCGACAACGAACTTCTCGATGAACACGCGATCGTCACCGAAGCTGTTGCGCGCTTCATTGACGCAGGAGGTAAAGCCTTCATGGGCTTCGGCATCATTGTGCGCCACCCGCAGGCCTTTGCCGCCACCGCCAGCCGAAGCCTTGATCATCACCGGATAGCCGATCTTCTTCGCAATCTCGACCGCTTCATCCGGACCGGAAATCGCTTCGTTGTGACCCGGAATGGTGTTGACCCCGGCTTCCATCGCCAGCTTCTTCGACTCGATCTTGTCGCCCATGCGGGCGATCGAGTAATGCTTGGGGCCGATGAAGACGATGCCTTCTTCTTCCAGGCGACGGGCAAAAGCCTCGTTTTCCGACAGGAAACCGTAACCGGGGTGCACTGCTTCGGCGCCGGTTTCCTTGCAGGCGGCGATGATCTTGTCCATCACCAGATAGGACTCGGCCGAAGGCGCCGGGCCAATGCAGATCGCTTCGTCAGCGAGGCGCATGAACAGCGCGCCACGGTCGGCTTCGGAATACACCGCCACGGTGGCAATGCCCATCTTGCGGGCAGACTTGATCACCCGGCAGGCGATTTCACCGCGGTTGGCGATAAGGATCTTCTTAAACATTTCGGGACTCCGCAGTGAAATCGCCACGGGCTGCGCCCGTCAGGCAATGTGACTTCGTCGCTGCGCCGCTGCGCGGCTGGTCACCGCGGTTGGCAATAAGAATCTTCTTGAACATTTCCATTTTCCTTGTGCGCAATCAGAGCGGAATGTTGCCGTGCTTGCGCCACGGGTTTTCGAGTTCCTTGTCCTTGAGCATCGCCAGCGAACGACAGATGCGCTTGCGCGTCTCGTGCGGCATGATCACGTCGTCAATGAAACCACGGGCACCGGCGACGAAGGGGTTGGCAAAACGCTCCTTGTACTCGGCTTCGCGGGCGGCAATCTTCTCGGGATTGTTCTTTTCCTCGCGGAAGATGATCTCCACTGCGCCCTTGGGGCCCATCACGGCGATCTCGGCGCTCGGCCAGGCGAAGTTGACGTCGCCACGCAAGTGTTTGGACGACATCACGTCATAAGCGCCACCATAGGCCTTGCGGGTGATGAGGGTGACCTTGGGCACTGTGCACTCGGCATAGGCGTAGAGCAGTTTGGCGCCGTGCTTGATGATGCCGCCGTATTCCTGCGCGGTACCGGGCATGAAGCCGGGCACGTCCACCAGGGTCACCACCGGGATGTTGAAGGCATCGCAGAAACGCACGAAACGCGCCGCCTTGATCGAGCTCTTGATGTCGAGACAGCCGGCCAGCACCAGCGGCTGATTGGCAACGATACCCACCGGCGAGCCTTCCATGCGCGCAAAACCGATGATGATGTTCTTGGCGTGCTCGGGCTGCAGCTCGAAGAAATCACCGTCATCGACCATCTTGAAGATCAGCTCCTTCATGTCGTAGGGCTGATTGGGATTGGTCGGCACCAGGGTGTCGAGCGAATACTCGGCACGGTCGGGCAGGTCGATCGCCGGCAGGGTGGGCGGCTTCTCGCGGTTGCTCGACGGGATGAAGCCGACCAGCCGGCGGGTCATCATCAGCGCTTCGACGTCGTTCTCGAACGCAAGGTCAGCAACACCGGACTTGGTGGTATGGGTGATCGCGCCGCCGAGCTCTTCAGCAGTCACTTCCTCATGGGTCACCGTCTTCACCACGTCAGGGCCGGTGACGAACATGTAGGACGAATCCTTCACCATGAAGATGAAGTCGGTCATCGACGGGCTGTACACCGCGCCGCCGGCACACGGCCCCATGATCAGCGAAATCTGCGGCACCACGCCCGAGGCGAGCACGTTGCGCTGGAACACGTCGGCGTAGCCGCCGAGCGAATCGACCCCTTCCTGGATGCGGGCGCCGCCCGAGTCGTTGAGGCCGATCACCGGCGCACCGACTTTCATCGCGTGATCCATCACCTTGCAGATCTTCTCGGCATGGGTTTCGGACAGCGAACCGCCGAACACGGTGAAATCCTGCGAGAACACGAACACCAGACGACCGTTGACCGTGCCATAGCCGGTGACCACGCCGTCGCCGGGAATGTGGTCAGCGCCCATGTCGAATTCGTTGCAACGATGCTCCTTGAACATGTCCCATTCTTCGAAGCTGTCGTCGTCGAGCAGCAGCTGGATGCGCTCGCGGGCAGTGAGCTTGCCCTTGGCGTGCTGGCTATCGATGCGCTTCTGGCCACCACCAAGGCGGGCCTTCTCGCGCTTTTCCTCCAGCTGACGAATGATGTCTTGCATGAGTGATCTCCTTTCGGATCCTGAAATCTGCTGCCGGTCGTGCGCACACGCGCCAGGCAGCAACCATCAAAAATTATTGCAGCCAGGCCAGCAGACGCTGGGCAGCCAGCGCTGGCGTGGTACTGCCGTCCTCGACCGCACTGACCATCTGCGGCAATTCAGCACTCACCTGGGGATGGCTGCGGAAACGGTTGCGCAAGCCGGCATCGATCAGCTCCCACATCCAAGCCTTGGCCTGACGCTGACGCTTGGCGGCAAATTCGCCCGAAGCGGTCATCGCGGCGCGATAATCGCACACTGCCTGCCAGAATTCGACAATCCCTTCTTTTTTCAGCGCCGACATGGTCAGCACCGGCACCGTCCAGTTCGGGCTGTTGGGACGCAACATGTGCAGCGCGGTCTTGATCTGGGCCTTGGCACGCATCGCCGCGCCGGGATTGAGGTCGGCCTTGTTGATCACGATCAGCTCGGCGAGCTCCATGATGCCTTTCTTGATCGCCTGCAGATCATCACCGGCATTGGGCAGCTGCAGCAGGCAAAAAATGTCGGCCATCCCCGCCACTGCCGTTTCGCTCTGACCGACGCCCACGGTCTCGATGATGATGACGTCAAAACCGGCAGCTTCGCACACCAGCATCGCTTCACGGGTTTTTTCCGCCACACCACCGAGGCTGCAGGCCGACGGGCTGGGCCGGATGAACGCCGCCGGGTTCTGGCTGAGCAGCTCCATGCGGGTCTTGTCACCGAGAATCGAGCCGCCGGTGATCGACGACGACGGATCAACTGCCAGCACCGCCACCCGCAAACCCTGTTCGATGAGGTGCAGGCCAAGCGCTTCGGTGAACGTCGACTTGCCGACTCCGGGCACGCCGGAAATGCCGACCCGCATCGCGCCGCCGGTATGTGGCAGCAGCGCTTCGAGCACGCGCTGGGCGCGCTGCTGGTGATCATTGCGCTGCGATTCGATCAGGGTGATGGTCTTGGCCAGCGGACGCAGCTGACCGGCAAGCACCCCATCGACCAGGGCACGTTCGCCGGCATCCAGCTCGCCTGCGGGCCGCGCATAGACAGATTTGGTTTCAGACATGAGGCAACAGGACTCGCTCACGGAACGGACAGAAGCTGCGCGGGCAGAAACGGGCAACGCCGTCCCTGCCCTGCCGGCAGCGCGTGCGCTCAGGCCGCCTGACGGGCTGCGCGGATCTGCTTCAGCACTTCACGTGCTGCGGTCTGGATCGGCGTACCGGGGCCGAAAATACCCTTGGCGCCAGCGGCATACAGCGCGTCATAGTCCTGCGCCGGAATCACCCCACCGACAAAAGTGATGATGTCGTCGGCGCCGAGACGCTTCAGCTCATTGACGATCTGCGGCACCAGCGTCTTGTGACCGGCTGCCAGGCTGGAGCAACCGACCGCATGGACGTCATTTTCCACCGCATGACGCGCCGCTTCTTCCGGCGTCTGGAACAGCGGGCCGATGTCGATATCGAAACCAAGGTCGGCAAAAGCGGAAGCGACCACCTTGGCACCACGGTCATGACCATCCTGACCCAGTTTGGCAATCATCACCCGCGGGCGACGGCCTTCTTCGGCGACGAAAGCTTCGATATCGGCTTTCAGTGCCTGCCAGTCATCCTGTCCTTCCACCACCGCTCCATAGACGCCGGACACCGCTTGCGGGTTGGCGCGATAACGACCAAAGATTTTTTCAAGTGCATCGGAAATTTCGCCGATCGAAGCACGCAGGCGGATCGCCTTCACGCTCAGATCAAGCAGATTGCCTTCGCCGGTTTCGGCGCTGCGGGTGAGCGCATCGAGCGCGGCCTGCACTGCCGCTGCATCACGCGTTTCGCGGATCTGGTTGAGGCGGGCGATCTGCGCTTCGCGCACTGCATGGTTGTCGATATCGAGAATCTCGATCGGATCTTCCTTCGCCAGCTTGTACTTGTTGACGCCGACGATGACATCCTTGCCCGAGTCGATGCGCGCCTGCTTGTCAGCCGCGCACTCCTCGACTTTCATCTTCGCCCAGCCGGATTCGACTGCCTTGGTCATGCCGCCCATGGCTTCGATCTCTTCGATCAGCGCCCAGGCCTTGTCGGCCATCTCCTGGGTGAGGCTTTCCATCATGTAGGAACCGGCCCAGGGGTCGACCACATTACAGATATGGGTTTCTTCCTGAATGATGATCTGGGTGTTGCGCGCAATGCGGGCCGAAAACTCGGTCGGCAGCGCAATCGCCTCATCGAGCGCATTGGTGTGCAGCGACTGAGTGCCGCCAAACACCGCAGCCATCGCTTCGATGGTGGTGCGCACGACGTTGTTGTAAGGGTCCTGCTCGGTGAGCGACCAGCCTGAAGTCTGCGAGTGGGTGCGCAGCATCATCGACTTCGGATTCTTGGGGTCGAACTGCTTCATGATCCGCCACCACAGCAGGCGGGCAGCGCGCATCTTGGCAATTTCGAGGTAGAAGTTCATCCCCACTGCCCAGAAAAAGGACAGGCGGCCGGCAAAGGTATCGACGTCCATCCCGGCCTTGAGCCCGGTGCGCACGTATTCCAGCCCGTCGGCCAGGGTGAAGGCCAGCTCGATCGCCTGGTTGGCGCCGGCTTCCTGGATGTGATAGCCGGAGATCGAAATGCTGTTGAACTTCGGCATGTTGGTCGACGTGTACTGGAAGATGTCGGCAATGATCTTCATCGACGGCGTCGGCGGATAGATATAGGTGTTGCGGACCATGAACTCCTTGAGGATGTCGTTCTGGATGGTCCCCGACAGCTTGTCCTGACTGACGCCCTGCTCTTCGGCAGCGACGATGTAGCCGGCAAGAATCGGCAGCACTGCGCCGTTCATGGTCATCGACACCGAGATCTTGTCGAGCGGAATGCCGTCAAACAGGATCTTCATGTCCTCGACCGAATCGATCGCCACCCCGGCCTTGCCGACGTCGCCGGTCACCCGGGGGTGATCGGAGTCATAGCCGCGGTGGGTGGCCAGGTCGAAAGCCACCGACACCCCCTGACCGCCGGCAGCGAGTGCCTTGCGGTAGAACTCGTTGGATGCTTCGGCAGTGGAAAAACCGGCGTACTGACGAATGGTCCACGGCTTGACCGCATACATCGTCGGCTGCGGTCCGCGCAGGAAAGGTTCGAAGCCGGGCAGCGTGTCGGCATGAGGCAGGTGCTCGGTATCCGCCCTGGTATACAGCGGTTTCACCGCCAGCCCTTCCGGGGTGACCCAGTTCAGCTTGTCGACATTGCCTTCCGGCGCGTGCTTGGCCGCAGCCTTGGTCCACGCGGCAAGATCGGGCTGGGGATAGACGGGTTCTTTGGCGTCAGACATGAAAACCTCTTCCATTCAAGCTGCATTGCGAAGCAGCGCACATTCGTCAGCAGAATACGCAACAAGCCCAGCCCGAAGCTCCCGCCCGCGCTGGTTGACTTGTTGCACTGCGCCAATGATACTTGATCCATAATTATGAATGCAAACTTCCTGCTTCCGGCAACCCGCCCGGAAGCGCATGGCCCGCTGCAACAGCCGCCCTCCTGCTCATGAATCAGACTCCGATCGCATCCCAGGCACTTTATCAGGAAGTCGCCGAGCGCCTGCGCAACGCCATCTTCGCCCACCAGCTTGCCCCGGGCAGCTGGATCGACGAACAGGCACTCGCCGAGCAGTACGGCATTTCCCGCACGCCGCTGCGCGAAGCGCTCAAGGTGCTCGCCGCCGAAGGTCTGATCACCCTCAAACCGCGCCGCGGCAGCTTCGTCACCGAAGTTTCCGAGCGCGATCTCGATGAAATCTTCGGCATCATCGCCCTGCTCGAAGCCGAATGCGCCCGCCTCGCCGTCGCCCGCAGCACCCCAGCCGACATCGCCCGCCTGCAGGCGATCCACGACGAACTGGAAAGCGCGGCCACCGCCCGCGACATCAACGCTTTCTTCGACGCCAACCAGCGCTTCCATCAGGCCGTGCAGCAACTCGCCGACAACCACTGGCTGCTCCACGTCATCCAGGATCTGCGCAAGCTGATCAAGCTCTCCCGCCACCACTCGCTGTTTTCCGAAGGCCGACTGGAACAGGCGCTGATCGAACACCGCCGCCTGCTGGCCGCCATCGTCGATGGTGATGGCAAGGCGGCAGCGGAGCAGATGGATGCGCACATTCGCAGCGGACGGGAAGCGGTGGCGCGGATTGCTTCGGCGCGCAGTTGAAGCAATCCGGCAGCAGCAATAGCCAAGGGCGATCAAGTGTCGGATTTTTTTACAGTCGCCCAATAACAGCAGACTAAAAATAGAAAAGTCTTATGATTTCAGCCCCATGAAAAACTGGCACGGAACATGCTTAGGCAGAGCACGATCGATTTATTGCTGATCTTTTCTGCAACAGCCTGAACTTTTCTGGAATCAAAAATGAAAAAAACTCTCCTCGCCGCCGTCCTTGCCAGCGCTGCTTTTGGCGCCAATGCTGCTGTGATTTCGGTCTCGCACACTGCGCCGCTGAATCTGGCCACCACCGAAATCAACCAGACCCTGACGGTAGACCGCTTCGACTCCACGCTCGGCACCCTGGACGCGGTTGCCATTGAGCTCTTTGGTCAGGCGATCTCCAGTCTGAGCATCACCAACGTCGCTGCTCAGGATCAGGAATTTGGCTTTACCAGCCAACTGAGACTGACTTTTGTCGGTGGCCCTCTCAGCCAGAGCCTGGTTCTGAATCTGTTTGACACCGCCAACGAAAGCAGTGCCAACTCCTTCGGCGAAATTCCGCTGGCAGTGGGCGAAACCTACACCTTCACTCCAGTCGACGTTACCCAATCGTTCATCTATAACGTTTCGGCCAGCAACTTCGACGCTTTTGTCGGTAGCGATCCCTTCTCGTTCGTTTGCCGCAGTCAGACCATCAACACCAACATCGGCGGCGGCGGCAACCTTGACATCCAGCAGCGCACTCAGGCGGGCTGCGGTCTCACGGTGACCTACACCTACACTGAAGATACCCCGCCGACCAACGATGTGCCGGAACCCGGCTCGCTGGCGCTGCTCGGCCTCGGTCTGGCTGGCCTGGGTGCGCTGCGTCGCAAGAAAGCCTGATCCTTCAGACTTCCCGCACCCTGCAAAAACCGCTCTACGGAGCGGTTTTTGCGTTTTCAGGCATCCGTCTCGAAACTGCGTCGGATCTGCTGTGGGACATCCATGCGACTTGTGCTCGACATGACGCAGGGGCGACCCTTGTGGTCGCCCTGTTCGACCAGTGTTCGCTGTCCGGGCAGGCACAAGGCCTGCCCCTACGACCCCCATCCGTCGTGAGAAAATCGTGATCTGTGCCCTGTTGTCTATTTTGTTCCTGACCAAACAAAGTGGCTGTCCAGCAGGTTTTACTGCCCCCACCCTGCAAAAGCCGCTCTCCGGAGCGGTTTTTGCGTTTTCAGGCATCTGTCTGGCAACTGAGCCTTCACAGCCCGGACAACGGGCATTGTGCGCCGGGCGGCACCTGCTCCTTTCTGCCACTCCGCACAGGGCGACCACAAGGGTCGCCCCTACGCCCAGATCACAGGAGCCCGGCCAGATCAGGCTTGCCTTCTTCAATTGCGCCGGCAATCGTGCCATCATCAACGCTTCCTTCGCCCACAGGAGTCCGTCATGACGCTCAAGCTTCAAGTGATCACCTGCAGCACCCGCCCCGGACGGGTTGGCCCGGCGGTGGCAGAATGGTTTGCCGGCTTTGCCCGTGAACACGGCAAATTCAGCATCGAAGCGGTCGATCTGGCGGATTTTGCGCTGCCGGTGTATGACGAGCCGCGCCATCCGGTGATGCAGCAGTATGAACATGAACACACCCGGCGCTGGAGCGCGAGCGTGGCGGCGGCTGACGCTTATGTCTTCGTCACGCCGGAATACAACTACTGCCCGCCACCTTCCCTGATCAACGCACTGAACTATGTGTACAAGGAATGGAATTACAAGCCCTGTGCCTTCGTCAGCTATGGCGGGGTCTCAGGCGGTCTGCGCGCGGTGCAGACCGCCAAGCTGCTGGTGACCACGCTCAAGATGATGCCGATGGTCGAAGGCGTGATGGTGCCGATGGTCGCCAAGCAGCTGCAGGACGATGGCCGCTTTGCCAGCAATGCGCTGATCGACGATTCGGCGGGCAAGATGCTTGACGAATTGCAGCGCTGGGCGCAGGCCTTGCAGGCAATGCGGACCTGAACCGGGCGCGGATGCCCCCAGCGCTGCCCCCGACGCCGCCCGGTACCCGCCGCTGGCGGCGTGCACTCGGTCAGGGCGTGCTGATTGCCCTGCTGCTGGTGCTGTTCTGGCAACTGGTGCTGTTCACCCAGGTGCTGTGGTGGAGCCGCTTCGATCCGGCCAGCACCAGCTTCATGCGCCTGCGCCTCAACGAGCTGCGCGCCCGCGATCCGGCAGCCCGCCTGCACCACCACTGGGTGCGTTACGAACAGATTTCGCCCCATTTGAAACGTGCAGTGGTGGCGGCGGAAGATGACCGCTTTATCGACCACCAGGGTTTCGACTGGGAAGGCATCCAGCGCGCAATCGAAAAGAACCGCGACCGTGGCCGTCTTGCCGCCGGCGGCTCGACCATCAGCCAGCAGCTGGCGAAAAATCTCTTCCTCTCCCCTTCACGCAGCTGGCTGCGCAAAGCGCAGGAAAGCGTGTTGACGGTGATGATCGAGACCAGCTGGGACAAGCGCCGCATTCTCGAGGTCTATCTGAACGTGGTCGAATGGGGTGATGCGATCTTCGGCATCGAAGCGGCCGCACAGCATTACTACGCCCTGCCCGCTTCGCGGCTGACCCCGACTCAGGCGGCACGGCTGGCAGTGATGCTGCCCAATCCGCGCCGCTATCAGCACAGCTTCGGCCCTGCCCTGCAGCAGCACGCCCACCGCATCGAGCAGCGCATGCGCGTGTCACGCATTCCCTGAGCGACCGGAAGCGGCAGACTTTCGCTGCATCGCAGCAAAATCCTCGTCACGGACTCGCACGCCGGCGCACAAGTCCGTAGAATGGGCGGCTTTTCAGCTTGCCCGCGAGCCGCCCGCATGAAGCCGGAAGACGAACGCTACCCTGACGATGTCCAGCAACATCTGCGCGAAGTGCAGGACTTGCTGCTGCGCATCAGGAACGCCGACGATCGCGATGACGATCATGGCGGCTCGGCGGTGTTCGCCGAACTCGGCGTCCACAACGCTGACGAAGCTGCGCTGCGCAACAAGCTCGAAACCCTCCATCCGGCCGACGTCGCCTACATCCTCGAAGCCCTGCCACTGGAAACCCGGATTCAGGTCTGGGATCTGGTGAAGACTGAGGTGGACGGCGAAGTGCTGCTCGAAGTCTCGGACGCAGTGCGCGAGACCCTGATCGAGACCATGGAGCCCGAGGAGCTCAAGGCGGCTGCCGAGCTGCTCGATGCGGACGAACTGGCCGACCTCGCGCCTGACCTGCCGCCGCAAGTGGTCGCCGATGTGTTCCAGTCACTCGACGCCGAAGGTCGTGAGCAGCTGCGACGGGCGATGTCCTACCCGGAAGATTCGGTCGGCGCGCTGATGGACTTCGACATGGTCACCGTGCGCGAAGATGTCAGCCTCGAAGTCGTGCTGCGCTACCTGCGCCGCTTCGATGAGCTGCCCGACCACACCGACAAGATCTTCGTGGTCGATCGCGGCGAACATCTCAAAGGCATTCTCACCCTCGAGATGCTGCTGATCAACGATCCCGAGCTCGAAGTCGCTGAAGTGATGCGCGCCGAGCCGATCATCAGCTTCGAGCCGGATGACGAGGCCGGCGATGCCGCCCAGGCATTCGAGCGCTACGACCTGGTCTCTGCTCCGGTGATCGACAGCGAAAAACGCGTCATCGGCCGCCTCACGGTGGCCGACATGGTCGACTACATCCGCGAAGAGTCCGAAGCCGAAATCCTCAGCAATGCCGGCTTGCGCGAAGAAGAAGACATCTTTGCCCCGGTGTGGAATTCGGTGAAGAACCGCTGGGCCTGGCTGGCAATCAACCTGGTCACCGCTTTCGTCGCTTCACGGGTGATCGGGGTGTTCGAAGAGTCGATCGAGAAGCTGGTCGCGCTCGCCACCCTGATGCCGATCGTCGCCGGCATCGGCGGCAACTCGGGCAATCAGACCATCACCATGATCGTGCGCGCGATCGCCATGGGCCAGGTCGAGCCGACCGCGATGCAGCGCCTGCTGCGCAAGGAACTGGGCGTTGCCCTGATGAACGGCCTGATCTGGGGCGGACTGCTCGGCGTGCTGGCGTGGTGGCTGTACCGCAGCCCGATGCTCGGTTTTGTCATGACCGGCGCGATGACGCTCAACCTGCTGCTCGCTGCCAGTGCCGGCGTGCTGATCCCGATGCTCCGTCAGCGTCTCGGCGCCGATCCGGCGATCGGCGGCTCGGTGATGATCACCGCCCTCACCGACTCGGGCGGCTTCTTCATCTTCCTCGGCATGGCGACCCTGTTCCTGCTGTGATCTTGCTGCCGTGAAGTGCTGCGCTCCGGCTGGCCTGCCGCCCGGAGCGCAGCGTGCAACAATCAGGCCAGTCCGGCAAAAACCTTCGTTGCCACCGCCAGCGTGGCGTCGATGTCGGCCTGCGAGTGCGCAGCGGAGACAAAACCGGCTTCAAACGCCGACGGCGCAAAATAGTGCCCCGCGTCGAGCATGCCATGGAAGAAACGCTTGAAGCGCTCCTGATCCGCAGTCATCACGGTGGCAAAGCTGTCCGGCACTTCCGCACTGAAATACAGCCCGAACATGCCGCCGACCGCATCCGCACTGAAGGCCACGTCCGCCGCACGAGCTGCCGCCTGCAGGCCTTCGCTCAACTGGCGCGCACGTGCACTCAGCTGCTCGTAGAAGCCCGGTTCGCGGGTGAGGCGCAGGGAAGCCAGGCCAGCGGCCACCGCCACCGGACTGCCGGACAAGGTGCCGGCCTGATAGACCGCACCGAGCGGCGCGACACATTGCATGATGTCGCGCCGACCACCGAAAGCGCCCACCGGCATGCCGCCGCCGATGACCTTGCCCAGGGTGGTGAGATCAGGGGTAATGCCGTACAGGCCTTGCACGCCTTGCGGGCCGACCCGGAAGCCGGTCATCACTTCATCGAAGATCAGCACGGCACCATATTGGGTGCACAGGCTGCGCAAGCCTTCAAGGAAGCCGGGGCGCGGCTTGATCAGATTCATGTTGCCAGCCACCGGCTCGACGATGATCGCGGCGATGTCATCGGGACGCGCCTTGAACACTTCTTCAACCTGCTGCAGATCGTTGAAGTCGAGCACGATGGTGTGTTTGGCAAAATCCGCCGGCACCCCGCCTGAAGATGGATTGCCGAAAGTGAGCAGCCCCGAGCCGGCTTTGACCAGCAGACTGTCGGCATGACCGTGATAGCAACCTTCAAACTTGATGATCGCATCCCGACCGGTGAAGCCGCGCGCGAGACGGATCGCGCTCATCGTCGCTTCGGTGCCCGAGCTCACCAGCCGCACCATGTCGACCGAAGGCAGCAGCGCACAGATCAGCTCGGCCATCTCGACTTCAGTGGCCGTCGGTGCGCCGAAGGACAGGCCCTTGAGCGCCGCTTCACGCACTGCTTCGATGATCGCCGGATGGGCATGGCCGGCAATCGCCGGCCCCCAGGAGCCGACGTAATCGAGATATTCCTTGCCATCGGCGTCCCACACCCGTGCCCCTTCGGCCCTTTCGATGAAGCGCGGCGTCCCGCCCACGGAACGGAATGCACGCACGGGAGAATTCACCCCGCCCGGGATGCTGCGCTGGGCGCGCTCGAAAAGGGCTTCGTTACGACTGCTCATGGAATTTGATCCTTTGTTCAGGTCCGGAAAAACAAGAGAAGAAAGGGGGGATTATCCCGCCCACGGCCGATCAGGGTCCAGTCCGCCGCCGGCACAGGACGTTTCGGAACAGTTTGTCATAGGCGGCCGCCCGCTTTTCAGGCTGGTCGGCAGCAAACACATCGCTGATCACCGCCAGCAGATCCGCCCCGGCAGCAATCAGCTGCGGTGCATTTTCGAGCGTGATGCCGCCAATCGCCACCACCGGCACTGACAGTTCGGCACGCGCAGCGCTCAACAGGCTGATCGGTGCCGGTGGCGCACTTTCCTTGCTGGACGATGGAAACATCGCTCCGAAAGCGACGTAATCCGCCCCGGTTGCCACGGCCGTCCGTGCCCGCGCCAGATCGGCATAGCAAGTCAGGCCGAGGATGCGATCGCGTCCCAGCGCCGCACGCAAGACGGCCGGATCGCCATCATCCCGCCCGCCATGCAGACCATCCGCGCCGATCTCCAGCGCAAGCTGAAGATCATCGTTGATGATCAGCGGCACACCGGCCGCCCGGCACCGGCGCAGAATTTCCTGCGCCTGCTCGCGACGCTGCAGGGGCGGGGCACACTTGTTGCGATACTGCAGCAGCACCGGCCGCCCACGCAGCACGCGGTCCACCGCGCTCAGCAGGCCGGCATCATCGGTCGTATCCGGCGTGATCGCATACAGGCCACGCCAGCGCTTTGCTTCATCTGTCATTGCGGAAAATTCCACCAAAAACCGGATTACCCCTCGCCCCGGTGCCGGTCAGTGCTAGCAAACAGCCAGTCGAATTGGGTTAAGATGCGGGGACGCTGATCCAGGATCGGCGCTTGTCAACCGCAGGGCGCACTCTGACCGCCGCTGCCAACCGTTCACACGATCAACACTCAAGGACCGCTTGCATGGACACCACCGGACTCAAGGTGATGGTCATCGATGACAGTAACACCATTCGCCGCAGTGCGGAGATCTTCCTCGGTCAGGCTGGCTATCAGGTCGTGCTCGCCGAAGACGGCTTCGACGCGCTCGCCAAGATCACCGATCACCGCCCGGACATCATTTTCGTCGACATCATGATGCCGCGCCTCGATGGCTATCAGACCTGCGCCCTGATCAAGAAGAATCCGCGCCTGGCTCCCACCCCGGTGATCATGCTGTCCTCGCGCGACGGTCTGTTCGATCGCGCCCGTGGCCGCATGGTCGGCTCGGACGAATATCTCACCAAACCTTTCACCAAGGACAGTCTGCTCAAGGCCATTTCAGCGCATGTGCAGCGTCCTGCACCGCACTGATTCAGCCCTGCCAGGATTTGCCGATGCCCATCAACACCATTCTCGTCGTCGATGACTCTCCGACCGAACGCCAGGCGCTCGAAGACCTGCTCACCCGCCAGGGATACCGGGTGCTGACCGCCGAATCCGGCGAACAGGCCATTGCCCGCAGCCAGGCCGACAAACCTGACCTCATCCTCATGGATGTGGTGATGCCGGGGATGAACGGCTATCAGGCCACCCGCACCATCACCCGCCATGACAGCACCCGCCACATCCCGGTCATCCTGTGCACCAGCAAGGGACAGGAAACCGACAAGATCTGGGGGATGCGCCAGGGCGCACGTGCCTACCTGGTGAAACCGGTCAACCACGACGACTTGCTCGCGCAGATTCGCGCACTGGGCTGATCAACCATGGCCAGACGCAACAGCCTGCGCGAATTCCAGGAGCACCTTGCCCGTCGTCTCAGCGAAGCACGCAGCACCGACCGTCGCGGCCTGCTCAGCTTCAGCGCCGGCAACGAAAACTGGCTGATCCGGCTCGCCGACGCCGGCGAAATCCTGCCGCCGCCGCCACTGGCCACCGTGCCACGCACCCGGGACTGGTACCGCGGCCTGGTCAACGTGCGCGGCACCTTGTACAGCGTGATCGATTTCGCCCGCCTCCACGGCGACGAGCGCACCGCCACCACCGGCCAGTCCCGCCTGCTGCTGATCGGCACCCGCTCCGGCATCCACAGCGCCCTGCTGGTCAGCAACTCGAGCGGTCTGCGCAGCGAAGAAGACTTTGAACATGCCGGGACGGAGGATTCCCGCCCCTGGGTCGAGCGCTGTCTGCGCGACGCTCAGGGCCATGTCTGGCTGCTGATCGACATCACCAGACTGCTCGCTTCACCGGACTTTCTCGACGCCAACCTGCCATGAGTCCTTCCGGCGCCCCATATTCCCCTTTCCTCTTCATCCCCCGATGATCGCGGAGCACGCAAGATGGCAATTCCCTTTTTCCGCCGCAAGAAAACCGACGACAGCAACGCAACCATCATTGACACGGCAAGTCCACGGCCTGCCGCAGCAGCCTCCGGCAACCAGCGTTCCGCTGCAGGCCAGACCGGAATCCGGATGTATGGCGTCCTGTTCGGCGCGCTCGCCCTGCTGACCGCAGCGATGCTTGTCTATCACCAGCGCAATACGGCCAACGCTACCCTGCAGATTGCCGCCACCAGCGAAATGCAGATGCTGTCCCAGCAGATCGCCAAGGCTGCCCAGCTTGCAGTACGCGGTGACAACGCCGCGTTTGGCGAACTCAACCGCGGTCGCGAGCGCTTCACCACCCTGGTCGAGACCTTGCAGAACGGCGGAGCGATCGACCTCGGCGAGCTGCCACCGGTAGACACCGCCCTGCAACCGCTGGTCGAAGAAGTCACCCTCGCCTGGCAGGACACCGCACGCAATGCCGCGCAGCTGCTCGCCCAGCGCCAGAGTCTGCTGGCACTCAACAAGGCCGCCAACCTGATCGCCACCGACAGCGAAGTGCTGCTCGAACAGGCCCAGCAAATCGACCGTCAGCTCCAGCCGGACAGCAGCGACACCACCGCCTCCCGCGCCATCAGCCGCAGCATGATGCTCAGTCAGCGCCTGGCCAAGAATGCCAATGCCCTGCTCGCAGCTGAAGTGATCGACCCCGAAACCGCTTTCGCACTTGGCCGCGACACCGACGAACTCGGCAAGCAGCTCGAACTACTCGGTCGTGCCGGTGCCAGCGAACCTGAGCTGCGCGCACCGATCAACGCGCTGACCAAGGCCAGCGCACCGACTTTCAGCGCGGCACAGGACATCCTTGGCGGCATCCAGCAGACCGTTCAGGCCAAGCAGGCCGGGCAGCGCATCTCGGCCGACACCCAGGCCCTGCTCGGCAGCACCACCACACTCACCAAAGGTCTGAGTGCCCAGTACGGCCGCTTCGGCCTGATTCATGCCCTGATCGCCCTCAGTGGTCTGGGTAGCGCGCTGGCGCTGCTGGCGATGGCACGCAGCTACCAGGCCGACACGGCCAAACGCCGCGCTGAATCCGATCAGCAGCGCGAGCTGGCCGAACATGAGCGCAACCTCACTCAGCAGGCCATTCTGCGGCTGATGAACGAGATGGGCGATCTGGCCGATGGCGACCTCACCGTGCGCGCCACGGTGACCGAAGACATCACCGGCGCAATTGCCGACTCGGTCAACTACACCGTCGAAGAACTCTCGGTGCTGGTCAGCCGCATCAACGATGCTGCCGGACGCGTCAACATCGCCACTGAATCCGCCCAGCGCACCTCGCGCGAGTTGCTGGTCGCCACCCAGCGCCAGTCGCAGGAAATCGAAACCGCCGGCAGCACAGTGCAGGGCATGGCGCAATCGATGTCCGACGCATCGGCCCAGGCCCTGCAATCCGCCCAGGTTGCCCGCCGTTCGCTGCAGACCGCACGCAAGGGCGCCGAAGCAGTGCAGGACAGCATTCGCGGCATGAACAGCATCCGTGGCCAGATCCAGGAAACCTCGAAGCGGATCAAGCGTCTCGGCGAATCTTCACAGGAAATTGGCGAAATCGTCGAGCTGATTTCCGACATTACCGAACAGACCAACGTGCTGGCGCTCAACGCCGCCATCCAGGCCGCCTCTGCCGGCGAAGCCGGCCGTGGCTTTACCGTGGTCGCCGAAGAAGTGCAGCGCCTTGCCGAACGTTCGGCTGAGGCCACCAAGCAGATTGCCGCGATCGTGAAGACCATTCAGACCGACACCCACGATGCAGTCGCTGCCATGGAAAATGCTACCCGTGACGTGGTCACCGGCGCCCAGCTGTCCGATGCTGCAGGCCAGGCCCTGTCGGAAATTGATGCCGTGTCGCTGGAAACCGCCCGTCTGATCGAGCAGATCTCGATCAACACCCAGAGCCAGGCCGCCACCGCCAGCAAGGTCGCGGCGGCGATGAAGGAAATTCTCGGCGTCACCGAACAGACCTCGCTCGGCACCCAGCAAACTGCCGTCTCGATCGGCCAGCTTGCCGATCTTGCCGTTGAATTGAAGGGTTCGGTTTCCGGCTTCAAGGTCTGAACACCGCCTACACCGGTACAACACCATGACACACGCCACTGAGACCGATCTGAGCCTGCTGACCTGGGTAAAAGGCGAGATTGAAGCCGCCCTCGGCCGCGCCGCAGAAGCCCTGCGCGAAATCAGGACCGGTAGCGATGCCGCCAGCCAGGCCCAGTTTTCCCAGACCCATCTGCACCAGGTGCGTGGCGCGCTGGCAATCATCAGCCTCGACGGACTGGCCCAGTTCACCGGCATGGCCGAAGCCTTGCTGGCCCAGATGGGCCGTGGCGAGCTGGCCATCGACTCCCGGACACTGGCGCTGGCCAAGCGCAGCTTCGCCAGCATCAGCAACTATCTCGAAGAAATCGCCCACGGCGCCGCCGATCAGCCGCTGCGCCTGTTCCCGCTATACGCCGAGCTTGCACAGGCTCGCGGCCTGCCCGCACCCGAAGCCGGCGAACTCTTCCATCCCGACCTCTCCCGCCGGCCGCCGGCCCGCGAGGAAGCTGCTCCGGCGCTCAAACCGGCGATGCGCGAGCAGGCCTTGCGCCATGCCCGCACCCATTACTCCCAGGGTCTGCTCCATCTGCTGCGCAAGGACAGCAGCCGTGGCGTGCGCATGATGCGGGAAGCGGCAGGGATGATCGAATCGATCCACGACAAACCCGCACACCGGGTACTGTGGTGGGTCGCCCAGGCTTTCTTCGACCGCATTCCCGACAACGCCACCGTCGACACCGCAGCCTACAAACGGCTATGCACCCGCATCGAAGCCTATCTGCGCCAGCTGATGGTGCAGCCCGTACCGCCCGCCCTGCCCGAGCGCCTGCTGCGCGACCTGCTCTACCAGGTTGCCATTGCACCGGCCGAAACCCCGCGCCAGCGTCTGGTACGCGAGCACTGGGGGCTCGACCAGCTGCTGCCCCCCGAAGGCAGCACGGTCAGCGACGTGCCGCTCGAGCCCCTGCTGCGCTCGCTCCAGCAGGCGCTGGATGCCGTGCATCGTCAGTGGGACGAATTCACCGCTGGCACCGCCATTGCCCTCGTCCGCTTTGACGAACTGCTCAACACCCTGATCACTGCCGCCAGGCCGCTCGGCCGCCCGGCCAGCGACGCCCTGCTCGCCAGCCTGAAAGCATTCGTCCGCTGGCTGCGTGACGAGCCGCTGCGCTTCAACGACGGACTCGCGCTCGAGGTGGCCACCGCGCTGCTGCTGCTCGAAAGCGATTTCGGCCGCCGCATCGCCGATCCGGGCCTCTCGGCCCAGATGCGCCATCGGGCAAAGCGCATCGTGGCACTGATTCGCGGCGAAGCACCGCCGCCCGACAGTGACTTGCGCCATCAGGACGCGGCACGGGCCAGCGAAGAACAGCAGGCACTCATCCAGCTGTGCAGCGAAATGCGCCTCAGCCTCGCCCAGGTCGAACAGACCCTGGATGATTTTTTCCGCAACCAGGAAAAGCACGAAGCCCTCGCACAGCTTGAACAGCCGCTGCAGCAGCTCATCGGCATGCTCAGCGTACTCGGCGAAACCAGCGCCGTGGCGCTGGTCGCCGAAGCCCGGCGGGATATCGAGGTTTTTGCCGAAAACCCGACTGCGGGCGACAGCAGCGCCTTTGAAAACCTGGCTCACCAGCTTTCAGCACTCGGCTTCTTCCTCGAGGCCCTGCCCTACGGCAAGACCAGTCTCGAACATTTCCTCAATCCGCTGCAAGCACCGGCACCGGCCAGCGACACGACAACCGAGCTCCCCGCTGCCGCAGCACACGCAGAGGAAGCGGCAGCGCCCGATACCGAAACCAGCGACAGCGACGACAGCGGACGCGCCGCAGAAAACAGCGTCGAAGCAGGTCTGACCGACGCCGAGGACGAATTCGACGAGCAGTTCATCACCCAGCTCGAGCCGCTCGCAGACGCCACGATCGAACCAGCCCCAACACTCGCCCCACCGGCTCCGCTGCCCGAAAGCGAAGCGGCCATCGACGCCGAGCTGCTGGAGATCTTCATCGAAGAAGCCGTCGAAGTGCTCGCCACCATCGACACGCATCTCGGGCTGCTCGGCAGCGAACCGGAGGAAGAAGAACACCTCATCACCGTCCGTCGCGGCTTCCACACCCTCAAGGGCAGCGGACGCATGGTCGGCCTCAGCGAACTGGGCGAAACCGCCTGGGGCATGGAGCAGACCCTCAACCGCTGGCTGCAGCTCGACTGGCCACCGCTGCCACCGCTGCTCGCCCTGGTCCGTTCCGCTCACACCCTGTTCTCGCAGTGGGTGAGCGCGCTGCAACAGGGCCAGACTCCCGCGCTGAACACCGGCCCTCTGCTCGCCGAAGCGGAACGCCTGCGCACCATCGAATCAGCCGATGCCGCCAGCCTGCGCTTTGTCGCTCCCGCCGCCGGACGCCCGGCGCTCTCGTCTGCCGAACCGCCTTCTGCTTCGGCCGGAGCAGCCCTTCCTGATGCGGAGCCCCTGCCCGACACCCCTGTCGCGCCTGCTGCACCGCAGGCGGCACCGCAAGCGGCAGAGTCGGCACCGGAAGCGTCCGAAAGCGTCGAAATCATCGAAGCCGCACCGCTCGAGATCGATTTCAGCTTCGATGAAGCGCCTGCCTCCTCAGCGCCTACCCCCTCGGCGCCGACCCCCTCCGCCCCTGATACCGGGCCCCTTGCCGAAACTGCAGCCAGCGCTCCCGCAGCAGAGCTGGCCAGCATGGCCGACACCGACACTGGCACCGCCCCTGCCGAGGAACTCGCACCTGCAACGCCACCAACCGCCGACGCAGCCCAAGCCGCTCCGCAGGCAGAACCCCAGCCTCCTGCCACAGAGTTCGCTCCCCCTGCGGCAGCAGCACCTCCACCTGAACCCGACAGCATCTTCATCGGCGAGCTCGAGCTTTCCCGCAAGCTGCTGTCGATCTACCAGAGCGAAGCACTCAGTCACCTCGACATCCTCGGCCAGGAGCTCGAACTGCTCGCCACCCAGGCCGGACGCAAACCGGCCGAAGCAGCGGTACGCGCCGCCCACACCCTGGCCGGCACTTCGGCAACAGCTCGCCTGAGCGCCCCGCACGAGCTCAGCCGCGCGCTTGAACTTGCGCTGATCCGCCTGCGCGAACGCGGTCAGGGCCTGAACACGCCGGAACTCGAACTGCTGCGCGAGACGGTCAACACCCTGCAGACCATGCAGGTTGAAATCTCAGCCCTCCAGCTTCCCAGCTCCGCACCGGCACTGCTCGCGGCGCTCGAAGACTGCCCCGGCGCTGCGACCGCATTCCAGGCATCGCCTGCCACGTCGCCTGTCACGTCGCTTGCCAATGACGACGTATCGACGCCTGCCGCGACCGTCCTCCCGCCTTCCACAACGCCACTTGCCGCCGCGCCGCACAGCACTGCCGACAGCCCGCCTCCAGTCGACGAAATCGACGCTCAGCTGCTGCCGATCTTCCTCGAAGAGGCCGCCGAACAGCTCAACGAGCTCTACGCCACGCTGCGCAACTGGCACGCCGAATCCGACGCCGTGCAACACCCCCAGGCTGCTGCCCGGCTGCTGCATTCGCTCAAGGGCAGCGCCCGCATGGCCGGCGCGATGTCGGTCGGCAGCCATTTCCACCTGCTCGAATCGCGCCTCATCGAAGCCCAGCGCGATGGCACCGCCGTGCCGGCGCTGGTCGATGAGCTCAACACCGGCCTCGATCAGATCGAGCAGCTGATCGACGGCCTCGCCGGCGTGGTCAGTGCGGACGAAGCACCTGCTGAGCACGCCGGCGACCGCCCGACGATCGCCTCCAGCGCCTCACCCACGCTGACTGCCGGCGACAGCGACAGCGCCGGTGGCAGCTTGCGGGTACGCGCCGAACTGGTCGATCGTTTCGTCAATCAGGCCGGAGAAATCGGCATCGCCCGCACCCGCGTCGAAGGCGAACTGCGCGGCCTGCGTCGCGCCCTGCTCGACCTCACCGAAAACGTCATCCGCCTGCGCCAGCAGCTGCGCGAAGTCGAAATCCAGAGCGAAGTGCAGATGCAGTCGCGCATCGCCCAGACCGAAGCGGAAGAAGCCGGCTTCGATCCGCTCGAAATGGACCGCTACACCCGCCTGCAGGAACTGACGCGGATGATGGCGGAGAGCGTCAACGACGTCACCACCGTGCAGCAAGTCCTGCTGCACAACCTCGACAGCGCCGAATCGGCCCTCAACACCCAGGGCCGGATGAACCGCGAACTGCAGCAGAGCCTGATGAATGTGCGCATGCTGCCGTTCGACAGTCTCGCCGAACGCCTCTACCGGGTGGTGCGTCAGAGTGCGCGCGACGAAGGCAAGCGCGCCAGCCTCGACATCCATGATGGCGACATCGAGCTTGATCGCAGCATTCTCGAGCAGATGGCTGCGCCGCTCGAACATCTGCTGCGCAACGCGCTCGCCCACGGCATCGAAACCCCGGAGCAGCGCAAGCAGGCCGGCAAGGCAGAAAGCGGCCAGCTCAGTCTCAGCGTCCGTCAGGAAGGCAATGAAGTCGCCATCGAACTCAGCGATGATGGCCGCGGCCTCGATCTCGAGCGCATCGCCAGTCGTGCCCGCGACAGCGGCCTGATCGACGCCGATGCCCAGCCCGATCCCAGGCAGCTCGCCAACCTGATCTTCCATCCCGGTTTCAGCACCGCCACCCAGGTTTCCAGCATCGCCGGTCGCGGCGTCGGCATGGACGTGGTGCGTTCGCAGACCGCCGCGCTCGGCGGCCGGATCGAAATCGACAGCAGGGCCGGCGCAGGCACCCGCATCCTCATCCACCTGCCGCTCACCCTCGCCATCACTCAGGCACTGCTGGTCGAAGCCGACGGCCGGCGCTGGGCGCTGCCGGCAAACATGATTGCCCAGGCGCAGGAGCTCAAGACCGAGCCGATGAATGAAGTGCGCAGCAAGCAGGGTACCGAATGGGAGGGAGAGTTCTACCCCTACCGCTACCTCCCCGAACTGCTGGGCCATGCCGGCAGCACCCCACAGGAGCAGCGCTACCACTGGCTGCTGCTGTTGCGCGCCGGTGCGCAGCGTCTGGCGCTCCACGTTGACAGTCTCGCCGGCAACCAGGAAATCGTCGTCAAGAATGCCGGTCCGCAGCTCACCCGCACGATCGGCTTCAGCGGCGCGACGGTGCTCGCCGATGGCGAAATCGCCCTGATCCTCAACCCGATCGCGCTCGCCGAACGTTCGCCGGCGCCGGAAACCGCCACCGATCAGGCGCCAGCAGCACTCGCCGAACAACTGCCGGTGCAGTCCTGCGTGATGGTGGTCGATGACTCGCTCACCGTGCGCCGCATCACCGGCCGCCTGCTCGAACGCGAAGGTTATCGGGTGATGACCGCCAAGGACGGCGTCGACGCCCTCGAGCAGCTCGGCAGCGAACTGCCCGATGTGGTGCTGTCCGACATCGAGATGCCGCGCATGGACGGTTTCGATCTGCTGCGCAACATCCGCGCCGGCGAGAGCACCCGCCATCTGCCGGTGATCATGATCACCTCACGGCTGGCCGACAAGCACCGCAACCACGCATTCGAACTCGGCGCCAACCACTACCTCGGCAAGCCTTACCAGGAAGAAGAGCTGCTGGCGCTCATTTCCAGCCTTATTTCCAGCCATCTTGCCAGCCATCTGCCGGCGACCCGGGCAGACTCCTCAAGCTGACAAGGCCGTCTGCATGCGGCCCAGCGCGCGCTCCAGCAGCGCGCGCGGGCAGCCGAAATTGAGCCGGACAAAGCCGGGCGCACCGAACGCTGCACCGTCAGACAGCCCGACACCAGCCTGTTCGAAGAAGTCGGCCGCCGAGTCCAGCCCCCGCGCAGCCAGCATCTCGCGGCAATCGATCCAGGCCAGATACGTTGCTTGCGGTGAGGTGCTCGCCAAACCCGGCATCGCCGCCACCGCCTCCATCACGCAGGCGCGGTTGCCCCGCAGATAAGCCAGCAAGGCGCTGCGCCACGGCCCGCCGTCGCGGTAAGCCGCTTCGGTGGCCACCATGCCGAGCACATTGACCTGGGGCACGATGCCGCGCATCGCGGCGCGGTAGCGACGACGCAAGGCCGCATCGGGGATGATGGCAAACGCACAGTACAGCGCCGGGATGTTCCAGGTTTTGGACGGCGCCATCAAGGTGATGCTGCGGCGGGCGATGTCGTCATTGAGCGCTGCCAGCGGCCGATGCGGCCGATGCTCATCGAGCACCAGCCCGCAATGGATTTCGTCGCTGCACACCAGCAGATCGTGGCGCTCGGCGAACGCCGCCAGCGTCGTCAGCTCGGCGTCATCAAACACCCGCCCGACCGGATTATGCGGACTGCACAGCAGCAGCAAGCGGCTTGCCGGGGTACACGCCGCTTCCAGCGCCGCCCAATCCCAGCGCCACTGCCCGTCCTGCTGTTGCAGCTCGACCGTGCGCAGCTGCCGCCCGCAGTTTACCGGCGCCGCCAGGAAAGGCGGATAGACCGGCGTGGCAGTCAGCACTTCATCACCCGGCTCACCGGCAAGCTGGCAGGCGAGATTGAAACCCGTCACCACCCCCGGCAACCACACCAGCCAGTCCGGCTCGATCGTCCATTGATGGTCACGCCGAATGCCTTCGATCACCGCGTCCACCAAGCCTGGCCAGGGCTGGGTATAACCGAACACTCCATGCTCCAGCCGCGCACGCACAGCATCAAGCACCACTTGCGGCGCGGCAAAATCCATGTCCGCCACCCACAGGGGCAGCACATCCCGCTCGCCGTAGCGCCCCCACTTCTCGCCGGGCACCCTGCGGCGATCAATGATGCGATCAAAATCGAAGCCATCGTCCTGCATCTGCATTCCCCTGTATTGCGGTCCGGCACACGCCGACCTCCCATTCTGCCAGCAACAACAGTCTTCGACGCCCCCATCAGCCGGGGCAACAGGGCAGTCGCATGAATGAACTCCTGTCCTTAAACTGCGCCAAACACGGCGAAACGCGTAGAATGGGGGGCATGAACATGAGCACTTCGAACTTCACTCATCACTTCCTCATTGCCATGCCCAGCATGGCCGATCCTCATTTCGCCCGCAGCCTGACCTACATCGCCGAGCACAACGAACAAGGCGCGCTCGGCCTGATCGTCAACCGGCCGATCGACATGACGCTGGCGGACCTGTTCGAGCGCATCGACCTGCCACTCGAAGTCAGCCATTTCGAAAACCAGCCGGTGTATTTCGGCGGCCCGGTGCAGACCGATCGCGGCTTTGTCCTCCATCGCCCGCATGGCGACTGGCATGCCACGCTGAAGGTCAATGACGAAGCCGGCGTCACCAGCAGCCGTGACATCCTGCAGTCGATGGGCAGCCTGGCCGATCCACATGACGCGCTGGTCACCCTCGGTTATGCCGGCTGGACCGCTGGCCAGCTTGAGCAGGAACTGCTCGACAACGCCTGGCTGACCGTACCCGCCGACCTGTCGATCATCTTCGAGCTGCCGGCCGAGGAACGCCTGGCTGCCGCGATGCAAAAACTCGGCATCGACTTCGCCCGCTTCAGCGAGGTTGCCGGTCATGCCTGAACCGGTCGCCGCCACGGCAGCACAGCTGCCTGCCCGCGGCACCCTGCTCGGCTTCGATTTCGGCCTCGCCCGCATCGGCGTCGCCTGTGCCGAGCTCGAAACCGGGCACAGCACTCCGCTCACCACCATCGCCGCCGAAGCCAGCGATGTCCGTTTCAAGGCCATTGCCGCACTGATCGCCGAATGGCGCCCGGTGGCGCTGGTGGTCGGCATTCCATTCCGTCTTGACGGCAGCGAACACGAACTCACCCTGCGCTGCCGCCGTTTCGCCAACCAGCTGCACGGCCGCTTCAGCCTGCCGGTGTTCGGCGCCGACGAGCGCCTGTCTTCCCATGCAGCCGAAACCGCCCTCACCGAAGCCGGCCTCGCAGGCTGGCAGGCCCGCAAGCCGGTGCTGGACGCAGCCGCCGCCGCCATCATCCTGCAAACCTTTGTCGACACCTGCCGCCATGCTCAAACTTGACGCCGATGCGCTGTGCCAGAACCTGATCGCACAATTGCGCCCCCACATCCGCCCCGAAACTGCGCTGGTCGGCATCCACACCGGCGGCCTGTGGCTGGCTGAACGCCTGCACGCCGAACTGGCCATCCAGGCGCCGCTGGGGGCAATCGATGTCTCCTTCTACCGCGATGACTACGCCAGCAAGGGACTGCATGCCAAACCGCAGCGCACCGAGATTCCGTTCGCCATGGATGACGCGCACGTCATCCTGGTCGACGACGTGCTGTATACCGGCCGCACCACCCGTGCGGCGCTCAACGGTCTGTTCGACTTCGGCCGCCCGCACTGTGTCGAGCTCGCCGTACTCATTGATCGTGGCGAACGTCAGCTGCCGATCGCCGCCACTTACTGCGCCAAGGTGCTCGACCAACAGCTGCCGCCCAACAGCAATCTCGAACTGTCACGCGATGCCGAAGGCCATTTCGACCTCAAGCTGAGCCTGCACGACTGAACCCTGACTCTCCCCCGCCTTGCCCCTCCCAGCTGATCCGAGGTCTGCCTGATGTACCACCCCCAGCTCAACCAACACGGCGAACTGCAGCATCTGCTCACGCTCGATGGCTTGCCACGCGACATTCTGGTTTCAATTCTCGACACCGCAGCCCCATTCACCGAAGTTGCGGAACGCGAAGTGAAGAAGCTGCCCCTGCTGCGCGGCAAGAGCGTGTTCAATCTCTTCTTCGAGAATTCGACCCGCACCCGCACCACCTTCGAGATTGCCGCCAAGCGCCTGTCGGCCGACGTGGTCAATCTCAACATCAACACCAGCTCGGCGTCGAAAGGCGAGAGCCTGCTCGACACCATCGACAACCTGTGTGCGATGCAGGCCGACATGTTCGTCGTCCGCCACGCCAGCAGCGGCGCCCCGGTGCTGATCGCCCAGCATCTGCAGCAGACCGGGCGCGAGCACATCCGGGTGATCAATGCCGGCGACGGCCGTCATGCCCATCCGACCCAGGGCCTGCTCGACATGTACACCATCCGTCACTTCAAGCGCGACTTCAGCAATCTGAGCGTGGCGATCGTCGGCGACGTGCTTCATTCCCGCGTCGCCCGCAGCCAGATTGCCGCACTCACCACCCTGGGGGTGCCGGAAGTGCGCGTCATCGGCCCCAAGACCCTGCTGCCGACCGATGCCGAACGCCTCGGCGTGCGCGTGTTTCATGACATGCGTGCCGGGCTGAAGGATGTCGACGTGGTGATGATGCTGCGCCTGCAGAACGAGCGCATGAATGGCGCCTTGCTGCCGAGCGCGCAAGAGTATTTCAAGGTCTGGGGACTGAGTGCCGACAAGCTTGCCCTCGCCAAGCCGGACGCCATCGTGCTCCACCCCGGGCCGATGAACCGCGGCGTCGAAATCGATTCGGCCGTGGCCGACGGCGCCCAGGCGGTGATTCTGCCCCAGGTCACTTTCGGCATTGCCGTGCGCATGGCGGTGATGAGCATGCTCGGCAGCCACTGAGCGCGGACCGGCACGACACAAGGAACACAGCATGAACATCCTCATTGCCAACGGCCGCATCGTCGATCCTGCACGTGGCCTCGACTGCATCGACGACCTTTATCTCAGCGGCGGCAAGATCGTCGCCCAGGGGCAGGCACCGGACGGCTTCGTGGTCGAGCGCCGCCTTGATGCCAGCGGCCTGGTGGTCGCCCCCGGTCTGATCGACCTCGCCGCCCGCCTGCGCGAACCCGGCTTCGAATACCGCGCCACGCTGGAAACCGAAATGGAAGCGGCGATGGCCGGCGGCGTCACCAGCCTGGCGATTCCGCCTGACACCGATCCGGTGCTCGACGAGCCGGGGCTGGTGGAAATGCTCACTTATCGCGCCAAGAAGCTCAACCGTGCCCACATCTATCCGGTCGGTGCCCTCACCATCGGCCTGCAAGGCGAGCGTCTGGCGGAAATGGCCGAACTGGTCGAAGCCGGCTGCGTCGCCTTCTCGCAGGCCAACCGCCCGATCATCGACAACACCGTACTGATGCGTGCGATGCAGTATGCGGCAACTTTCGATTTCCGCGTCTGGCTGCAGCCGATCGCACCTTTCCTCGGCCGCAGCGGTTTTGCCCACGACGGCGAAGTCGCCACCCGCCTCGGTCTTGCCGGCATTCCGGTCGCCACCGAAACCATCGCGCTGTACACCTATCTGGAGCTCGCCCGCCTCACTGGCGCCCGCCTTCACATCACCCGTCTGTCCTCGGCTGCCGGCCTGGCGCTCATCGAACAGGCGCGTGCCGAAGGCATGGACGTGAGCTGCGACATCTCGCTCAACCATCTCCATCTGTGCGACATGGACATCGGCTTTTACAACCCGCACTGCCATCTCGTGCCGCCGCTGCGCAGCCAGCGCGACCGCGAAGCGCTTGCCCGCGGCCTGGCCAGCGGCGCGATCAATGCGCTGTGCTCGGATCACACCCCGGTCGACGATGACCACAAGCAGGCACCGTTTGCCGACTGCGAACCCGGCGCCACCGGTCTCGAACTGCTGCTGCCGCTGGCCCTCAAATGGCAGCAGCAAGCCGGCCTGTCGCTGCTCGACGGTCTCGCCCCGATCACTTCCAAGGCGGCACAGATCATCGGCATCACCAAGGCCGGCCATCTGCGCAACGGCGCCCGCGCCGACCTGTGTATCTTCGACCCTGCTGCCAGCTTCGTCGTCAGCCGCGACAGCTTGCGCAGCCTGGGCAAGAACACCCCTTTCCTCGGCCTCGAACTGCCGGGCAAGGTGCGGTGGACGCTGGTCGAAGGTGAAATCATGTATGGCGACTGAGCTGCCGGACACCCTTTCCGGACATGAAAACGCCGGGCCCGGCAAGCTATACTGAACAGGAAGATCGCACAACCAACCTGGAGCGAGCAAGATGGGACAAGCCTTGGTCAAAGCAGACAGCTATCGCTATGCCGACTATCTCGACTGGCCGGAAGGCGAGCGTTTCGAGCTGATCGACGGCACGGCTTACGCCATGGCGCCAGCGCCTTTGCGCGTGCATCAGGAGTTGCTGGGTGCGATCTATCGTGAGGTAGCTACTCATCTCGACGGCAAGCCCTGCCGGCCCTTCGTCGCCCCTTTCGATGTCCGTCTGCCCCAGGCCGACGAGAACGACGAGGACATCGACACCGTGGTGCAGCCCGATATGGTGGTGGTGTGCGATCGCAGCAAACTCGACGAGCGCGGCTGTCGTGGTGCGCCGGACTGGGTGATGGAAGTGCTGTCCCCCTCCACCACCCTCTACGACCTCACCACCAAGCGTGACCTCTATGAGCGCGTCGGCGTGCGTGAGTACTGGCTGGTGCATCCGGCCGACCGCATCGTCACCGTCCACGTACTCCAGGACGGCCGCTACGGCGCGCCCCATATTCACGGCATGAGCGGCCGGCTGGCAGTCAGGATCCTGCCCGAAGTGATCATCAACTGGGTCCAGGTGCTGCGCAACGTGGGCTGAACCAGCCACTCACGCCCGGCTCGCAGCACAGGCTTCAGGCGCCGAACAGCAACGGCGCGAAGCTGTGACGCAGCCCGGTGAGCAGCATCAGCACGATCTGCAGCACCAGCAACAGCAGCAGCGGTGACAGGTCAACATTGGCAATCTGCGGCAGGATGCGGCGGAAAGGACGCAGGAAAGGCGCGGCCAGCCCATGCAGCATGGGCGCCAGCGGCGCTTGCGGGCCAAACCAGGACAGCACGGCCGAACCCAGCACGACGGCAAACACCAGATACACCATCATCCGCAGCAGTTCGAGCAGGCCGACGCCCCACAAGCCGCCCAGCACTGCGACGGTGTTACCGCTGAACACCGCACCACGCAGACTGAGCTCGAACATCACCAGCAGCACCTGCACCACCCAGGCCGGCAGCAGACTGGCCAGATCCAGCCCGAACAGGCCGGGAATGAAGCGCCGCAAGGGCCGCACCAGCCAGTCGGTGGTCGACACCACGAACATGCCGAGCTGATTGCGGAAAGAAACCCGCTGCCACTGCATGAAAAACCGCGCCAGCAGCATCAGGGTCAGGAAGCTGCCAAGCGCATTCAGCACCAGCAGGGCAATATTCTGCAGCAACATCGTTCAGCCCTCGCCCCGCTGCTCACCGCGATCTTCACCCAGCTGCACACCGAGCTCATGGCTGCGTGCCGCAGCAGCCCGGGCGGCAGCGATGAGCGCATCATGCCAGCCTCCTGCCTGCAGACGCTCGAGCGCGGCGGCGGTGGTGCCGCCTTTGGAAGTCACCTGCTCGCGCAGACGGGTCGGGGTTTCGCTGCTGCCGGCTGCCAGCCGCGCCGCGCCGAGCACGGTGTGCAAGGCAAGCTGGCGAGCGCTGGCCGCTGGCAGCGCAAGGGTGAGCGCCGCCGCTTCCAGTGCTTCGATGAAATGGAACACATAAGCCGGGCCACTGCCGGAAATCGCCGTCACCGCATCAAGCTGCGCTTCTTCCTCGACCCACAGCACTTCACCGACCGCCGCCAGAATACGTGCCGCCGCGTCGCGCCCGGCGGCATCGACACTGGGATCGGCATACAGCCCGGTCATCCCGGCACCGATCAGCGCCGGGGTATTCGGCATGCAGCGCACCACGCGCCGGTAGGCTTGCCCGGCCTGGTCACCTTCGCTCCCGCCCAGCCAGCGCGCCAGATCACTCACCCGCAGCCCGGCAGCGATGCTGATCACCAGTTGATCTTCGAGCCGGCCGGCGATGCCGGCGAGCGCTTCTTTCATCTGCTGCGGCTTCACCGCCAGCATCAGCACGTCGACAGCGAGGAACTGCTGGTCGATGCTCTGCAGCGCGCGCACGCCGAAACGCTGCTCAAGACTGGCACAGCTGCTCGCCAGCGCATCAACCACCTGGATGTCCGCCGCCGCAAAGCCGCGTTCAAGCATGCCGCCAATCAAGGCCGTGGCCATGTTGCCGCCACCGAGAAAACCGATTTTCATTGTTTGTGTTTCCTGTGCGGGCGTACTCAGCGTTCAGCGTGCAGCGCTGCGCCCATGCGTTGTCCAAAAATTGCCGTGCCGACGCGCACCATGGTCGCGCCTTCAGCAATCGCCAGCTCAAGATCGTCCGACATCCCCATCGACAAGGTATCCAGTTCCAGCCCCTGTGCGCACAAGTCTTGCTGCAAGCTGCGCAGCTGGGCAAAACGTGCACGCAGCAGCGCTTCATCCGAGCTCGGCTCGGGAATGCACATCAGGCCACGCAGGCGCAGCTGCGGCAATTGCGCCACCGCCTGCGCCAGCGCGTTCACCGCCGCAGGCGCGACGCCGCTCTTGCTGTCCTCGCCGCTGACATTGACCTGCAGGCAGACATCGAGCGGCGGCAGATGGAGATCGCGCTGCGCCGACAGGCGCTCGGCGATGCGCAGCCGGTCGATGCTGTGCACCCAGTGAAAGGCATTCGCCACCTGGCGGGTCTTGTTGGCCTGCAAAGGGCCGATGAAATGCCATTCCAGTCCGAGCTCTTCAAGGGCGGCAATCTTGGCCACTCCTTCCTGCACGTAGTTCTCGCCAAAAGCAACCTGGCCGGCCAGCGCAGCAGCATGCACGGCCGCCGCCGGCCAGGTCTTGCTCACCGCAAGCAGGCGGACGCTGTCTGCACTGCGACCGGCAGCCTGCGCTGCCGCCGCGATGCGCTGCCGCACCGCAGCCAGCCGCGCCACACTGCTGTCCCCCTTGTCCATGGCCGCTCCAATTCCTCTGCATCACGACGGAAAAGTATAACATTGGGCTTTCAATGATCTTTCTCCCGAGCGCCGCCGGGAAGCTTACAAGGAAGCACGATGGACATTACCGAACTCCTTGCCTTTGCGGTCAAGAACAAGGCTTCTGACCTGCATCTGTCTGCTGGCCTGCCGCCGATGATCCGCGTGCACGGCGATGTGCGCCGCATCAATCTGCCGCCGCTCGAGCACAAGGACGTGCACGCCATGGTGTATGACATCATGAACGACGGTCAGCGCAAGCAGTTCGAAGAAACCTGGGAGTGCGACTTCTCCTTCGCGGTGCCCAATCTTGCCCGTTTCCGGGTCAACGCTTTCAACCAGAACCGGGGCGCCGGCGCGGTGTTCCGCACCATTCCATCGAAAGTGCTCACCCTCGACGAGCTGAACTGCCCGAAGATCTTCCGCGAGATCAGCGACACTCCACGCGGTATCGTTCTGGTCACCGGCCCGACCGGTTCGGGCAAGTCGACCACGCTCGCGGCGATGGTCGATTACATCAACGACAACAAGTACGGCCACATCCTCACCGTCGAAGACCCGATCGAGTTCGTGCACGAAGCCAAGCGCTGCCTGATCAACCAGCGTGAGGTGCACCGCGACACGATGTCATTCAACAACGCCTTGCGCGCTTCCTTGCGCGAAGACCCGGACGTGATCCTGGTCGGCGAAATGCGCGATCTCGAAACCATCCGCCTCGCACTCACTGCAGCGGAAACCGGTCACCTGGTGTTCGGCACCTTGCACACGTCATCTGCGGCCAAGACCATTGACCGGATCGTCGACGTCTTCCCTGCCGCTGAAAAGGACATGGTGCGCTCGATGCTGTCCGAGTCGCTGCGTGCAGTGATCTCGCAGACTCTGCTCAAGACCAAGGATGGCCAGGGCCGGGTGGCGGCGCACGAGATCATGATCGGCACCCCGGCAATCCGCAACCTGATCCGCGAGAACAAGATCGCTCAGATGTACTCGGCGATCCAGACTGGCCAGAATGTCGGCATGCAGACCCTCGACCAGTGTCTCGCCGACCTGGTGCGACGCAACCAGGTCTCGGCAGCCGAAGCCCGGATCAAGGCACAGAACAAGGACAGCATCATGGGCTGAGCGCGCTTGCGCCCAACTCCCCGCGCCTCAATCCCACACCTCACTCCATTTTCGACTCACCCCGCCCCTGCCGGAGAAGCACGCCATGGAACGCGACCAGGCCCTCAAGTTCATGCACGATCTGCTGCGCATGATGCTGCAGAAAAACGGCTCCGACCTGTTCATCACCGTCGGCTTCCCACCGGCAATCAAGGTCGATGGTCGCATCCTGCCGCAATCGAACCAGGCATTGCAGCCGCAGCACACTGCCGAACTGGCGCGTGCGATCATGAACGACCGTCAGGCAGCCCAGTTCGAAGCCACCAAGGAATGCAATTTCGGCATCTCACCAGCCGGCGTCGGTCGCTTCCGCGCCAACGCTTTCGTGCAGCAAGGCAAGGTCGGCCTCGTGCTGCGCACCATTCCGCAAAGCATCCCCACCTTGCCGGAACTCGGCATGCCGGTGGTGCTCAACGACATCGCGATGAGCAAGCGCGGGCTGGTGATCTTCGTCGGCGGCACCGGCACCGGCAAGACCACTTCGCTGGCGGCGATGGTCGATTATCGCAACGAGAACAGCTACGGCCACATCATCACCGTCGAAGACCCGATCGAATTCGTCCATCCGCACAAGAACTGCATCATTTCCCAGCGCGAGATCGGCATCGATACCGACTCCTGGGAAGCGGCGCTGAAAAACACTTTGCGTCAGGCGCCTGACGTGATTCTGATGGGCGAGATCCGCGACCGTGAAACGATGGACTACGCCATCGCCTTTGCCGAAACCGGCCACCTTTGCCTGGCGACCCTGCACGCCAACAGCGCCAACCAGGCGATTGACCGCATCATCAACTTCTTCCCCGAAGAACGCCGCCAGCAGCTGCTGATGGACTTGTCGCTCAACCTGCGCGCGATGATCTCGCAGCGCCTGCTGCCGCTCAAGGAGCGCAAGGGCCGGGTCGCAGCGGTGGAAGTGATGCTCAATTCGCCGCTGATCTCCGACCTGATCTTCAAGGGCAACATCCCCGAAATCAAGGAGATCATGAAACGCTCGCGCGAGATCGGCATGCAGACGTTCGACCAGGCCTTGTTCGATCTCTACGAAGAGGAAAAGATCAGTTACGAAGACGCCTTGCGCAACGCCGACTCGATCAACGACCTGCGCCTGCAGATCAAGCTGCAGAGCAAGCTCGACGAACACAAGCGCGGCAGCGGCATGCAGGATCTCGACATCGTCTGAGCAGGTTCGGGCAGCACTGCTCTCGCTGCTCGAACTCCACTCAAACTCCACTCATCTGCCAGGCATGTTCAACTCACACGCGATTCATTCGTCACGCACACGACGGTTGCTGCCGGCAACCATGCGGTACTCAAGCAGGCGGCATTCGAGCCCGCCGTTGAACAGCGGTGTGCGCTTGCTCGCCTTGAGACCGATCAGCTTGGCCAGCGCCGGATCGGCACTGAGAAAATAGCAGCGCCAGCCGCCCCAGCGCTGCTTGAGCGCATCGCCCAGCAGCGGATAGAAAGCCGCCAGTTCGTCCGCTTCGGCCAGCCGCACGCCATACGGCGGATTGGCCACCATCACCCCGGCCGGCGCCGGCGGCAGCCGCTCGAGCAGATCGGCCCGTTCAAGCTGCACACAGTCGGCCAGCCCGGCGGCATCCAGATTGATGCGACTGCGACGCAGCCATTCGCCAACGATGTCCGAACCATGAATCGCCAGCGGACGCGGCGGCTGACGGCGCTGCTCCGCCGCACTGCGCAGGCTCGCCCAACTCTTGCGGTCGAAGTGACGCAGATTTTCAAAGGCAAAACGCCGCCCCAGCCCAGGCGCAATATCGAGTGCAATCTGCGCCGCTTCAAGCAGGAAAGTGCCGCTGCCACACATCGGATCGAGCAGCACCTCATCCGGCTGCCAGCCGCTCAGACGCAGGATGCCGGCAGCAAGATTCTCTTTCAGCGGCGCTTCGACCGCTGCCGGCTTGTAGCCGCGCTTGTAGAGCGGCTCGCCGGACGTGTCGACATACAGCGTGGCACGATCGGCAGTCAGAAACACGTGAATGCGCACCACCGGCTGAGCAGTGTCGACATCAGGCCGCCGCCCCGCGACCGTGCGGAAGTGGTCGCACACTGCATCCTTGACCCGCAAGGTGATGAATTCGAGACTTTTCAGGGGCGATTTCTGTGCCGTGACCTGGATGCGGATGCTGTCATCGGGTG
>JAVEVA010000095.1:0-10469 GCA_034005275.1 Thauera sp. | reverse complement strand
GGGGTTCTAAGCCGGAACCGCCGAAAATTCCGTCAGCCGATCAACGTGGCTTGTCCTCGGGCACCTGCCGGGCGTGCCACTGGCGGCACCTCATCGCCCAGCACGCTACACCAGCACCGGAAAGTCGATTCCCTTAGCCCCTCCCGCACGCAAAAGGGCTCGACTCCCAACCCGCTCTTGGCAAACCGCGCGAACACGGTTTGCCATTCCTGGCGGCTACGCCGCCGCCACTTGTCGTTGCTCGCTGTCACCTTGCTCACTGCCGCCGCCTCCCTGATGATCTTGGGAGGGATTGTTCCGCGCGGACGGGGGGAGAAGAATGCCGCTCAGTGACCGGTTAAGGTATGGCTCCATACCGATTGGAGCACATCAACCGCTTTGGTGATTACGTTTTAGATTTCCGGCGCAAGGTTGAAGCATTACCCGTAGACTTTTGGGTTCTCAATTCTGAATCAGATGGTTAGCGAGGAAACGGGGAGTTTTTCACGATTCCCGGCCTACCCTCAACAACGCCTCCACTCCAACGTTCAATCCCGACCTCCGCGCTGCCGCCCGGTGGGCATGTGGACAGGCTCAAAGGTAGCCTGCCTGACATGCCCACCGGGCTCGACTACGACGATGGATTGTCGCTGTCGGGTTCCCCACGAAACGACGAGGGGCCCAGAGGTTTCGATATCATGACGATTGCTCCGGTCAACTCATTAAGCCATCTGGCTGATGCTCTTGCGAAAATGGGCCAGGGCGGCGACGAAAAACACCGCCCCGATGATGGCCAGTGCAAGAATTTGCGGCCAGACCACATCGAAACCGGCACCGCGATAAAGAATTGCCTGGGCGGCGGCAACGAAGTGCGTGGTGGGCGCCACCTGCATGATGTTCTGCGCCAGCACGGGCATGCTCTCGCGCGGGGTGGAGCCGCCGGAGAGCATTTGCATCGGCAGCAACACCAGCATCATCAGCAGACCGAACTGCGGCATGCTGCGCGCGAGTGTGGCCATGAAAATGCCCATCGAGGTGGTGACAAACAGGTGCAGGGTAGCCACCGCGAGGAACAGCATCACCGAGCCTTCGATCGGGACTTTGAGCGCACCCTGCACAATGAATTGCAGCGAAAACGCCGTGGCCAGCAAAACAACCAACCCCATCGACCAGATCTTCCCCAGCATGATCTCGGCAGGGGTGACGGGCATCACCAGCAGGTGTTCGATGGTGCCATGCTCGCGCTCGCGGATCAGCGCGGCGCCCGCCAGCACGATGGACAGCATGGTGACGTTGTTGATGATTTCCATCAGCGAGCCGAACCAGGATTTGTTCAGCGCCGGATTGAAGCGCACCCGCAGGGCCAGGTCCACCGGTGGCGTGGCACTGCCGCGGTAGCGCTGGACGAATTCGTTGACTTCGCCCATCACGATCTGCTGAATGTAACCGCTACCGGTAAAGGCCTGGCTCATACGCGTGGCATCGACGTTGAGCTGGATGGCGGGCGCGCGTCCGGCCAGCACGTCGCGCTGGAAGTTCGGCGGGATATTGAGCGAAAAGGTGTATAGGCCATCGTCAAGTCCGGCATCCACTTCGGACAGTGTGACCTGTTGCGGCGGCATGAATTGCGGTGGATGTAGGGCAGAGGTGATGCGTGCCGACAGCGGCGAGTCGTCCTCATCGACGATCGCTATCGGCACTTTGCTAAGCCCTTCCGGCATTGCAGTTGCGGCGATATAGATCATGAACGTGAAGCTGTAGACGATCAACACCAGCATGATCGGGTCGCGCATCAGGCTCCACAGCTCCTTGATGCCCAAACGGTAGATGTTGGACACGAGACTCATATTCACTTCTCCTGCTTTTTCAGCAGGGCAATCGACAGGCCGAGTATGACCAGGGCCGCCAGCACCATCGGTGCGAATGCGGCTTGCAGATCGGCAAACCCCAGCGCCTTGTTGAACACGCCGCGGCTGATGGTGATGTAGTGCGTGGCCGGGTAAATTTCCCCGATCATTCTGCCGACGCCTTCAAGCGACGAGACCGGGTTGATCATGCCGGCGAACTGGATGGCCGGCAGCATGGAACCGATCATGGCAAAGAACATCGCCGCGATCTGGCTGCGCGTAAAGGTGGAGGCGAACAGACCGAAGCCGGTGGAGAAACCGACAAATATCAGTGTCGCCAACAGGAGGGCCATGAAGCTGCCCTTGACCGGCACGTCGAACAGGGTCACGGCCAACAGGGTCATCAGCAGGAAATTGAGCATGGCCAGCACAATGTAAGGCAGTTGCTTGCCGATCAGGAATTCGCTTCGGGTCACGGGGGTGACGTAGAGGTTGATGATGGAGCCCAGCTCCTTTTCGCGCACCACCGACAGCGCGGTCAGCATGGCCGGGATCATCAGCAGCAATATGGGAATGACCGCCGGCACCATGGCCGGCAGGCTTTTCACATCCGGGTTGTAGCGGAAGCGTGTCTCGATGGTGGCAGCACCGGTCGAAAGATCCTGGCCGAAACGTGTTCTCGCGGTCTCGACCAGCCAGCTCTGGTGCATGCCCTGCACATAACCCTGCACGGTTTCGGCGCGCTGCGGCATCGCGCCGTCCATCCAGGCGCCGATCTGCACCGGCGTGCCGCGTGCCACATCGCGTGCGAATCCGGGCGGCATTTCAACGGCCAGCGACAGTTCGCCGCTGCGCATGCGCCGGTCCAGATCGGCATAGTCGGTGATGGGTGGCCGCTCCACGAAATAGCGCGAACCGGACAGGTTCAGGGTGTAGTTCTGGCTCAGCGTGGTTTGGTCGCGGTCGAGCACGGCATAGCTCAGGTCATTCACATCCATCGTGATGCCGTAGCCCATGATGAGCATCAGGATCAGGCTGCCGAACAGCGCCATCGCCAGGCGCACCGGGTCATGCCGCAGTTCCAGCGCCTCGCGCCGGCTGTAACTGAAGGCGCGCGAAAAACTGAAACCACGTCGGCGCCCCGGTGGCGGCGCCGACGGGTCGTCAGGCGCGGTGGGGGCAGCGACAGCCTCCGCCTCGGCTGGATCGGCGTGCTTAAGATAAGCAATGAAGGCTTGTTCCAGGGTTTGGGCATCGCGCTGTCGGACAATCCCCTGTGGCGTATCGCTGACCAGTACCGCGCCTTCGTGCATCAAGGAAATCCGGTCGCAGCGCTCGGCCTCGTTCATGAAATGGGTCGAGATGAAGATGGTCACCTTGTCGTTGCGCGACAGGTCGATCAGGAACTGCCAGAAGGCATCGCGCGCCACCGGGTCCACGCCGGACGTGGGTTCGTCCAGGATCAGCAGTTCGGGCGCATGCACCAGCGCCACCGCCAGCGACAAGCGCTGCCGCATGCCCAGCGGTAGTTTATCGGGCAGCGCGTCGGGGACACCGTCCAGACCAAAACGGGACATCAGCTCACGCACCCGTGCCGGGATCGCCGACTCTGGCAGGCTGAAAAGGCGCGCATGCAGCACCAGGTTTTGCTGAACGGACAGTTCGGAGTACAGCGAGAATGCCTGCGACATGTAGCCGACCCGCCGCCGGGTGGCGATGTCGCGGGCATCGACCTTCTGCCCGAACAGCCATGCCTCGCCTTCGGACGGCGCCAGCAGGCCGGTGAGCATCTTCATGGTGGTGGTCTTGCCGCAGCCGTTGGAGCCGAGGAAACCGAAAATTTCGCCGCGATGGATGCGAAAGTTGACCTGATCGACCGCCGTGAAATCGCCAAAGCGCATGGTCAAGTCGCGCGCTTCGATGGCGATATCTTCGCCATCAACAAACGGCGGCACCACGATGGCCTGGTGGCCGCGTTTCTTTTCCTCGGGGAGCAAGGCGATGAAGGCCGCCTCCAGTGAGTCGGTGTCGGTGCGCTCGTGCAGTTCCCTGGGGGTGCCGGTGGCCAGAATCTTTCCGGCATCCATCGCCACCAGCCAGTCGAAGCGTTCGGCTTCTTCCATGTAGGCGGTAGCCACCATCACGCTCATGCCCGGGCGGTCGCGCCGGATGCGGTCGATGAGCGCCCAGAACTGGCTGCGCGCCAGCGGATCGACACCGGTGGTGGGCTCATCGAGAATCAGCAAATCCGGGTCGTGGATCAGCGCGCAGCACAGCCCCAGTTTCTGCTTCATGCCGCCGGAAAGTTTACCGGCAGGGCGCCCGAGGAATGGATATAGGCCCGTGGCTTGCGTCAGCTCGTCGATGCGCCTGCGGCGTTCGCTTGCATCATGGCCGAACAGGCGGCCGAAAAACTGCAGGTTGTCCTCCACCGACAAGGCCGGGTAAAGATTCTTGCCCAGGCCCTGTGGCATGTAGGCAACCGAAGGACAAACCCGGTTACGGTGGCGTCTTGAACCCATGTCACCGTCCAGCACGTGCACCTGCCCCTGCTGCACCGCGCGTGCCCCCGAGATCAGCGCCAGCAGGCTGGACTTGCCGACGCCGTCCGGACCGATCAGGCCCACCATGCGACCGGCGGGGACCTCCAGTGTGACATCGTCCAGCGCCACAGTCTTGCCGTAGCGCAAACTGACGCTGACAAGGCGGGCCACGGGCTGGGTGATGGACGATTCACCCTGTGTTGCCAGCATCATTCAGGTACCTTTACCGTAAGATGTTCCGGCCACTCGGCCTGTGCATCCAGCTTGAGCCAGGCCACGCCGGGCAGGCCGGTCTTGACCTGTTTCAGATGTTTTTTTAACAGTTCCGGATCGATGCGGGCTTTGACCCGAAACATGAGTTTCTGGCGCTCGACTGCGGTTTCCACGGTCTTGGGCGTGAACTGCGCCACGCTGGAAACGAAAGACACCCGGGCGGGAATGACATAGCTGGGTGCGGCATCGAGGACGATGCGCACCTCGCTGCCCAGCGCCACCCTGCCGGCCACCGTTTCCGGCAGGAAGAAGGTCATATAGACATCGGAGAGGTCGATCATATTGAGCACCTTGCCGCCAGCGCCGAGCACTTCGCCGGGCTGAGCGACGCGGTATTGCACGCGGCCGTCGCGCGGCGCCTTGAGCTGGCTGTCGGCAATATCGGCCTCGATGCGCGCAATGGTGGCGGCCAGCGCCGCCACGGTCGAACGCGCGCCGGTGACCTGGGCCTTGGCCGCGGCAATCGCAGACTGGGCCGCCGTCACCTGGGCTTTCGCGGCCGCCAGCGCGGCTTCGGCATTGCGCACCGCCGCCTGATCGTCGTCGAGCTGCTGGATGGATGCCGCTCCTTCGCGCGACAGGGTTTGTGAACGTGCCAGACGCCGTTTGGCGTTGTCCAGATCGCTGTCGCGCTGCACCGCTACAGCCTGGGCAACGGCCAGATCGCTCTCGCGCACCTTGACCTGCGCTTCAGCGCTGGCCACGGCATTGATCGCCTGCTGTTGCTGGGCGCGCGCCTCGTCACGCTGGGCGTTGAGCACATCGATCTGCATCTGCGCCAGCACCTGACCGGTTGTGACGAAATCACCTTCCTGCGCAAAGATATCGACCACGCGGCCTGGGTATTTGGTGGCCGCGTCGATCTCGGTCGCCTCGATACGGCCATTGCCGCTGACGAAGCCCTCGCCCGGACCGTTGGGCCGCGTCAGCGTCCAGGCTCCCCAACCGACCAGGCCGATGAGGATGGCCACGGCGGCCAGAAGCAGATTTTTCTTGGTGGAAGTATTCATGTGGATTTCTCGCATTTTTAATTGGCAGGTCGCCCCTCCGGAGCCGGCGACTCGACAAATTCCTGGCTACCCCCGCCCAGCGCGGCATACAGGCTCACGCGACTCGACAGCAATGCGCGGCGCGTCTGCACCCACTGTTGTTCGGCGGTGAGCAGGTCACGCTGCGCATCCAGCACTTCAAAATACGGCGCGCTGCCGTTGTCGTAGCGCAATTTGACCAAACGCGCACGCTCGGCCTGGGCCGCGAGCGTAGCCTCGGCGATGCGCACCTGCTCGCTGAGCCAGCGGCGTGCCGACAAGGCATCGGACACTTCACGGAAGGCCGCCTGCACGGTCTGTTCGTAATTCACCACGGCGAGGTCGCGGCGCACCTCGGCGAGGTCGAGCGCCGCGCGATTGCGTCCGGCATCGAAAATCGGCAGGGTCAGACTGGGCAGAAAACGCCAGGCTTGGCTTCCCGAATCGAACAGGCCGGACAACTCGCTGCTGGCCGTGCCGACGGAACCGGTCAGCGTGATGTGCGGGAAAAAAGCGGCGCGCGCGGCCCCGATATTGGCCCCGGCCGCACGCAATCGATGTTCGGCGGCCACAATGTCGGGGCGTTGGAGCAACACCTCCGAGGGCAGGCCAACGCGCAGCGTCGGCATGACGGCCGCCTCGTCCAGCCTCTCAGTCTGCGGTAGCGGGGGCAGGGGCGAGCCCAACAGCAGCGTCAACGCATGAGCCTGCGCGGCGCGCGCCTGTTCGAGTTGCGCGGCCAGTGTTCTTGCCTGTTGCAGCAGGGTTTCCACCTGCACAACATCCATCTTCGCAATCGCGCCGACTTCGAAGCGCCGCGTAAAGATGCGCAGCGATTCCTCTCGGCTGGCAACGGTCTGTCGAGTCAGCGCGATGCGCTCATCGAGTTCGCGCAGCGCCAGATAACTGTCTGCTACCAGAGCGATCAGGCTCACCGTGACCGCGCGGCGTGCCGCATCGGTTGCAAGGTAGCTTTCCAGCGCCGCCTCCCTGAGGTTGCGCACCCGGCCCCAGAAATCGAGTTCCCAGGCCGCAACCCCCACCCCGACCTGAACCTGGCCAGCGGTCAGCGCTCGTTCTGTCGGGCTCAAGTCGGCCGGCGTGCGCGCCCGGCTGCCATCGATGCCGGCCGCAATGGTCGGAAACTGGTCGGCACGCTGGATACCGTAAGCCGCCCGCGCTTCCTCGACCCGCAGCACGGCGGTCTTCAAATCGCGGTTGTTCTCCAGCGCCTGCGCGATCAGCGCCTTCAGTTGCGGATCGGCAAAATAGTCGCGCCAGGCGATATCGGGTGCGATGGGACCATCGGATGGCGCACCAGGCTGATTCGCCGTATCGGCGGGGTATATGGATGCGACCGGCAGCGACGGGGTTTGATGCGGCGGAGCGAGCGAGCAGCCCGTCACGGCCAGGGCGCAGGCCAGCAGAGCCCGTGAGCTTGCGACGCGCAGATCTTTCGCCGGCCAAGTTCGGCCAAGTATGTCTACTCGCCTTCTAGAGATGTTCACCATCAATTTCCTCTTGCTGAAGCCAGTAACGTGTTGCCACACTCAACAGGCCTCTTCCCTCTCTCATGGAAAAACGTAGCTTGCCCGCAGCTGGAGATAGTCCTGACCCGGGTTGGGGTCCTTGATGCCGGCATTGGAGTAATGCGTCAGGCGCAATCCAAGTTGCCAGGGGGTGCCCTGCAATCGATGGAACAGGCCGATCGAACTGCCGAAATGAAATGCCGTCGAGATGTCCTTGTCGCCCAGATGCGTACCTGAAAAGACGTTCGCGCCACTGCCCAGTTCGATTCCGGTATCGGGTGCAAACCACCAGCGGGCAAAGAGCGTGATTCCGGCCTGCAACAGCTCGCGGTCGGAGTTGCCGGAGTCGGCACGCACCATCCCCAGTGAGTATTCCAGACTCGCATCGAGGGGGCGCCCGCCCAGGACGCCGCGCCACTTCGGGTCGGTCTGATAATTCAACGCCAGGCGTTGATAGCCGCTCTTCTCCCCGGCGATCAGACCGAATTCATCCGCATGAACCGGCTGACCGGCGATGGTCAACAGCACGGACAGGCATGCCAAGATCCTGCGCAGGCAGATGCTCCTGTCGTTCTTGATTTTTTCCCCTTTAACGGACAATTGAAAACCCGACCCTCACTTGCGTCCCGCGATCCAGGTTGTAGTCGAGCAGGCTTTCACCATATCCCTTGAACAGTTGCAAGTGCAGAAAGCCCCCGGTGCGGGCGAACAGCGGGCGGCGCAGCGGCCAGGACAGATCGATTTGGGCGCTGCCTTGCCCCGAAGTCCCGGTGCGTAACTGCGTTGCCAGAATCCAGCCGTCCTCGCGGCCATAGCGAATATTCCAGTTCGCGTAGCCCCGGTAGCGCTGAATGTCCGGGTTGTCGTCTGATTTGTCCAGGTAGGCATAGACCTTGGGCGCGAAAATCAACGCGCGGCCATCCGGGAATTCGGTGCGCCAGACGGGTTGCACGAAGAGGGTATCGATGCTGCGCGAATCGGCGCCGTCCTTGCCGTTTGATTCGTGCTCGTAACCGGCACGCAGCAGGTCGGGCATCAGGCCCTTGCCCACGGTTGCGCCCTGCCAGAACAGGCTGGGGCGGTAGCTGGTGTCATGAAACGGCGCCGAATCGGCGCCAAGATCCCAGAGCGAAGTTTGGGTGTAGCCGAAATGCATGCCGGCCAGCGGCGCAAGCCACTCGACCGGCAAGCTATCCGGGTCGAACAGCCGGTACTTGAAACTCAACTGAAAGCGGGCGGTGCTGTGGCTGCCGATGACGAAATACATCGGCTCGTTGACAGATAGCGCTGGCTCGTTCACCGGGAACAGGATGCCGCCGCTGCCGCCAAGCTTCGTGGCAGGCGTCATGGCGCCCTCCACCGGAGACTGCATTTGTTCGATCGCATCCGGGGTGCTGACCAGCAAGGCCAGCCGGTTCGACTCAACGCCAGCCAGATCCACCCGAATCAACCCGGAGAGATGGGCTGGCAATGCGCCGCGATAGGCCCGGCGTGTATCCTCTGCCGAAACCGGTTCGACAGGGGCAAGGGGAATTTCCAGCGTCTTGCCGTCACGCATCAGCTTGAGCCTGACCGAGCCCGGCCAATCTGCCTGTGCCGCGGGCTTGACGACATCGAGCACGATGGGTGCGCCTGCCTGAGCCGTCTCGTCGGCGGTGGCGATCAGCCAGGTCGGTGCCGCAGCGGCGGGTAGTGCAACTAACCATACCAGCGCGGCCAGCACGCGGGATAGCCTAATTGAAGGCGAGATTTTTTCGTTTAACGTCAATACACCATCTCCTCACCAATAAGGCGAATTGAATTGAACGCATGGATGTGATGGTGGTGTCGCGCAATTCGCGCCACCTGGCAGGCCAACTCCATCTGCTCGTAACGCCGCCGATCCACCGTGCCGGCCTCCACCAGCCTGTTGAAATGGCTGGCATCGCGCCCGGCCTGCTTCTCGCTGGCGCGCGCCGTGGTCAGTTGGGATCGGGCCAGAACCACAGTGGCTTCGGCGGTCTGTACGATCAACGGCACTTCCTTTCTCGATACCGCCAGCGCGGCTTGCGCCGCCTTCAATTGCGCCTCTATGGCGGCCACCTGCCTGGCGAGCCTGATTGACCCGGGCGCGAATCTGCGCATCGTCGAGCCTGAGCAGCACCTGCCCCTGGGTCACGTTGTCGCCGGCCGCGGACCGCGGCCTGGCTCGAAAGCAGTCTGTCAACGCGCCGTTTCATCGTTGTTATGATCCTGTCTTAATCGCGCACAGGCGGCCACAGGCGGGCCGTATGAACCAGTGTCAGTATCCACACCGTTTCGCCGTCGATCTGGTACACCAGACGATAGCTTTCGTGCGGGATCAACTCGCGGGTCCCGGGAATCGTTCCCGGCTTGCCCAGCATGGGATGCTGGATCAACCGGGCGGCCGCGTCGCTGAAAATCTCATCCATCCGGGCCGCCGCGCGCGGATTGTCGGCTGCGATGAAGTCCCACACATCGGCACGGTCTTGCTGCGCTTCGGGCGTCCAAATAGCCCTCACGCCTGGCTCGCCACACTGGCACGCCGTGCGGCGAATTCGGCCTCAACTTCATCGTTCGACCGCCCCAATCCAGCGCGCATCGAAGCCCGGCCGGCTTCGACCTTGCGGCGCAGGAACTCGTCGTACTCGCGCGACGCGCGCTGGCGCTGAACGAACTCGCGCATCAGTTCGCGCAGCACTTGCGACGCCGGGCGATGGGCCGCTTCGGCTTCGGCCATAAACTCGGCGCGCAACTCAGGCTCCAGCTTCATCGTGAAAACGGCTTGTTTTGACATGATCGCGGCCTCCTGCCACTGGATACTAACAAAGTATATACGACATCATTACTAAGCGCTACTCACAGAACGCTGCAAGGCGCGTGTGCGTTATACCAAGGCCTGTCGGAAAACACTTGTTTTTCGACAGGCCTTCAAGGGTCCTCTGCACCAAGCTCCGAGTGGCCGCAAAATTGTGCGGAAAACTCTGTCGCCAGACACTACCATACGGAAATCTTTCCTTGATGGTTTTCCGCTTATGTTGGTAGGTTACATGCGCGTGTCGTCGGATTCCGACCGGCAGAGCACGGACTTGCAGCGCGATGCGCTGCTCGCAGTCGGCGTCGATGCGCGGCATCTGTTCGAAGATCATGCTTCCGGCGCGAAGGACGACCGCGCGGGCCTGGCGCGGGCGCTCGAATTCGTTCGCCCTGGCGACGTGTTGGTCGTGTGGAAGCTCGACCGGCTCGGCCGTTCGTTGTCGCACCTGCTCG
>JAVEVA010000094.1:0-10519 GCA_034005275.1 Thauera sp. | reverse complement strand
GCGGATTGGTCATTGCGGGCGGTGCTGCCGCAAGTGCGCTGTCCATTGCTGGCCATTCACGGTGAAGAAGACGAATACGGCAGCCCGGCGCATCCCGAGCTGATTGTTGCGTTGGCCGGCGGCGCAACGCAGTGTGCGGTGCTGCCCGGGGTGCGCCATGTGCCGCATCGTGAAGTGAGTGCGCACGTAATTGAGCTGGTGAGGAAATTTATCGAGCAAGGCTGAACGCACGGTATGCGCTTGATCCTGCCTGTCGGGTCAAGACGCAAGCGGCTTGATCATTGCGCCGCAGGCTTGTCCAGCTCAAATGCTATGGTAGTCTCCCCGGTTGATCTGAAACCTGACGACAGAATCAGGCTGAAAATTCGACAATCCGGGTAACTGGCACATGGCTGCGGGAGACAAGCATGGCGCCTGAAAGAAAAGCTCTTTTCTCGAATCCCGAGAACGAATCCGATGTAGCGAGTGCGTGGCAATCGTTCATCGGTGGGGAGAAATCATCCTCGGAGGCATTGCGGGGACTGGTGGATGCATCCTGGCAACGCTCGCAAGACGCCAGGGTCGATCCACGCATGCGCAGTGCTCCCGGACCGCTCGGTGACAGTGAGCTCTACCTCTTGCGTGAGCGGCAACGGGAATTGCTGGCGGCGAGCGCGCCGGTGATGGCTCACGCGCGTGACTTTCTGGCTGAAACCGGCACGCTGATGGCACTGGCCGATGCCCGTTGCACCATCCTCAGCACCGAAGGGGATCTTCCCGCCATCGATTCGGCGGAGACCATTCATCTGATGCCGGGGGTGACCTGGCTGGAAGAGGCTTGTGGAACCAACGCGATCGGCACTGCACTGGCAGTGGGCAAGCCGGTGCAGATTCATAGTGCCGAGCATTTCTGCGAAGGCATCAAGCGCTGGACCTGTTCCGCCACCGTATTGCGTCATCCGCTCGACAGCGAAGTGATCGGTGTGCTCGACGTCTCGGGCCTGTCGGAAACCTACAATCGACAGACGCTGGCGCTGGTCGTGGCGGCTGCGAGCCGGATCGAAGCCAGACTGGCTGCCGCAGAGATGGAGCGGCGCTATCGCCTGCTTGATCATGCCATGACCCGTCTGTCAGCGAATGATGGAGTAGTGCTGTTTGACCGGCGGGGCAACATCATCCGCTTCAACGAACATGCTGCACAAGTGACCTCTGCGATTGACGGCGAGATGGACTGGTTGTTGAGCGGTGGGCGCATGCACGGGTTCGCCCTCGGCGTGCACGGCAAGCCGGCAGTGGAAGCGTTGCCGGCCTGGGTGCGGCCGGAATGGATCGAAGTGCTGAAGGTAGATGGCAAGGCGCTGGGTACGCTGCTGATTGTGCCCCGACAATGGGGGACAGGAGCGCGGGTTTTCGGCAGCCCGCGCAGCGGCACGGCTCGCCAGCTCGACAAGACGGCCGGTCAGGCAGGTTCGGCAGATTCGTTTGCCGCCATCATCACCCGGGATACTGCGCTGCGTGCAGCGGTGGTCAAGGCGCGGCAACTGGCCGGCACACGCATGCCGGTGTTGTTGCAGGGCGAAACCGGAGTCGGCAAGGAAGAGTTTGCCAAGGGCATTCACGGCGGCAGTGCCGGCCCTTTCGTGGCATTGAACTGCGGCGGCCTGTCGCGGGAGCTGCTGGCGAGCGAGCTGTTCGGCTATGCCGATGGCGCCTTTACCGGTGCACGCAAAGGCGGCATGACGGGCAAGATCGAAGCGGCGGATGGCGGTACGCTGTTTCTTGATGAAATCGGCGAAATGCCACTCGACATGCAGCCCAACCTGTTGCGCGTACTGGAGCAGGGCGAGATTTACCGGCTCGGCGAAAACACTCCGCGCCAGGTCAGCTTCCGGCTGATTGCGGCGACCAATCGTGATCTGCGTCAGGAAATCGCCGCTGGCCGCTTCCGCATGGACTTGTTTTACCGCATTGCGGTCACCAATCTGCGCATTCCGCCCTTGCGCGAGCGCCAAGCTGATATTGCCCTGCTGGCCCGCCATTTTCTCGACCGCTTCCGGCGGGAGCAGGGGCAGGGACCGCAGGACATCAGCGCCGAAGCCTTGCGGATCCTGCAAGGCTACCCGTGGCCGGGCAATGTGCGTGAACTGCGCAACCTGATGGAAGTGCTCACTCTGCTGTGTGAAGACGCGGTCGCCACACCGACCCATCTGCCCCAGGAATTCCTCGAAATTCAGCCTGCGGTGCAGACTGTCAGCCAGTCCGGTGCAGTTGAGCCAAACGCCGGTTCGATTGCCGAAGGCGAGGAAGCCCTGATTCGCCTCACCCTCAGTGCCTGTGGAGGCAATGTCACCCAGGCGGCACGTACCCTGGGCATTGCGCGCAGCACGCTGTACGCCAAGATGAACCGCTACGGCCTCTGAGCCGGCACGAGGGGCGAGCAGCCTTTCCGGCAGCGTTTGCTGCTGATGACTCTCCTTTCCGATACCTGGCGGCCTTGTCCGGCTGGAGTCGTCTGGCGACCGTTCCCGGATTGACGGCTGCTGACCGAGTGTCGACTGACCGGTTTCCAGCCGACTGACCGGAAATCGGTCAGTCAGTCTTCTTCGTCCATATCAGCAAAATTTTTCAGCTGATCAGACAATATTTTTAAAATCAGCTGCTTGCAATGAAAAGCTGCGGCTGAAGCATTCCTGGCACGGACCTTGCGGTAGGGATCTGCGAGCGCAGCAGACGCTCGTTCAAACCACCTATAAAAGGAGACACCAGATGCAAGCGCAATCGAGAGTGCAGGTGATGGGCATCGATGCCGGTGGCACGATGACCGACACCTTCTTCGTCCGCGAGGATGGCCGCTTTGTGGTCGGAAAATCCCAGAGCAATCCGGCTGATGAATCACTGGCCATCTACGAATCCTCACAGGATGCGCTGGCCGGTTGGGAGCGCACCGTGGATGATGTCTATCCAGAGCTGGCCACCGGAGTGTATTCCGGTACCGCGATGCTCAACCGCGTATTGTCGCGCAAAGGTCTTGACGTCGGGCTGATCTGCAACAAGGGTTTCGAGCAGATCCATTCCATGGGGCGCGCCCTGCAAAGCTATCTCGGCTATGCGCTGGAAGATCGCATCCACCTCAACACCCACCGCTATGACGAACCGCTGGTGCCGGTGTCGCGTACCCGTGGTGTCACCGAGCGTACCGACGTGCAGGGTACGGTGGTGATCCCCCTGCGCGAAGAAGAGGTCCGGCAGGCAACGCGCGAACTGGTTGAAGCCGGATCTCAGGCGATCGTCATCTGCCTGCTGCAATCGCACAAGAACACCAGCAGCGAAGCGCGTGCGCGTGACATCGTTCTCGAAGAGCTGAAAAAACTCGGTGCCGACATCCCGGTGTTTGCCTCGGTGGATTATTACCCCTCGCGCAAGGAAAGCCACCGGATGAACACCACCATCCTGGAGGCTTATGGTGCCGAACCGTCGCGCGCAACCCTGAAGAAGGTCAGCGACCGCTTCAAGAAACACGGCGCCAAGTTCGACTTGCGGGTGATGGCTACCCACGGCGGCACGATCAGCTGGAAAGCCAATGAGCTGGCACGCACGATTGTCTCTGGTCCGATCGGTGGTGTGATCGGCTCGAAAATGCTGGGCGAAGCGCTCGGCTACGAGAACGTGGCCTGCTCCGATATTGGTGGTACCAGTTTCGATGTGGCGCTGATCACCAAGGGCAATTTTGCCATTCGTTCCGATCCCGACATGGCCCGTCTGGTACTGTCGCTGCCGCTGGTGGCGATGGACTCGGTCGGCTCTGGTGCCGGCAGCTTTGTGCGTCTCGACCCATACAGCAAGGCGATCAAGCTCGGCCCGGACAGTGCTGGTTATCGTGTCGGTACCTGCTGGGTAGACAGCGGGCTGGATACGGTGTCGATCACTGACTGCCACGTCGTACTGGGCTATCTGAATCCGCAAAACTTCCTTGGCGGTGCAATTCAGCTCGATGTCGAACGCGCGCGTCAACACATCAAGGATCAGATTGCCGATCCGCTCGGGCTGTCGGTGGAAGATGCCGCAGCGGGGGTGATCGAGCTGCTTGATCTGACCTTGTCCGAGTATCTGCGCGCCAACATCAGCGCCAAGGGCTACAACCCGGCTGATTTCACCTGTTTTTCCTACGGTGGCGCTGGTCCGGTCCATACCTATGGCTATACCGAAGGCGTGGGTTTCAAGGATGTGGTGGTGCCGGCCTGGGCAGCGGGCTTCTCGGCTTTCGGCTGTGCCTGTGCCGAATTCGAGTATCGCTACGACAAATCGGTGGATATCGGCGTCGCTCAGCATGCACAGGATGCAGACAAGGAAGCGGCCTGCGCCACCTTGCAGCAGGCCTGGTCCGACCTCACCGAAAAAGTGATCGAAGAGTTCGTGCTCAACGGCTACAAGGCCGAGGATGTGATGCTCATCCCTGGCTACAAGATGCAGTACATGGGTCAGCTGAATGACCTCGAAATCGTCTCGCCAGTGAGCAGTGCCAGCACTGCGACCGACTGGGACCGGATTGTCGATGCGTATGAGCTGACCTATGACCGGGTGTATGCCGGTTCGGCACGTTCTCCCGAGCTGGGCTTCTCGATCACCGGCGCCATCCTGCGCGGTACGGTGGTGACGCAAAAACCGGCTTTGCCGGAAGACGCCGATGCCGGGCCGACGCCGCCGAAGGACGCTTATCTGGGAACCCGTCCCTTTTACCGCAAGAAGCGCTGGGTGGATGCGCAGTTGTGGTGCATGGAAAAACTCAAGAGCGGCAACCACATCGTTGGTCCCGCGATCATCGAATCCGATGCCACCACCCTGGTGGTGCCCGACGGCTTCGAAACCCGAGTCGACAAGCACCGCCTGTTCCACCTCACGGAAGTCAAATAAGGAGACGCGTCATGAACATGATGAGCAAAAAGGAAGTGGGTTTTGCCGACCTGTTGCAGAACGGGCAGACCCTGAAAGAGTTTCGCGACGAAATCCTCGCACGCACCCAGGCCTCCGGCCACTACAACGGCATCACCGAACTGGAGTTCCGTGACAACGACCCGATTGGCTACGAGAAGCTGTTTTCCAAACTGCGCGGCGGTCTGGTCCATGCCCGCGAGACCGCAAAGAAAATCGCTGCCAGCCCGATCGTCGAGCAGGAAGGGGAGCTGTGTTTCACCCTCTACAACGCGGTTGGAGACTGCGTGCTGACCTCGACCGGGATCATCATCCACGTCGGCACCATGGGGGCGGCAATCAAGTACATGATCGAGAACAACTGGGAAGCCAACCCCGGCATCAATCCCGGCGACATGTTCACCAACAACGACTGCTCGATCGGCAACGTTCACCCCTGCGACATCGCCACCATCGTGCCGATCTTCTGGGAAGGCAAGCTGATCGGCTGGGTGGGCGGCGTGACCCACGTCATCGACACCGGTGCGGTTACCCCCGGTTCGATGTCCACCGGACAGACCCAGCGTTTTGGGGACGGTTACATGATCACCTGTCGCAAGACCGGGGTGAATGACGTGCCGCTGCGTGACTGGCTGCACGAATCGCAACGTTCGGTGCGCACGCCCAAATACTGGATTCTCGATGAAAAGACCCGTATCGCCGGCTGCCACATGATCCGCGAGCTGGTCGAAGACGTGATCCGGGCCGAAGGTCTCGAAGCCTACGAAAAGTTTGCCTACGAAGTCATCGAAGAAGGTCGCCGTGGTCTGCAAAGCCGCATTCAGGCGATGACCCTGCCGGGCAAATACCGCAAGGTCTCGTTTGTCGACGTGCCGTTCAAGCACGAGGACGTGCAGGTCTCCAATGCCTTTGCCAAGCTTGACTCGATCATGCACTCGCCCTGCGAGATGACGATCAAGGCCAATGGCAAGTGGCGACTGGATTTCGAAGGCGCAAACCGCTGGGGTTGGCACACATTCAATGCCCACCAGGTGGCCTTCACCTCGGGGATCTGGGTGATGATGTGCCAGACCCTGGTGCCGACCCAACGGATCAATGATGGCGCTTACTTTGCCACCGAATTCCGCCTGCCGAAAGGAACCTGGTGCAACCCGGACGACCGGCGCACCGGTCACGCCTATGCCTGGCACTTCCTGGTTTCCGGCTGGGCAGCATTGTGGCGCGGCCTGAGCCAGTCCTACTTCAGTCGTGGCTATCTGGAAGAAGTCAATGCCGGCAACGCCAATACTTCCAACTGGCTGCAAGGCGGCGGGATCAATCAGGATGGCGAAATCCACGCGGTCAACAGCTTCGAAGCCAGCTCCTGCGGCACCGGCGCCTGCGCGGTCAAGGACGGCCTTAACCACGCTGCGGCGATCTGGAACCCGGAAGGCGACATGGGTGACATCGAGATCTGGGAGATGGCTGAACCGCTGCTCTATCTGGGTCGCACCGTAAAGGCCAACTCCGGTGGCTATGGCAAGTACCGCGGCGGCTGTGGTTTTGAAACCTTGCGCATGGTGTGGAATGCCCAGGACTGGACGATGTTCTTCATGGGCAATGGCTACATGAACAGTGACTGGGGGCTGATGGGTGGCTATCCGGCCGCCACCGGCTACCGTTTCGAAGCTCACGACACCGGGCTTGAGCGCCGAATCAGCAAAGGCGAAAGCCTGCCGCTCGGTGGCGACTTCGATCCGGGTGCGCCCACCTACGAGCACCACATCGATGCCACTGCTCGGGTGAAGCGTGACAAGCAGTGCATGACCACCGAGGACTGCTACGACAACCACGACCTTTATCTGAACTACCTGCGCGGTGGCCCGGGTTTTGGTGATCCGATTGATCGTGAGCCCAAGGCGATCGAAGCCGATCTCAACCAGAACTTCCTCCTGCCCGAATATGCGCAGAAAGTCTATGGTGCAGTCTTCAGCCAGGATGACAAGGGCGTGTATACGGTGGATGTGGCGAAGACCCAGGCCCGGCGTGCGCAGATTCGCAAGGAACGTCTGGCCCGTGCAATGCCGACGCGCGAATGGATGAAGGAAGAGCGCGAACGCATCCTCAACAAGGATGCCGCGACCCAGGTCCAGCACATGTTTGCCAGCAGTTTTGGCTTGTCGGAAAAATTCACCAGGGAGTTCAAGGAGTTCTGGAGTCTGCCGGAGGAATGGGAACTGCACGAAGAAGATCTTGGCGTGCCGACCTATGGCGCCAGATACCGCATGGACCTGTCACTGTTGCCCGACGTCACCACCGTCGTGCAAGTGGAAGAATGAACCTCTGAATCACCAAAGGAACTCAACAAATGGCCACTTACACTGATGAGCAAGTTTCGCGCCTGGTCGATGGATCGCTCGACTGGGAGACCACTTTCCGCATGCTTTCGATGCCCAAGGACAGCAGCCGTTTCGCTCAATACTTGGCGGCACTGCAAGCCCAGGTGCCGTTCAAGGATCGCATCGTCCTGCCCTTGGGACCGCACCTGTACATCGTGCAGTCCGCGAAAACCAAGGAGTGGGTGACCCAGTGCGACTGCGGCCACGTGTTCTGCGGTTATCGCGACAACTGGAAGATGCACGCTCACATCTACGTGCGCGACACCGAAGCTGCGATGACCGAGGTTTATCCGAAGCTGATGGCTCCGGATACCAAGTGGCAGGTTTATCGCGAGTACTATTGTCCGAGCTGCGGAACCATGCATGACGTCGAAGCACCGACACCGTGGTATCCGGTGATTCACGACTTTGAGCCGGATATCGACACCTTCTACAAGGAGTGGGTCAACATGCCGCTCCCTGAACGGGCGAACTGATCGGACGAACTGATTTGCTCGTGGTTTGCTGAGCTCAGGCTGCCTGGTGCGATTGCGCCGGGCAGCTTTTTTGTGGACAGCTCCAGATGTGTTTACGCGGGAAATGAGCTTACGGTATAGCGTGCGACCATCATGCCGTTCAACGGGTGGTCGGCATCCAGACCGGCTTTGACTTTCAGCGCGGCGAGGAAATCCTCGGGAGTCGGGTGGCTGGCCCAAGCCTGGGGGCCGAGACTGACGTTGCGGCAGCAGGCGAAAAGATGCAGGCCATCGACGCCGGGACGCAATTGTTCAAGCAGATCGGTGGCGGTGTTGAATTCGAGAAAATCCGCTTCGCTTTGCAGCGCAACCTGGATGTCGAGCGCAGCCAGGTCGTCCGCCTGCAAGGGCGGGAAACGTTCATCGCTGGCTGCTGCCAGTGCATTGAAGATGATGTCGTCCGCCAGGCTGCGCGTGCGCCGCAAGCTGGCATGGCTGCCGTACGCCGTGCCCTTGAGTTGCAAGTTGACGGCGGTGGTGCCGCGTTCCTGCAGTGCCGGATAATCGGCGCTGCGCGCTGCCGGTCCCTTGCCGAGCTGATGGGCAATTGCCGCCCGGGCGAGTTGATGCAGCTGGACGAGTTGCGCGTGCACAGCAGATTGCGCTGGTTCTGCAGCGCCGACGGATGATTGACCCATGACGGTTCCTTCGCTGAAAGCTGGGGGAAGCGGTTTTGCGGCCACGAACTGCTAAACTGCGCCGATGTCCGCTCCACGCTATTTTGCCATCGTTCCCGCTGCCGGCAGCGGTTCACGCATGGGCGCCGCTCAGGCCAAGCAATATCTGCCGCTTGCCGGTCGTGCGCTGATCGAGCACACCCTTGCCGCGCTGTGTGCGGCGCCGCAACTGAGCGCCGTGGTGGTGGTGCTGGCACCGGATGACCGCGAGTGGGCGATGCTCGATTGCAGTCGCTGGGGCGGGAAACTGCATGTGGTGTACCGTGGTGGCGAGACGCGGGCACAAAGCGTGCTCGCCGGACTGGAAGCGCTGCGCAGCGAGTTGGTCGTCGAACTGGCTCAGGAGGACTGGGTGCTGGTGCATGATGCGGCACGGCCGTGTCTGAGTGCGGCGCAGCTGGAGCGACTGATTGCTGAAATCGGCAATGATGAGGTCGGCGGCCTGCTGGCGGTGCCGGTTGCCGATACCTTGAAGCGCGCCGATCCAGCGCAACGGGTGGCTGCCACCGTGGCACGTGATCAACTGTGGCAGGCGCAGACGCCGCAGCAGTTCCGCGCCGGCCTGTTGCGCCGCGCGCTGCAGCACAGCGGCACGGCAAACCAGATCACCGACGAAGCTTCAGCAGTCGAAGCGCTCGGTCTGCAGCCGCGGCTGGTGATGAGTGATGCGAGCAATCTGAAAGTGACTTATCCGCAGGACTTGCTGCTCGCAGCGGCGATTCTGCGGGCGCGCGAGGAGAATGCAGGATGAGTGTGCCGTTCCGGATTGGCCAGGGTTTCGATGTGCATGCGCTGGTGCCCGGGCGGGCGCTGATCATCGGTGGGGTGACGATTCCGCATTCGCGTGGTCTGCTTGGCCATTCCGACGCTGACGTGCTGCTGCATGCACTGACTGATGCGATGCTTGGTGCGGCCGGACTCGGCGACATCGGCCGCATGTTTCCCGACACCGATCCGCAACATGCCGGCGCCGACAGTCGCGTGCTGCTGCGCACTGCTTTCGCCCATGTCCGCGCAGCAGGTTGGGAAATGGTGAATGTCGATGCGACCATCATCTGCGCCGCACCGCGCATCCTGCCGCATGTTGCCGCGATGGCGGCCAACATCAGCGCGGATCTTGAGCTGGCGGTCGATGCGATCAACATCAAGGGCAAGACCACCGAAAAGCTCGGTTTCACCGGCCGTGGTGAAGGCATTGCGGCCCAAGTGGTGGTGATGCTGGCGCGTGCGGTGCAACACTGAGGATCGACACTGAGATGGTGACGGAGATGGCCACTCAGCTGGTCACTCAGCTGACCACTGAGGCCAGCGACCTCGACGGCGGGCAGTGAACTTGTCCACGACTGCCGTTGTTCACCGTCGCACCGTGTTCGCCATCATCGCGCTGGCGCTGCTGATGATGGCGATCGATGCCACCATCGTCGCTACTGCCTTGCCGGCGCTGCAGCAAGGGCTGGGAGCGTCGATCAACCTCGCCGGATGGACGATCACCGCCTATGCGTTCGGCTTTGTGCTGATGCTGCCGGTGAGCGGCATGCTCGCCCAGCGTTACGGCAAGCGGCGCATGTTTCTCGCGTCAACGCTGGCGTTCACCCTTGCTTCGCTCGGCTGCGGACTGGCCAATGACATTCACAGCCTGATCGTGCTGCGCGCCCTGCAGGCTGCCGGTGGCGCCGGGTTTACCCCGACGGCCACCGGCATCATCGTTGATCACTTCGGCAAGAGCCGTGACCGTTACGTCAGTCTGTTCGGCAGCATTTTTCCGCTCGGCGCGATGATCGGGCCAATTTTCGGCGGCCATATCGTCGAATGGTTTTCCTGGCGCGAAGTGTTTTTCGTCAACGTGCCCATTGGGCTGTTGCTGCTGGCACTGGCCTGGCATTTCATCCCGCATGACCGCCGCGAGGCGCGCAGGCAGCGTACTTCGTTCGATTTGTTCGGCCTGATCCTGCTCGGCTGCAGCTTGCTGGCCGGCATGCTGGCAGTCAGCGTGCTCGGCAGCCCGACGGCCGAGGAGGGCGGCTGGCAGTTGAGTGCAGTC
>JAVEVA010000015.1:14181-47909 GCA_034005275.1 Thauera sp. | reverse complement strand
CTGCCACTTTTTCACGGGAGGAAATCATGGGTCTTGATCTGGTCAGCGCCGGCAAGGATGTGCCCAACGACATCAACGTGATCATCGAGATCTCCGCCCAGGGCGATCCGATCAAGTTTGAAGTCGACAAGGATAGTGGTGCGGTGTTCGTCGATCGCTTCATGGGCACGACGATGCGTTATCCGCTCAACTACGGTTATGTGCCGCACACCGTCGCTGGTGATGGCGATCCGGTCGACGTGCTCGTCGTCACCCCTTTCCCGCTTGCTCCCGGCGTGGTGGTGCGTTGCCGTCCGGTTGGCGTGCTGAAGATGGAAGACGATGGCGGTGTCGACGCCAAGGTCATCGCCGTGCCGGTGTCCAAGCTGACGCCGCTGTACGACAAGGTGCACACCATCGACGATCTGCCTGAACTGCTGATGAAGCAGACCGTGCATTTCTTCGAGCACTACAAGGATCTTGAGCCCGGCAAGTGGGTGAAAGTCCTTGGCTGGGGCACGGTGGATGAGGCCAAGGCCGAAATCACCAATGGTCTCGCCGCCGCCGGCAAGCAGTAAGCAGCCTGCCGGTTTGCTGGTCGCCCGGGCCCGCCGTGTGCGGGCCCGGGTGGTTTACCCGGCAGCATCGTCCTTATTGGCGCTCATCGTCCCCGATCACGGTTGGTCCTCATGTTCTACGGCATCACCGATCTGCTCACTTTCACCCTGGGAACGATCTTCATTGTCCTGCTGCCCGGGCCCAATTCGCTGTATGTGATGGCGACCGCTTCGCGCTGGGGTGTGCATGCGGGCTATCGCGGCGCAGCCGGGGTGTTTGTCGGTGACACCATCCTGATGCTGCTGGCGGTGACCGGGATGGCTTCGTTGCTGCGCAGCACGCCTGAGCTGTTCAATCTGATCAAGTACGCAGGTGCAGCCTATCTGGGCTGGGTCGGCATCGGTCTGCTGCGCGCCGGCTGGCGAGGCTGGAGACGGGCAGTGTCGGCCGCAGGCGCAGCAGAGGGCGCCGCAGTGACTTATCCGGCAGTCGCCGGACGACCGCATCCGTTTCGCAGTGCGCTGATCATCAGTCTGATGAATCCGAAGGCGATCCTGTTTTTTGTTTCCTTCTTCATTCAGTTTGTCGATCCGGCTTATCCCCGCCCCTGGCTGTCTTTCCTCATTCTCGGCCTTATCGTGCAGCTGTGCAGTGTGCTGTATCTGTCGGCGCTGATTCTCGCCGGCGCCGGTCTTGCGGCCCGTTTTCGCCGTTACCGGCGCAGCGCGGCGGGGGCGATGGCCGCAGTGGGCGTCAGCTTCATCGGCTTTGCCGCCAAACTCGCGCTGGCGACGCTGGGCTGATTTGAAAATCCTTTGTCAGATGAACTGCTTGTGCAGTGTATAATGGCCGATTAATTTCAACTCGGGTGTCGCTTGCGGCACCGTATCCAGGCCTGCCATGAGCTTTGCCGATCTCGGCCTCATCCCCGCCCTGCTTGATGCCGTACGTGATGCCGGCTACAGCGAGCCGACCCCCATCCAGCGTCAGGCAATTCCGATTGTCATTGCCGGTCATGATGTCATGGGCGGCGCGCAGACCGGTACCGGCAAGACGGCCGGTTTCACCTTGCCGCTGTTGCACCGGCTGGCTCGTCATGCCAACACCAGCACTTCGCCGGCGCGTCACCAGACGCGGGCGCTGATCCTGGCGCCGACGCGCGAGCTGGCGATGCAGGTGCATGACTCGGTGGTCACTTACAGCAAGCATCTGCCGCTGCGTTCGCTGTGCATCTACGGCGGCGTCGACATCCGTCCGCAGCAGGCCGAGTTGCGCCGTGGCATCGAAATCGTCATTGCGACGCCAGGCCGGCTGCTCGACCACGTCGAACAGAAATCGATCAACCTGTCCCAGGTCGAAGTGCTGGTGCTTGATGAAGCGGACCGCATGCTCGACATGGGCTTCATTCCCGACATCAAGCGCATCCTGGCGCTGTTGCCGGCGCAGCGCCAGAGCCTGCTGTTTTCGGCCACCTTTTCGGACGAAATCAAGAAGCTCGCCGACCAGATGCTCAAGTCGCCGCAGCTGATCGAAGTGGCGCGGCGCAACATGGTGTCCGAGACCATCACCCACGTCGTGCATCCGGTGGCCGCTGAGCACAAGCGCGAATTGCTCGCTCACCTGTTGCGCGCCCAGCCGGACATCCAGGCGCTGGTGTTTGTCGATACCAAGCTGGTGTGCAGCCGCCTTGCGCGCTACCTTGAGCGCAGCGGCCTGTCGGCCGACGCGATTCACGGTGACAAGAGCCAGCAGCAGCGCACCGAGACGCTGGAAGCGTTCAAGAATGGCAGCTTGCGCGTGCTGGTGGCGACCGATGTCGCTGCGCGCGGCATCGACATCGATGAACTGCCTTACGTGATCAACTACGAACTGCCGCACACTGCCGAAGACTATGTGCACCGCATCGGCCGCACTGGCCGTGCCGGTCACAAGGGCAATGCGGTGTCGTTGGTGAGCACCGAAGAGAAATACTGGCTGAGCGAAATCGAGAAACTGATCAAGCTGCAGATTCCGCAGCAGGTGGTGGCCGGCTTCGAGCCGGATCGTGATTTTGCCCATGCCGAAGGCGGACGCAAGCGGCGCGGCAGCAGCGCAGGCGACAAGCCGGCGGCGGCACGCGGTGGTGCTGGCGCGGGTACGGGCATGGCGAAAGGTCCGGCGCTTGGCAGCCGCAGCCGTGGCCGCTCGCACATTGCTGCCGACGGCTTCGATTTCAGCAAGCCTTACCAGCCCAGCCGCAGTGTTGAAGCCGGTGCGGATGCAAGGCTGACCCAGTTGCTCGCTTCGCGGCGCACGCCGCCAGTGGTGGCGGTACTGCTTGGCGGCAAGGGACGTCGCTGAGGCCGTTGCCAGGCAGCAGAGCCGGGCGCTGAAATAGCGCCGGCTTGATGGCTTATTCGACCGCTTGACTTGCCTGCTGGCGGAGTAAGCTTGTGCCACTTCTGTCGTTTTGCGCGCCTGTCGCCTTTCTGCCGTGACCCTGCCTGCTTTCCCGCCTCCCGCCTCAGACCCTTTTGTCGCTGACCTTTCGGAAGGCGCGGAAGCCGGGGTCTATCTGGCCTTGCTTGAACTGATCGACGAAGGTCTGATCATCACCACCGATGAGCTGATCATCGACGTCAACAGTGCCGCCTGTACCCTGCTGGAGCGCGATTACCGCGAACTGGTCGGCCAGCCGCTGCGCAAGCTGTTCTGCAGCGAAGCGGAGTTCATTGCCAGCCGTGGCCGCCTGCTGGTGCAGGGCCGACGCCGCAGCGAAGAGACGTTCTGCCTGCCTTCCGGAGCGGCCTGCAAGCTGAATGTGCTGTGCGCACCCCGCCTGCGTCCGGGCATTCATGCGCTGGTGCTCAGTCCGGTGCCGGTTTCGACGTCTGCTGCCGCTGTGTCGGGTGAGTCTGCCCGCCCTGATCAGGCTTCGGTGGCGGGCTCCGGTTTCGCCACTCATCTTGATCCAGGCCTGAGCCTGCAGGCCAGGCCCGCCAGCCGCTTTGTTCCCGGACAATGGCCGCATCCCAGCGCGCGCGAACTGGAGCAGCAGCTGTGGCAGGCGCTCGAACATGATCAGCTGAGTATCTGCTTTCAGCCGCTGGTCGATACCCGCAGGCGTTCCTGCCACGGCGGGGAAGCTTTGCTGCGTTGGCAGCATCCTGAGCATGGTCTGCTCGGTTTTGGCCAGTTTCGTGCCGCCTTGCATGATCCGCAGCTGATTGCCTGTCTTGGTGACCGGGTGCTGGAAGAGGCTTGCGCTGCAGCCAGCCAGTGGTCGCAGCGCGATGGGCGTGTGCTGCGTCTGGCGGTCAATGTGGCGACCGAGCAATTGTTGCTCGATGGTTTTGCGGCTGCACTGGCCAAGCTGCTGGCACGGGTTGGGCTGGAGCCAGCGCGGCTTGAGCTCGATCTCGACGAGAGCGTGCTCGAAAGCGAAAACGCGGCGATTGCGGCGGCGATCGCCAGTCTGGCGGCACTTGGCGTCCAGCTTGCGGTGGATGATTTCGGTCGAGGCCTGTCATCGATCCCACGGTTGCGCCGCTATCCCTTGCGCACTCTCAAGCTTGATCCGGCGCTGGTCGCCGGCGTCGGGCATTGTGAAGACAGTGAAGCGAGCGTGGAGGCGATTGCCTGCATGGGCAGCAGTCTCGGCCTCAGCATTGTCGCCCGGGGAGTGACCACTGCGGCACAACGCGACTTTCTGGCAGCCTTGGGTTGCCGCCTGCAGCAAGGTCCGCTGTACGGCCCGCCACTGGCACCGTCGGTGTTCGCAACTCAGGCGCTTGACGGCCTGCAGCCTGTGCCAGGTGTCTTGTGAACGGCGGCCCTGCAACCCCGACCCGTGCGATCCTGCTTGTCCGGGGTGATGTCGGCATGGTAAACAGCGCTGATCAGTTCCTGCGGGAGCTGATTGCTTGAACCGGACCGCTGTTGGCCCGGCTCAGTCCGATTCAATCAACAGGAGAACTGCACCATGGCCGAACCCTGGCTTACTTCATTGATTACTGCAACGCCGCAGGAAGGTTTTGAACTGGCAATCACGCTCAGCCGTCGTGGCGTACGTTACACCCAGCCTGATACGGACGTATTGAAGAAACTGCGCCCCGAATACGCCAATGATGCCGGCGAGCTCACCGCCGCTTCGCAGGTGATCGCAATCAATTTCCAGACGGTCGCTGCCGCTAACAACTACTGGCGCAGCTGAGCGCGCTGTGGCTGCTGCCGGCCCCTCAGCGGGCCTCTCAGCGGTCGGCAAACTCGTCGAGCGCATCTTCAAGATGCGCTTCGTCGCCCCAGCTGAGCAGCCGCCACTGGCCGTGTTCGGCTTCGAGCCAGTTGAGTGCGGCATTGGGAATGTTGAACTGACGAGGCAGTTCGAGTGCGGTGGCCTGGGTGAGGCGGTGGGCGATGTCGAGCACGCCACCATGGGTGACCACCAGCACGCTTTCGCCCGCATGGCGGGTGGCAATTTCGTCGAGCGCCTCGCGAACGCGGGCGGCGAAGCCGAGCAGGCTCTCGCCCGAACCGGGCAGTGCGAAAGCCGGCTCACGCGCGCGAAAACGTCCATGACTGACCGGATCGAGCCGGGCGCCTTCATCATGAGTCAGGCCCTGAAAAATCCCGTAATGGCGTTCGCGCAACCGGGCGTCGTGGATCGGCTGCAGCTGGCGGGCTTCGGCAATGCCAGCAGCGGTCTGACGGGTGCGCAGCAGGTCGCTGCAATACAGTGCGGCAAAACCTTCGTCCAGGCTGGCGAGGCGCTGGCGGAGCGCATCGGCCTGGGCGCGGCCGGTTTCATTGAGCGGAATGTCGACATGGCCCTGGAGGCGACCTTGCGCGTTCCAGGCGGTTTCGCCATGGCGCACCAGACATAGCCGGCAGCCGGTGCCGGAATGCGTTGCTTTCATCGTCATCATTGAAGGTTTGATCAGCGCTTTGTGAAATAATTGCGGCGGTGCCGGCCAAAACCGTGACCGGTGCGCAGCTTAACAGCTCAATGACCGCTGTTGAGTGCCTGTGTGGAGCTTTTCGTGTCTTTTTTGTTGCAATTTTCCCGATTTGTCGATGCGCTCAATATCCGCATCGGCCGCAGTGTGATGTGGCTGGTGCTGCTGGCGGTGGTGATCAGTGCCGGCAATGCAATCGTGCGCAAGGTGTTCAATACCAGTTCCAATGCCTTGCTCGAGATCCAGTGGTATCTGTTTGCCGCGATCTTCATGCTGGCGGCTGGTTACACTTTCCTGCGCAATGAGCATGTGCGGATCGACATCCTCAGCAGCCGGCTGTCGCCACGGACGCAGAACCTGATCGATATCATCGGCATTCTGCTTTTTCTGCTGCCGGTCTGCGCTCTCATTCTCTGGCTGTCCTGGCCGATCGTGCTCAATTCGATCTATAGCGGCGAGATGTCGCAGAACTATGGCGGGCTGATCCGCTGGCCGGTGAAGCTGCTGCTGCCGGTCGGTCTGGGGCTGCTCATCCTGCAGGCCTGCTCCGAGCTGATCAAGCGCATTGCCTTTCTCAGCGGCCATGGGCCGAATCCGTTGCTGAAACGAAGCGGCGGCGCCGGCACCGAAGAACTGGTGGCGGCGATCAAGTCTCATGAAGCGAGCGGTGCGGGTGGGGAGCAGAAGTCATGAGTGCGTTCCTGATTGCCAACATGGCGCCGCTGATGTTCGGCTCGATGATCCTTTTTCTGCTGTTCGGTTTTCCGGTGGCTTTTGCGCTGGCGGCCAACGGCATTCTGTTTGGTCTGATCGGCATTGAGCTGGGCCTGCTGCATGCTGCGCTGTTCCAGGCTTTGCCGGAGCGGGTGTTCGGCATCATGGCCAACGACACCTTGCTCGCAGTGCCTTTTTTCACTTTCATGGGGCTGATCCTTGAGCGCAGCGGGATGGCCGAAGATCTGCTCGACACCATCGGACAGCTGTTCGGGCCGCTGCGCGGCGGTCTGGCGCTGGCGGTGATCTTCGTCGGTGCCTTGCTCGCCGCCACTACCGGGGTGGTGGCCGCTTCGGTGATCTCGATGGGCCTGATCTCGCTGCCGATCATGCTGCGCTACGGCTACGACCACCGCATTGCCAGTGGGGTGATTGCTGCTTCCGGCACGCTGGCGCAGATCATTCCGCCTTCGCTGGTGCTGATCGTGATGGCCGACCAGTTGGGACGTTCGGTCGGCGACATGTATCAGGGCGCACTGCTGCCCGGGTTGATGCTCACCGGGATGTATGTGCTCTATGTCATCGCCCTGGCTTTCATCCGCCCCCAGCTCATGCCGGCGATGCCGGCTGAAGCGCGCACCTTGAAAGAAGCCGATGGCAGCAGTGGCCTGACTTCGCTGGCGGTGGTCAGCGTGTTGGCGCTCGGCGCAGCCTGGCTGTTTGCCAGCAAGTATTACCCTGTGGATGCCCCGCGTGATGAAGTGGTGGTGATTTCGGCGATGGTTGGCATCGGACTTGCCTTTGCCCTCGCCAGCGCCAACCGTTTGCTGGGTCTCAAGCTGCTGTCGAAGCTCGCCGAGCGGGTCACTTTTGTCCTCATTCCGCCATTGGGTTTGATCTTTCTGGTGCTCGGCACGATCTTCATCGGCGTTGCCACGCCGACTGAGGGTGGAGCGATGGGCGCAGTGGGCGCCTTGCTGATGGCGGTGTCGCGCCGGCGCTTGTCAGTGAAGCTGCTCAAGCAGGCGATGGAGTCCACCACCAAGCTGTCCTGCTTCGTGATTTTCATTCTCATCGGCTCCAGCGTGTTCAGCCTCACTTTCCGCGGGGTTGATGGTGATCTGTGGGTCGAGCAGCTGATGACTTCGTTGCCTGGCGGCGAGATCGGTTTCCTGATTGCGGTCAACCTGCTGGTGTTCGTGCTCGCCTTCTTTCTCGATTATTTCGAGCTGGCGTTCATCATCGTGCCCTTGCTGGCGCCGGTGGCGGACAAGCTCGGCATTGACCTGATCTGGTTCGGGGTGCTGATTGCGGTGAACATGCAGACTTCCTTCCTCCATCCACCGTTCGGTTTCGCGCTGTTTTTCCTGCGTTCGGTAGCGCCGGAAAAGGTCAAGACCAGTTCGATCTATTGGGGAGCCGTACCATTTGTCTTGATCCAGCTGATCATGGTCGGCGTGCTGATCGCTTTCCCTGGCCTGGTTTCCTATGGCGATGGCAGTGAGCAGGTCTTGCAGGGTCAGGAACTCGATCTTGAGCAACTGCTCGGCGGTGGCGGTGGAGCTACCGGGGCTGATGCCGACAGCGATGATTTGCTGAGAATGCTGCAAGGCGACTGAGACTTGCGGGTCTCGTCACACGCTGTGCTGTTCGCGACTCGCGTCGCTCCGGCAAAATCTGCGAATGGGTGGGGTAACCGGGGACGAAGGATCGAGGCAGGGGGCAGCGAGGTTTCATGGCGTGGAGTGCTTGCTGGCGAAGCGTGCGTCGACCCAGGCCTGCAGCTCGGCTGCCGGCAGCGGCCGGGCGAAGTGATAGCCCTGGGCTTCGTTGCAGCCCATCGTTTGCAGCTGTGCAGCTTGGCTGGCGTGCTCGACGCCTTCGGCAATGGTCACCAGGCCAAGGTTGTCGGCCATCTGGATGATGGTGCGCACCAGGCTGCTGCTGTCGGTGTCCTGATCCATGGCGCGGATGAAAGACTGATCGATCTTGAGCTTGTCGACCGCAAAGCGTTGCAGATAGGCGAGGCTGGAATAGCCGGTGCCGAAGTCGTCGATCGAGAGTTGCAAGCCGAGCTGTTTGAGCTGGCGGATGGTTTCGAGAGCCGCTTCGCTGTCGCCAATGAGCAGCGATTCGGTGAGTTCGAGCTCGAGACAGGCGGGCGGCAGGCCTGAGCAGCGGAGTGCTTCGCGTACGGTATCCAGCAGACCGGGATGACGGAACTGCGCAGCCGACAGATTGACTGCAGTGACGAAAGGAGGCAGGCCGAGCGCTTGCCAGGCGGCTGCCTGCCGGCAGGCCTCATGCAGCACCCAGCTGCCGATCGGCACGATCAGGCCGCTGTCTTCGGCGATCGGGATGAAGCGCCCGGGCGGAATCATCTGTCCGCCGCCCTGCCGCCAGCGCAGCAGGGCTTCGACGCCGATCAGCTTGCCGCTGTCGAGTTCGATCTGTGGCTGGTAGTGGAGTTGCAGCTCGTCACGGCTGATCGCGCCTCGCAGCGCGGCGAGCAGCTCGATGCGCTCGAGTTCGGCGGCATGCATGGCTTCGTCAAAAAAGCGGAAGGCATTGCGCCCGGCAGCCTTGGCCTGGAAGACTGCGGTGTCGGCTTTCTTGAACAGGGTTTCGAAGTCGCCGCCGTCACGGGGGAACAGGGCGAGGCCGATCGACACGGTGTTGTTGAGCTGGTGGCCGTCGATTTCGATCGGTTCAGCCAGGGCCGCCAGCAGCTTTTCGGCAAAGCTGCCCGCTGCCGCGTCATCGTCGAAACCGCCGTGCAGAAGGAGGAATTCGTCGCCGCCGGGGCGGCACAGCAGATCCCTGGCGTCGAGCATGTCCTCCAGCAGACGGGCAATCCTGCCCAGCAGTCGGTCGCCGATCGCGTGACCGAGGGTGTCGTTGATGTTCTTGAAGTTGTCGAGATCCAGATAGGCGAGGGCGAACCGGTCGCCGTGCTCCCGGGCCTGACGGCTCAGCTTCTCGAAACCTCGTTCGAACAGATGCTTGTTGGGCAGGCCGGTGAGCAGATCGTGATGGGCGAGATATTCGATGCGCGCCGCTGAGCGCCGGCGTTCGGTGATGTCGCGGATGAAGCAGAAAAAATGCGGCTCGACAATGTGGTTGAGGCATTTGATGCTGACTTCGACGTCCCGCAGGCTGCCATCGCGATGCTGCAGAACCGTTTCGAAGCGGGCTGCACCATCCTGTTCAACCCGGTCAAGGGTGGCTAGAACCTCGGTCTCGTTCATCTGGTATTCAAGGTCGATGATCGAGCGTTGCAGCAGCTCCACTTCGCTGTAACCACTCAGCGTGCTGCAGGCTTCATTGACCTCGAGAATGCGTGCGGCACGATCGATCAGCACGAAGGCATCAAGCGAGGTGTGGATGATGAGGCCGTAGCGCTGTTCGGCGAGCTGCTGTTCGGTGATGTCGGTGGCGATGCCGCCCGAGCCGGCGAGGGCGCCGTGATGATCGAACAGCGGGAAACGGATCGATTCGAAGAAACGGGTCTGCAGGCCGTCGCCGATCCGCTCGATGGTCCGGATCGGTTTGCCTGCGTTCATGGCCTGACGTTTGCTGCGCTCGAGTTGTGTCGAAGTTTCTGGCGGCCACAGATCGGCAGCAGTCCGGCCGAGGATCTGGTCGCGCGAGTGACCGGCGAGCTGCTCGAAAGCCTGGTTGACCAGGGTGTAACGGCTGTCGCGATCGGTCAGGAAGATGAGGCTGGGGGAGTTCTCGATGAAGGTGCTGTTGAGGGTCTGGGATTCGCGCAGGCTGAGGGTGCGTTCGGCAATGGTGGCTTCAAGCTTGAGTTCGTTGTCCTTCAGGTTGCGGAACAGCAACTCAAAAGGGGCGACCAGGCTGGTGACCAGTACGGCGCGGTACAGGAAGTAGGTCGATACCAGCAACAGCAGGTGACCGAGTTCGTTGGCGAAATCGAACACGCCGATATAGCGGGTGAAGGCGAATTCGGTGAGGGTGGCGAACAGGATGCTGAGTCCGATCAGCTTGAGGAGCTCGGGTTGCAGCTGCTGTTGCCGGCGGAGCAGCACGGCAAGCGCGGTAACGAACAGGGCGATGATCAGGTATTCGCTGTAGATCTTGAAGGCGGTCAGCCCGCTGCCTTCGATATAGCAGTCGGGGAAGTGGCCGCCGAAAATGCTCGCAAACAGGGCAGCACTGAGCACGGCATAGCTGCCCAGCAGTGTTGCAGGCCGGTGCTGCTGGCGGATCGACAGTGCGGCAAACAGGAAGGAAGCGCTTTCGAGATAGCGAAAGGCGATCCACAGCTGGGTCGGCAGGTTGGCATCATGTTCGGGGAACAGCCCCAGTCCCTTGTAGGACAAGGTGTGCAGCAGCTCGAAGCCGGCGGTGAACAGGGCGCCGATGCCGAGAATGAGCAGGAAGTTGTTGCCACTCCAGCGTCGCCCGTGCCAGGCGAGGATGAAGATGCCGCTGAGGACGACGATGCGCAGGCTTTCGACCAGGGTGTGGAACAGCAGGAAGCTGTAGCTGGCAATCAGGTGCAGAGCGGCGATGACGAGCGCCAGCCCCATGAGCTGGGACGCGCGAAAAGTCGCGCCAGCGTTCCGGGAAGACTGCTTGCGATCGAAGCTGAGTGTTTGCATGGCCTTGAGTGGTCGACAACAGCGGTGTGGTGACGGCAGGGCAAACCAGATTGTTCCGGGCACGAGTTTCCGGGACAGGCTGCGCCCGTCCGATTATGGCAATGATCGTCGCGCCGGTGATGGAGATATTTCACGTTCGGCTGCTTTTTCCATGTTTCCATCAAGGTTTCTGCCGGTCTGAGCCGCTTCCGCTCTTTGTCGGTGCGGCCGGACCGGAAATTTTTGCTGCTTTGCCGTCAATCCCGTTTACGTGAAAGGGGAATTGCAGAGTAGAATCTACCGGCTACGCAGTGTGCGTTTTCCCGGTAGCCCGGACGTCGGAGTGTTTGTCGGCGGTGATGCCGGTGCAATGTGTGGCAGTGGGCAGCGAAGAATTTGCACTTTCCCCCCTGTGGTTCAACGCTGTCGGCTCCCTGGTCGGGAGACAGCACCACAACTGTTCTCCTGGCTGTAATGAATCCAATTCAAGGAGATCAATTGTGACTAATGCGGCCGTTCGCATGGAACACGACCTGCTCGGTGATCGCGAGGTGCCCGCCTCGGCGTATTACGGCGTTCATACCCTGCGTGCCTGTGAGAACTTTCCCATCACTGGTACCAGCATTGCTGCCTATCCCGACCTGATCCGTGCTCTGGCCCAAATCAAGAAGGCTGCAGCCGAGGCCAACTGCCAGCTCGGGATGCTTGAACAGCGCCAGAGCCAGGCGATTGCCGATGCCTGCGACGAGATCATCGCCGGCAAGCTGCACGAGCACTTCGTCGTGGATGCCATTCAGGGTGGGGCAGGCACGTCCACCAACATGAATGCCAATGAAGTGATCGCCAACCGGGCACTCGAGCTGCTCGGCCACGCGCGTGGTGACTACAAGGTCCTGCACCCCAATGAGCAGGTCAACATGGGGCAATCGACCAACGACGTCTATCCGACCGCGCTCAAGCTCGCCTGCTACACCATGACCCTGCAGCTGCTCGAGTCGATGGCGTATCTGCGTGCCGCTTTCCAGCGCAAGGCCGACGAGTTCGCCGACGTGCTCAAGATGGGTCGTACCCAGCTGCAGGATGCAGTGCCGATGACCCTCGGTCAGGAGTTCGCCACCTATGTGTCGATGCTCGCCGACGACGAACGCCGCCTCAAGCAGGCCGCGATCGACAACTGCGAGATGAACATGGGTGCGACCGCAATCGGTACCGGCATTACCGCCCATCCCGACTATGCGCCGCTGGTGTGCGAGCGCCTGGCTGCGATCAGCGGTGCGCCGGTGGTCACGGCCGCCAACCTGATCGAAGCCACTCAGGACTGTGGCGGCTTCGTCCTGCTGTCGAGCGCGCTCAAGCGTGCTGCAGTTCGTCTGTCGAAGATCTGCAATGACTTGCGCCTGCTGTCTTCCGGTCCGCGTGCCGGTCTGGGCGAATATCATCTGCCTGCCCGTCAGGCCGGCTCTTCGATCATGCCCGGCAAGGTCAATCCGGTGATGCCGGAAGTGGTGAGCCAGGTCTGTTTCGAGATCATCGGCAACGACCTGACCATCAGCATGGCGGCCGAAGCTGGTCAGCTGCAGCTCAATGCTTTCGAGCCGATCATCGGCCACAGCCTGTTCAAGGGCATCCTCCACCTCGGCAATGCCTGCCGTGTGCTGGCGGATTACTGTGTCGATGGCATCCTCGTCAACAAGGACTTCCTGCGTGCGACGGTGGAAAACTCGATCGGCATCGTCACGGCCCTCAATCCCTACATCGGTTACGCCAATGCCACCGCAGTGGCGGCCGAAGCGTTTCAGAGTGGGCGTGGCGTGGCGGAGATCGTGCTCGAGCGCAAGCTGATGAGTGAGGAGGTGCTCAACAAGGTGTTGCAGCCGGAAATCCTCACCCGGCCGCAGCCGATCCCGACTGCGGCAAAGCAGTAAGCCACAGCAGTCTGCTTGCCGGCTTCGGAATCCCTCAGTGGGTTTCGAAGCCGGTGGCGCTGCCGGGAGCAGTGTGGTCACCAACGCGGACGATCTTCAGGGTGTTGGTGCCACCGGCGCTGCCGATCGGCTCGCCGATGGTGAGCACGATCAGGTCGCCGTATTCGACCGCTCCCTGTTCGAGCAGGATCTGCTCGGCTTCCCACAGCAGCACGTCGCGGTCGTGATGCGTCTGGCTCATCAGCAGCGGCTGCACCGCGCGGTAAAGCGTCATCTGGTTGCGCGCGCTGGCTTCAGGTGTGAGGGCATAGATCGGCACGCCGCCGTTGAGCCGGCTCATCCACAGCGCGGTCGAGCCGGTCTGGGTGAGCGAGGCGATCGCCCGCACCTTGAGGTGGTAGGCGGTCCACATCGCCGCCATGGCGATCGACTGGTCGATGCGGGTGAATACCCGGCTGAGCACTTCACGCTCCAGCATCACTTCGTGTGACTTCTCCGCTTCCTGACACACCCGGCTCATCGCTTCCACCACTTCGACCGGATACTGGCCGGCAGCAGTTTCCGCCGACAGCATCACCGCATCAGTGCCGTCGAGCACCGCATTGGCGACGTCGGAAACTTCGGCACGGGTTGGCACCGGGCTGTTGATCATCGACTCCATCATCTGGGTGGCGGTGATGGTGAGCTTGTTGCGTTCGCGCGCCAGACGCAGCATCTTCTTCTGCAGCGCCGGCACGGCCGCATCGCCCACTTCCACCGCCAGATCACCGCGCGCGACCATGATGCCGTCGGAAGCATCGAGAATTTCATCGAGATTGGCCACCGCTTCGGTGCGTTCGATCTTGGCGATCAGCAGCGCTTCGGCGCCAGCGGCACGCAGCAGCTGGCGGGCCATGTACATGTCGGCTGCGCTCTGCGGAAACGACACGGCGACAAAGTCGGCGCCAATGCGTGCCGCAACGCGGATGTCGTCCATGTCCTTGGCAGTCAGGGCCGGTGCAGTGAGGCCGCCGCCTTCGCGGTTGATGCCCTTATTGTTCGACAACTCGCCGCCGACCTTGACCACGGTGTGAATTTCGCTGCCGCTGATGCGCAGCACATTGAGTTTCAGTCGGCCATCATCGAGCAGCAAGGTGTCGCCCGGTTTGACGTCGCGCGGCAAGTCCTTGTAGTCGAGACCGACGCGCTCCTGATTGCCCAGTTCGCAGCGCGCATCAAGAATGAAATGGGCGCCGCGCTCGAGCTGAATGCGCTGGTCGGCGAAGCGGCCGATGCGGATCTTCGGCCCTTGCAGATCGATGAGGATGCCGACCGGCCGCCCGGCCAGCGCCGAGGCATCGCGCACCGTGGTGGCGCGCGCAATGTGATCTTCCGCCTTGCCATGGGAAAAATTCATCCGCACCACGTCTACACCGGCGTTGACCATGCGTTCGAGCACGCCGGGGTCGGAAGAAGCGGGGCCGATGGTGGCGACGATCTTGGTCTGGCGGGTCATGATGGCTCCAGGAAGGCAGGAAAGGGGAGAAGGCAGAGGCAGGCAGTGGTGCTGCGCAGGACGCGCCATTCTATCCTTGCTGTCCTCGTCCCGGGGCTGTGCTGTGGCGCTGCCCTGCGACGGGCTCAGCTGCCTGGCCGGGTGGCCTGGTCGGCGACGATGCGGCCGTCGACCATTTCGATGATGCGGTCGCAGCGCTGGGCAAGGCGCGGGTCGTGGGTGACGATCAGGAAGCTGGTGCCGGATTCGGCATTCACTTCGCGCAACAGGGCGAACACTTCGTCGGCGGTATGGGTGTCGAGGTTGCCGGTCGGTTCATCGGCCAGCACCAGTGCCGGTTTCATCGCCAGCGCACGGGCGATCGCCACCCGCTGCTGCTGACCGCCGGAGAGCTGGCCGGCCAGTTGCTGGCGGCGCTGACCGAGGCCGACCCGTTCGAGCAACTGGCCGGCACGTTGGAACATCGCCCGGTCGCGCCGGCCGCGGGCGATCAGCAGCGGCATGGCGACGTTTTCTTCGGCGGTGAAGGCCGGGATGAGATGGTGGTGCTGAAAGACGAAGCCGATGTGTTCGCCGCGCAGGCGGGTCAGCGCGCGGTCATCCAGCGTCGAGGTCTCTGCACCGGCGATGCATAGCGTGCCGGCGCTGGGGCGGTCAAGCAGGCCGATCAGGTTGAGCAGGGTGCTCTTGCCGGAGCCGGATGGGCCGATGAGGGCGGTGAATTCGCCCTGTTCGAGGCGCAGATGGATGCCGTGCAGCACATCCTGGCGGGTTTCGCCGCTGCCGTAGCTTTTGCGCAGGTTTTCAAGGCGCAGGACAGGAATCTTGTCGTGTTCAGCCACGGATCGCCACCACCGGGTCCAGTTTCGCCGCCCGTCGCGCCGGCAGCCAGGCCGCGAGCACGCCGACCACGCTGGTACCGACGGCGGTCAGCAGCACCAGACCGGGTTCGACATCGATGTTGAACATCGGTGTGCCATCGGGGTTGATCGCCACCTGACGCCACATGGTGAGGAACAGCCAGGCCAGCGCCGAGCCGAGCAGCGAGCCGATGAAGCCGACGATGCCGCCCTGCAACAGGAAGATGCGCCGCATCTGGCCTTGCGTCGCGCCCATTGCCCGCAGGATGCCGATTTCCTTGCTGCGCTGGATCACCGACACCACCAGCACGCTGGCAATGCCGAAGGAAACCGACAGCGCGACGAAAAATCGGATGACATTGCTCGACACCCGCTGCGAGCGCAAGGCGGTGACGAACTGGCCGTTGGTGTGAATCCAGCTGTCGGCGATCAGCCCGGTTTCGGCGTGGAGGCGGCGGGCGATGATTTCCGCCTGATCGAGATCGTGCAGCGCCAGTTCGATGCTGGACACGCCGCCGACCAGGTCGAGCAGGGTCTGGGCGCTGCGCAGATTGACATAGACATTGCGCGCGTTGACCGTCTTGCTGCCGAGGTCGAACAGGCCGGTGATGGTGAAGGTGGCGGTGCTGCCCAAGCTGCCCTGGATGCGCAGCTTGTCGCCGATGCCGGCGCCCAGATCCTTCGCCAGCTCGATGCCGATCACCGCTTCATCAGTGCCCAGCCGCAATTGGCCGACCGTAATGTTGTCAACCAGGCCGATCACCTGGGTGTAGTGTTGTGCTTCGATGCCGAGCACGTTGACCGCCTTGCTGGCTTCGCCGCGAATGGCGAACGCCGGGCCGGCAGCGACCGGCGACACGGCGGCAATTTCCGGCCATTGCTCAAGCCGGCTGCGCAGCGGCTGCCACTGGTCGATCGAGCGCAGGCGTTGCGCCTGTTTCTGCAGGGCGATGTCCAGTTGCTCTCCAGGGCGAGGCTGGCGCTGGGGGCGGGCGATTTCCTCTTCAGGCAGGATGACGATGTGGGCCTGGGCGCTCAGCGTGCGGCGCACCAGATTGGCCTGCAGGCCGGTGAGCAGTGCCGACATGAACACGATCACTGCCACGCCGACGCCGACGCCGACGATGATCAGCACCGATTGCATGCGGCCTTCGCGCAGAAAGCGCAAGGCGGCAATCCATTCGAAGGGCAGCCAGTGGGTCATCAAGTGAGTCATCACTCAGGTCGGACCTGAGGCCGGACCCGAACCCGGCTGCCGGGCGCAACAGCGGTCGGCTCGAGCAGCACTGCTTCCGCTTCGGCAATGCCGCTGCGCACCTCGATCTGGCCACTGCTGCGTGTGCCGGGCTCGATGTCCTGGCGCAAGGCATGGCCGTCACGCACCACCATCACCCACGGCCGTGGGCTGCCGGCATCGACCACTGCGGTGAGCGGCAGGGTCGGCAAGCGCTCGTGGCGCGCGGTTTCGATGTCGATCGACACCGTCATTTCGTGGCGCAGGTAAGGCGGTGGCTCGGCCACCTGCAGGCGGATTTCGACCGAGCCGCGCACCGGATCGACCGAAGGCGCGATATAGCTCAAGCGGGCGGCAAACTGCTGCTCGGGATAGGCATCGGCGGAAGCGAGCGCCGGCTGATCGAGGGCGAGGAAAGCGAGGTTCTTCTCGTCGACGTGGGCACTGAGTTCGGTGGCCGCGTGCGGCGCAAGCACCAGCAACGCCTGACCGGTCTGAACGGTGTCACCGACTTCCACCGAGCGGGTCAATACGCTGGCCGCGAGCGGCGCAGTGATCGCCGTGTGGGCCAGGCGGGTTTCGGCCAGCTGGAGGGTGGCGCGCGCCTGTTCGACCAGGCTGCGGGCGATCGCGCTGTCGCTGCCATCCGCACGCTGGCTGTTGCGCTGGGTGCGGGCAGCGGCGAGCAGGCTGCGATTGACTTCGACGGTGCGCAAGGTTTCGTCGATCTGGGCCTGGCTGTAGAAGCCGCGTGCCAGCAGTTCCAGTGCGCGCTCATGCTGGCGCTCGGCCTGGAGCAGATTGGCTTCCGCCTGACGGACATTGTGTTCGGCCAGCGGCAGACCGAGCTCGCGCAGCTGGCGCAGCTGGGCTTCCGCCTGGGCGAGGGCCGCAGCAGCCTGCTGGGTCTGCGCCTGCCATTCGCGTGCATCAAGGCGAAGTACGGTCTGGCCCGCCTGCAGCTGATCGCCTTCCCGTACGAGGACCTGCTCGACCCGGCCGCTGACCTGGGCGGCGAGTTCGATCCGTTCCGGGGTACGCACGCGGCCGCTGACCACCACGGTCTGACGCATGGTCTGTGCTGGCGTGAGCAGGACATCGACGGTTGGTGGACGCAGGAGCAAGGTCGCGCCCGCTGCGGCAACAGCGGCCAGGGCGAAGGCGAGCAGCAGCGGCCAGCGTCGCCGCCGGGGCAAAGTGGGGGGCAGGGAGGTGTTCAGCGCAGACTCCATCAGCGTTTTCTCTTATTGTCGCTGCACATGGGAAAGCAGGGCAAGTGCGCCGGCCAGAGCAGGGCAGACAGGAAGGCTTGCGAAGGGGGTGGAGGCGATTCGGCGCCTGCGCTCGCGCGGTGCTGGGTAGGGCGGTGGCGGATGCTATAATGCGCGCCTTTCCTGATCGCCGGTCTGGCAGTTTTCCGCATGCAGCTTTTTGCCCTTGGCCTGAATCATCACACTGCGCCGCTTGCGATTCGCGAGCGCGTGGCGTTTCAGCCTGAGTGTCTGAATCAGGCGCTGCACGATCTGACGCATGCCGATTCGGTGCGTGAAGCGGCGATTCTGTCCACCTGCAACCGCACCGAGCTGTATTTTGCCGCCGAGCAGCCGCAGCACGCGGCCGACTGGCTGGCGCGTTTTCACCAGCTCGCGCTGCAGGAAGTGTCGCCGTATCTGTATGCCTATCCGCAGCGCGATGCGATCCGTCACGTGTTCCGCGTTGCCAGCGGGCTCGATTCGATGGTGATCGGCGAGCCGCAGATTCTCGGTCAGGTGAAGGATGCTGCCCGCCGTGCTGAAGAAGCCGGCACGATGGGCACTTTGCTGCACAAGCTGTTCCAGAACACTTTTGCAGTCGCCAAGGAAGTGCGCAGCAGCACGGCGATCGGTGCCAATACGGTGTCGATGGCTGCTGCGGCGGTTCATCTCACCGAGCGCATTTTCGAAAGCGTCGCCGAGCAGCATGTGCTGTTCATCGGTGCCGGGGAGATGATTGAGCTGTGCGCCGCCCACTTTGCCGGCGCCCAGCCGCGGTCGATGACGGTGGCCAATCGCACGGAAGAACGTGCGCTGGTGGTGGCGGAGCGTTTTGGTGCGAGCACGATGCGTATCGATCAGATCGGCGAAGCTTTGCCGCGTTTCGATGTGGTGGTGTCGTGCACCGCCGCACCCTTGCCGATTGTCGGCCTGGGGATGGTGGAGCGTGCGGTGAAAGCGCGTCGCCACCGTCCGGTGGTGATGGTCGATCTGGCGGTGCCGCGCGACATCGAAGCCGAAGTGGCCGGGCTGGACGACATTTTCCTGTACACGGTGGATGATCTTGCCCAGGTGGTCGATGCCGGCCTCGAATCCCGTCAGCAGGCGGTGGTCGAAGCGGAGCAGATCATCGATAGCCGGGTGGATGGTTTCCTTGACTGGATGTCGGCACGGCAGACCGTGCCGGTGATCCGTTCCCTGCGTGAACATGCGGAAAGCCTGCGCAAGAGCGAACTCGAACGCGCGCTGCGCCTGCTCGCCCGCGGCGATGACCCGCAGCAAGTGCTGGATGCGTTGTCACAAGGGCTGACCAACAAGCTGATGCACGCCCCGACCCGCTTTCTCAACCAGGCCGACAAGGCGCGCAAAGCGGAAGCTGGCGTGCTGGTGCGCGAGCTGTTCAATCTGCCTGCACCGCACTGAGCGGCGCGGCGCACCGCCTCACATCACTGATGAAAGACAGCATCCGTACCAGACTGGAACAGCTTGCCGCCCGTTTGCAGGAGCTCGACCGCGCCCTGGCGGCGGAAGATGCCGCGGCGGATGTCGGCAGTTTCCGCAAGCTTGGCCAGGAACGGGCTGAACTGGAGGAAGTGGTCGGCCTGTATGCCGAGTATGTGCGCGTCGAAGCTGATTGCCGCGATGCCGAGCAGCTGCTGGCCGACGCCGAGATGCGTGAGCTCGCCGAACTGGAATTGAGTGCCGGCAGCGAGCGGCTGGTCGAGCTGGAGCAGCAGTTGCAGTTGGCATTGTTGCCACGCGACCCGGCCGATGAGCGTGATCTGTTCATCGAGATCCGTGCCGGGACGGGGGGCGATGAAGCGGCGTTGTTTGCCGGCGATCTGCTGCGGATGTACACCCGCTATGCGGAAGGACGACGCTGGAAAGTGGAGCTCATTTCGGCCCATGAATCCGATCTGGGCGGTTTCAAGGAAGTGATCGCCCGCATCAGTGGTCGTGGCGCTTACTCGCAGCTCAAGTTCGAATCCGGTGGCCATCGCGTTCAGCGCGTGCCGGTCACAGAAACCCAGGGCCGGATCCATACTTCAGCGTGTACTGTCGCGGTGCTGGCCGAAGCGGATGAGCTGATGGCGGTGGCGATCAATCCGGCCGAGCTGCGCATTGATACCTTCCGTGCTTCCGGTGCCGGTGGGCAGCACGTGAACAAGACCGATTCAGCGGTGCGCATCACCCATTTGCCCAGCGGCATGGTGGTGGAGTGCCAGGATGACCGTTCGCAGCATCGTAACAAGGCGCAGGCGATGGCGGTGCTCGCTGCCCGCCTGCACGACCAGCAGTTGCGCGCCCAGCAAACTGCAGCGGCCCAGCAGCGCCGGCAGCTGATCGGCAGTGGTGACCGTTCGGAGCGCATCCGCACCTACAACTTTCCGCAAGGGCGGGTCACCGATCATCGCATCAACCTCACCTTGTACAAGCTGGAGGCAGTGATGGCCGGCGAGCTGGATGAGCTGATCGCGGCGCTCACGCTCGAACATCAGACGGCCTTGCTGGCAGCGCTGGGACATGACTGAAGTGACGGATCGTGAAGGCAGTGTGCATGCCGTGGGCTTGCCGTTGACCTCAGGGGTTACCTCAGTGCCCAACTCAACACCGAGCCGTGCTGCCGCGCTGGCCTGGGCACGTGACCTGATCCCGTCAGGCGAAGCACGTGCGCTGCTGCGTCAGCAGCTTGCTTGTTCTACCGCCCATCTGCTCGCCTGGCCGGAACGCGCGCTCGAAGCCGGGCAGTGGCAGGCTTTTGTCGAGCAGGTGCAAAGACGTGCGGCCGGTGAGCCGCTGGCTTATCTGCTCGGTGAATGCGAGTTTTACGGCCGGCTGTTTGCGGTCACTCCGGCGGTGCTCATTCCGCGTCACGACACCGAACTGCTGGTTGAGCTGGCGCTGGAGCGCCTGCCGCCGCACACGCCTGCGCAGGTGCTCGATCTGGGCTGCGGCAGCGGCGTGGTGGCGATCAGCCTCGCGCTGGAGCGGCCGCAAGCGCAAGTGCTGGCGCTCGATGCTTCACGGGCGGCGCTGGAGGTGGCACAGGCCAATGCGCTGCGCTTGCAGGCCGAGCTCGGCTTCATCCACAGCGACTGGTTTGCGCAGCTGGACCGCACGCATGCAGCACATCGTTTTGCCCTCATTGTCAGCAATCCGCCGTATATCGCTGCGGATGATCCGCATCTGTCGCGTGGTGATCTGCGTTTTGAACCGCACAGCGCCCTCGCTGCCGGTGAGCGCGGGCTGGATGACCTCCAGCGCATCATCGCTGCGGCGCCAGCTTATCTGCGGCCTTCCGGCTGGCTGCTGCTGGAGCATGGTCATCAGCAAGGCGCTGCAGTGCGGGATTTGCTGCGTGCAGCAGGCTTCAGCGCAGTGGCAAGCTGGCGCGATCTCGCCGGACATGAGCGTGTTTCTGGTGGCGTCGGTGCGACGGAGCTGGGCTGAGTGCTGGAGTACTGGGCAGGATTGACGATCTGCCTGTCGGCAGCCTAAAATACCCGACTATCCAACTCAAGTTTAAGGGCGTCAACAAATGAGCGTGCAGGATGTCATCCAGGAGCAGGTCAGCAACAACGACGTGGTGCTCTACATGAAAGGTTCGCCGCAGTTTCCGCAATGCGGCTTTTCTTCCACCGCGGTGCAGATCCTGCAGGCCTGCGGTTTGCAGGAAGTGTTCGCGGTCAATGTGCTGGCCGATGACGCGATTCGCCAGGGCATCAAGGAATTCTCCAACTGGCCGACCATCCCCCAGCTGTACGTCAAAGGCGAATTCGTCGGCGGCAGCGACATCATGCGCGAGATGTACCAGAACGGTGAGCTGCAGCAATTGCTGCAGGACGCCGGCCTGAGCCAGGGCGTCTGAGCAGATCTGAACGAGCGAATCTGAGCGAGCGGGTCTGAACCATCCTCAGGCGCTCGCACAAGCAGATTTTCCCCACCCCTGCGCGAGTTTCGGTACTGGTGCAGGGGTGTTGTCGTCTGTATTCAGGCCTGCGCTTGTCCGCGCCAGCGTGTGCGCAGGATGGCTTTGCGCGCCAGATGGGGCAGCAGCAGACGCAAAGGCATGCGCTGCCAGTGGTAACGGGTGAGCATCGCCTGCCGGGCGAGGCGGGCAGCGAGTGGTGGCGGCAGATCCGGATTGCCCGGCAGCATCGCCAGCGGCACCAGACGATCCATCAGCAGGCGTGTCGTTGCGGCCGGCCAGGCGCCTGGCGGCAGCTGTGCCAGCATCGTCACCGCTTGTGGGGTGGCAAACCAGCGCGCTGCGAAGTGCAGGCCGTACCACAGCGGGCGCAACAGGCCGAGCTGTGTGGCGCGTTCGATCAGTCGGCGGGCAAAACCATTCGTGGCATCAGCACCATCCGCGCGACCGTGATGGCGCAGCAAGCTGTCAATGTCGGCCACTTCGCGCAGACGCAGGCCGAGATCCCCATCCTGAAAACAGTGCAGGCAGGCGTGCAGCAGCTGGTCTTCGCCTTGCAGCACGCGGAACACCGAATCAGGCAAGGCTTCGCTGGCTTCGATCAGCGGCGCCGGATCGAAGTTGAGCCGGGCAGTGACCGGGGTGATCGCGTGATGAAGATCCACTTCGAGAAAATGGCCGGGAAAGCGCAGCGGTGGTGTTTCGTGACTCCAGTCGCGGTAGTAGCGCTCATCGTACGGGTCAAGCGGCGCTGAACGCCAGCCAGCGTCATGCAGGCGCTGCTCCATGGTGCGCAGTGCGCTGCGCGGCACCAGCAGATCAACATCACTCACCAGCCGGCCGTTGGCGCCAGCATGGTTCTGCGCCGCATAGGCCGCACCTTTGAGCAGGACGACCGGAAAATCGCCCTGGCACAGTGGCGCGAGCTGGTGCAGTTCGGCGATCAGCATCTGGCGGTTGAAAGCCGCAATGCGTGCTGCCGAGCACAGATGACGTTCGACCACTGCCGGCAGGTCGGTGCCGCCAAGCTGGGCGGCGGCCAGACGACCGTGAAGGCGGGTGCTGCGCGCCAGCCGCAGCACGGTTTCCCAGCAGGCCGGGTCAAGTTGCTGCGCGTGATGCAGGCCATCGAGGAGGGCGCGCAGGGCGCGGACGTGTTCAGCGCTCGCCATGGTCGTCGAGCAAGGCATTGAGGTAGTCGATGGCTTCTGCCAAGCTGCTGTATTCGAGTTCGCACGCAACACAGCTGCGGGCGAGGCGGATCACGCTGTGAAAGCCGATGCTGCCCAGGCTGCGGTAGTTGAAGCTGTTGAGGCCGAGACGCAGGGCGGCGTCGGCCGGCGGAACCGGGGTGGCGCGCAGCCTTGCGCCGGCGCGGTACTGTGGAAACACCACCAGCCGTGGGCGGGCGCGTTGGTGACGGGCAGCAATGCTGGCGGCGTCCGGAACAAAATGGGCGACATCGCCTTTGCGAGTGCCGGGAAAGACCGGCCCCAGCCGTGCCTGCGGATGCGCGCGGATGACCTCGATCGACTGATTTTTCAGCGCCGCCGGCTTGAGCAGCGGCAGCACCTCGCCGCTGTCAGGGTCGATGACACCGAATTCGTCGGACAGAAAGCGCCAGCCGGCGAGATGCAGCGCGCAGCTGAGGGTGCTTTTGCCGGAACCGGGTGCAGCAGGCAGGATGAGGGCGTGTTCGCCACGCGCCAGCACACCGGCATGGAGCAGCAGCCAGGCATTCAGGCGCTGAGCCAGCAGCCAGTTGCCGCCCCATTCGAACAAGGGCAAGCCGTGGGCGAGCGGATAAGGATCGAAAGGCTGGCTGCTTTCCGACCACAGTACGATCTGCTGCCGCCACCAGCGGCGCAAGCCTGAGCCTGGCAGCAGGCTCAGGCGCACATCGGCAAACGCGTCGGGATCTTCTTCACCGTAATCACGGTAGATGAAATCGAGCTGTTGCTGAAAGCCGGGTACCGGTGAATGGACTGCAACCCGGGCAGCGCCGAGATCGAAGGAACGGTAGGAGACTGGGCTCATGACGCAGCATTGTAGCTTGCAGCAGCAAGCAGCGCTTCAGAGGCGGACTGCGCCGGGAGTGTCCTGACCATGAGCGAGCAGGCTGAGCGCGAGTGCTTCCAGCCCCGGCGGCCAGCCACCGAGTTCGGCAATGTCGGCGCAGAAACGGTCGAAGTCACCGTGATCGATCGCCGCTGCCGCTTCCTGCAATACGGTGGCCGCGCCCGCGCTGAGCAGGTGCGTATCGAGCCATAGCGGGTCGAGAAAGACAAACTGCCCGTCCAGGGACGGGCAGTGCTGAGCAAGCCAGGCTTGTGCTGAGCTGGCAGAGGCGGTGGTGTCAGCCGCCAAAGGTGAAGCGACCGTCCGGGACGTTCGGGTTAACTGAAGCCAGACAGGAAGCGCTGGCAGGGGCGACGTTGGTGGTGGAGCTCTGATAGGCAGGATAACTCCCGATCCGCTCCCCGGCCAGGTTGAAGTAAGCCAGAACCCAGCCGTTCTCCTGATGGGTGAAGTCCTGCACCCAGCCTTCAGGGTGGAAAGGACGATGGTCGACTGTCGAATAGTAAAAACCTTCCCTGGTCTGGAAGGCGTATGTGGTCTCGGTTGAAGCGCTATCAGGCGTGGCAGGGCCTTGACCGCTACCACGTCCGTTTTTTCCGCGGCCTTTGCCGCCGGGGGTGGGCGGTGGGGTGGGCGAGGAGGTCTGGCGTTGGAATTTATGAACGGGAACTTGCTCCCATGCCCAGCCACGGCCGCTGCGAATTTCCGGAGGGCTGCCGAGCGCAAACTGATAGTCCGGGCCAGGATAGCCGCCACCGTTGTCGGCGATCTTTTCCATGCAGCCGAGCGAGGCCGCTGCCGCCGAGCCGCCGTAGCCAAGCGTGGCCACTGAAGACGCGGCCAGCGCGCCTTTGAGCAGGCGGCGGCGCTGGCTGGTGTGTGCGTGGTCGAGGTTTTTATTCATGGTCTGGCCTGTCTCAAACGGGAGCTCAACTGGAGTGTAGCGGTCTGGACAGGAATTGCTGTGTAATTGCTCACATTGTAAGCAAAATTCATGCCTTTATCAGGGTGAATTGTAAGCGATTGAGCAGAAACAGGTTTTATCGGTAGCAGTCATTCCTCGCCGAGAAAATGGTCAGCAGTGTAAAAAAATCCGACAGCTGTTGTGCCGTGCTCAATCCCGTCGTCGCGTCAGCATTTCGTTCAGTCGGGTGGCAAGACGCATGGCTTCGCGCAGATAGCTGCGGCCGAACAGGTTGAGGTGATTGAGGATGTGATACAGGCTGTAGAGCGGCTTGCGCAGCTCGTAGTCGTCATCGAGTGGCCACTGCCGGCGGTAGGCAGCGTAAAAGCTCGCGGGCAAGCCGCCGAACAGTTCGCTCATTGCCAGATCGCTTTCGCGGTCGCCGTAATGCACCGCCGGATCGAAAATCACCGGACTGCCGTCAGCAAGCTGGGCGATGTTGCCGTGCCAGAGATCGCCATGCAGCAGGCTGGGACGGGGGCGGTAGTCGAGGAACAGCGCCGGTACGCGGGCGTAAAGGCGTTCGCCCTGGCGGATCAGCTCACGTTCATGGCCCAGGGCGCGGGCACGCTCGAACTGGGGACGCAGACGATGTTCGGCAAAGAACAAGGCCCAGTTGCTGGCGAAAGGATTGGACTGCGGGCTGTTGCCGAGCCAGTTGTCACGATGCCAGCCGAACTGCTCGCCTTCGAGTTGATGCAGTGCCGCCAGTGCTTCGGCAGCGCGCGCACCATTTTCCGGCTGCACCGCTTGCAGCGGCAGATATTCGCTGACCAGGAAAGCCTGGCGGTCGGCGAGGTCGCCATCGGTGCTCAGGCCGCAGGCGAGTGGCTGAGGGACGCGGAAAGCCGGGCAGCGGCCGAGGGCGAGCAGGCCGTCGCTTTCGGCGAGCAGCTGATCGTGGGCGCTGGCGGGCAGGAGCTTGACGAAATACTGTTCCTTGCCATCGCTGGCGAGCGCAGTTTGTGCGCTGCTGCCGCTGCCTTGCTCATTGAGCGGGCGCAATGCGTGCAGCTTGAAGTCATTGCCGCGCAACTGGCGGAGCGCGCTTTCAAGTGCTTCATGCAAGTTTGCGGAAAAACAGCGATCGTTCATGGCTCATTGATTGGCCAGTCGGGCGCTGGCCTGGGAGAGGCGGGTGGCGAGCACTTCGAGGAAAGCTTTGTAGAAATGCATGCGGCAGGTTTCGCTGGCACGGCGCAGCGCATGGGCGCGCAAGCTGATCAGGCTGGTCGCAGCACTGCTTTCCACCGAAGCGGAACGGGTGCCGGCGGCTGCGGAAAAAACCGCTACTTCACCAAAGCATTCACCTGGCGTGAGGATGTGGAGCAGGCGATTGCGTTTGCGCACCAGTGCTTCGCCTTCGAGGATGAAGCAGATGGTGTCACCGCCTTCGTCTTCCTTCATGATCACCGTGCCTTTGCGCACGCGCTCGAAGCGGGCGAGCTTGACCACTTCCCACAGTTCGGCGTCGGCGAAATCGCGGAAGAAATGCATGCGACGCAAAGCTTCAAAACGTTCGGTTTCAGTGGGCACCGCATCTTCACCGGCAATGCCGTGGTTGCGGAAAGCCTGGGCGAGATCGTGAGAAAATTCTGCCCAGTGCTGGTAGCGGTGCTCGACATCCTTTTCGGTGGCGCGACGGACAATGTTGTCCAGTTCGGCCGGCAGGCCAGGGCGGATGCTGGAGGGCAGCGGCATCGGATCGTGGGCAATGCTGTACAGCAGGCTGTAGTTGTTGCTGGCGGTGTAGGGCAGACGGCCGGTGAGCAGTTCGAACAGCATGATGCCAAGCGAATAGATGTCGGTGCGGTGATCGAGCGGCACTTCGCGCACCTGCTGCGGCGACATGTAGGCCGGCGAACCCAGGCCGGAAATCTGCGTGGTCTCATGAGCGGTGGCCAGCGCTGCGCCAAAATCGGAAATGCGGATATCCGTGCCTTCCGGGCTCACCAGCAGAATGTTGGCTGGCTTGATGTCGCGGTGGATGACGCCCTGGTGAAAGGCGTAATCGAGCGCGCGCGTGGCCTTGAAAATGATTTCCAGTACGCGTTCAAGCGGCGGCAGCGGATCGGCACGACAAAGCGCTTCCAGCGTGCCGCCCGGCAGGTAGTCCATCACCACATAGGCTTTGTCATCGTCGATGATCGCGTCGTGAATGTGAATGATGTGCGGATGGCGCAGGCGGCCGGCAAAAGCGGATTCATTGAGGAAGATCTGGCGGTAAAGCCGGCCACGCACCGGATCGCGCAGCACTTCGCTGCGCAATTGCTTGATTGCCACTTCCTGTTGCTTGAAGGGGTCCCAGGCCAGATAGACGATGCTGGTCGCGCCTTCGCCGAGGCGGCGGCGAATTTCGTACTTGCCGATCTGGGTGGGATCCATCCGTGTGCTCCGGGTGATGAGCAGATTCAGCCCAGCTGGCTGCGGGCGTGGGCGATCGCCGCCCTGACCTGCGCCGGTGCCGTGCCGCCGGGATGCTGGCGCGAAGCGAGCGAACCTTCGACGCTGAGTACGTCGAACACGTCGGCAGCAAGCCGTTCGGCAGCGCCCGGCACCTGGGCAAGAGCGCTGCTCAGTTCCTCAAGACTGAACTGGGGCAGATCACAGCCGCGTGCTTCCGCTGCGCGCACGGCGAGCGCGACCGCTTCGTGCGCATCGCGGAACGGCAGGCCTTTCTTGACCAGATAGTCGGCAAGGTCGGTGGCGGTGGCATAACCCTGGCGTAGCGCGTCGCGCATCGCCGCCGGCTTGACCACGATGCCGCCAATCATGTCGGCATAGATGCGCAAAGTGTCGATCACCGTGTCGGCAGTGTCGAACAGCGGCTCCTTGTCTTCCTGATTGTCCTTGTTGTAAGCCAGCGGTTGCCCTTTCATCAAGGTGAGCAGGGCGATCAGGCTGCCATTGACGCGGCCGGTTTTGCCGCGCACCAGCTCGGGTACATCGGGGTTTTTCTTTTGCGGCATGATCGAGCTGCCGGTGCAGAAGCGGTCGGCGAGATCGATGAAGCCGACGCGCGGGCTCATCCACAGGATGAGTTCTTCCGACAGGCGCGACAGGTGGGTCATCAGCAGCGCGCTGGCGGCGCAGAATTCGATGGCGAAGTCACGATCACTGACTGCGTCGAGCGAATTGGCGCAGATTTCATCGAAGCCGAGTTCGGCTGCCACGGCGGCACGATCGATCGGATAGCTGGTGCCGGCGAGTGCGGCGCTGCCCAGCGGCAGGCGGTTGACGCGCTTGCGGCAGTCGGCGAAACGTTCGGCATCGCGTCGGGTCATTTCGTAATAGGCCATCAGGTGGTGGCCGAAAGTGACCGGCTGGGCGACCTGCAAGTGGGTGAAGCCGGGCAGCGGCGTGTCGGCGTGCGCTTCGGCAATGTCGAGCAGGGCGCGCTGGAAGTCGGCGATCAGCGCCAGAATCTGGTCGATGGCGTCACGCAGCCACAGGCGGATGTCGGTGGCGACCTGGTCATTGCGGCTGCGGCCGGTGTGCAGGCGCTTGCCGGCATCGCCCACCAGGGCGGTCAGGCGCTGCTCGATGTTGAGATGAACGTCTTCGGCATCCAGGCTCCAGCTGAATTCACCGCGTTCGATCTCGCCACGGATGATTCCCAGGCCACGTTCGATATCGGCCAGGTCTTGCGCGCTGATGATCTGCCGGGCTGCCAGCATGCGGGCATGGGCGAGCGAGCCGCGAATGTCCTGGGCAGCCATGCGCTGGTCGAAGAACACTGAAGCGGTGTAGCGTTTCACCAGCTCGGAAACCGGCTCGCTGAAACGGCCTGACCAGGCTTTGGCGGGCGTGCTGCCGGACGCGCTGTCGGACGGGGAGGAAGTGGCGGGAGCGCTGGTGGCTGGCGTCATCTTGTCGGTCATGGTGGTGTCGCGTAGTGTCAGTGTTGCTGACGTGAAAGAAGCCCGGACCTGCGCGCCAAGTGCTGCAGGCCGGGAAAATGATGAGGGTCGGTGATGAGGGTCGGAGTGGAGCGTTCGTGGAAAGTATAAAACAAAAGCCGTCCTTGCTCGGCGCTGCAGCTTTGCCCGATTTTCGCAATCTGGGCGTGTTGCTGCGCCTGCTGCTGCTGGTGAATGTTCTCGCGCTGGCGACTGCGCTGGTGCGCAACGAGCGCTGGGCGCAGTTGCCGGCCACGGTGCTCGAACTGGCTGCGCGTGTCGAGCTGCCTTTGCTGAGCATGGCTTGCGTGCTCTACCTGCTTGCGCCCTGGCTGCGCCGTCTGCCGGTGCTGAACGCAAGCGCCTTGCTGTTTGTGCTTGTCGCGGTGGTGGTGCTGGCGCTGGAGCTGGTCGGCACCGGTAATGCGGACAGCCTGGCGGAGCTGCTGTGGGCCTGGGCAGCCTGTGCGCTGACGCTGGCCTATTTCCACTGTCGCCAGCAGCGGCTGTCGCCGGCGCTTGCGGAAGCGCGCTTGCAGGCGCTCACTGCCCGTATCCGGCCGCATTTCCTGTTCAACAGCCTCAATGCAGTGCTCGGCGTGATCCGCAGTGATCCGCGTCGGGCCGAACGGGTGCTGGAAGAGCTGGCCGAGCTGTTCCGCATGCTGATGCGTGATCATCGTGAACTGGTCAGCCTGGCCGACGAACTGCGTCTCTGCGAAGGTTATCTGGCCGTGGAAAACCTGCGTCTCGGCGAACGGCTGCAGGTGCGCTGGGTGGTGCCGCTGGCGGGCAGTGTCGAACATCAGGCTTTGCTGGCAGTGCAGGTGCCGGCCTTGCTGCTGCAGCCGCTGCTGGAAAACGCGGTTTATCATGGCATCGAACCGGTGAGCGAAGCCGGTGAAATCATTGTTCATGCGACGCGCGATGGCGAGCAGCTGTTGCTGGAGGTCGATAATCCGCTGGCAGCCAGCGCTGCTGCGCACCCCGGCAACCGCATGGCGCTCGACAATATCCGCGAGCGGCTGATGCTGTTTTTTGATCTGGAAGCGCGGTTGGAGATCGAGCTCAAGGCAGGGCGTCACCGCGTGCGCATCCGTTTGCCCTGGCGCACGAAAAACCTGCAGACCGGGCAGCAGTCCAGGGAGGAGGCATGAAGGTGGAGCAGGCTGCAGCAGCGCCGCTGCGGGTACTGATTGTCGATGATGAAGCACCTGCCCGGCAGCGGCTGCGTGATCTGCTGGGCGATGTCGCTGACGCATGTCCGCATCACATCGTCGCTCTGGCTGGCAACGGTGTGGAAGCTTTGCAGGTGCTGGAACAGGTGGCGGTGGATGTGGCGCTGATTGATGTGCGCATGCCGGAGATGGACGGGGTCGAACTGGCGCGTCACCTGAGCACCTTGTCTTCGCCGCCGGCAGTGATTTTCGTCACCGCCTATGAGCAGTATGCGGTCGAAGCTTTTGAGCTGGCGGCAGTGGACTATCTGCTGAAGCCGGTGCGCGCCGAGCGACTGGCGGCTGCCTTGCAGCGTCTGCGGACGCGGGGAAAATCCGCTGCGAAGGTCGATGCGGCAGCGCTGGCTGCATTGACCGCGTCGCCAAGACGCCATTTCAGCATCCATCAGCGTGGGCGCATCCTGCTGGTGCCGGTGGAGGAGGTGATCTACTTCAAGGCTGAACTGAAATATGTCAGCTTGCACACGGCGAGCGCCGAATACCTGCTGGAAGAATCCCTCACTCGTCTGGAAGAGGAGTTCGGCACCCGTCTGCTGCGCATTCACCGCAATTGCCTGGTGAGCCGCGCCGCAGTGTGCGGTGCCGAACGTGATGAGGCGGCTGGTGCCGATGCGCCGTGGCAACTGCGCCTGCGCGGTCTGGACGGGATGGATGGCTTGCTGCCGGTCAGTCGCCGCCAGTGGCCGCAGGTCAGGCAGGCGCTCGGGTTGTAGCGCCCGACAGGGTAGTTCTCAGGCGTTCTTGCGTTTCTGCCACAGCACGTCGCCACGGCCGCCAGCACGGTTGAGCACGCGGCCGAGGACGAACAGCAGATCGGAGAGGCGGTTCATGTACTGGCGCGGTCCGTCATTGACGTTCTCGTCTTCGCCTGCGGAGAGCGCCACCAGGGCACGCTCGGCACGGCGACAGACGGTGCGCGCCTGGTGGGCGAGCGCGGCGGCGCGCGTGCCGCCGGGGAGGATGAAGTCCTTCAGCGGCGCGAGATCGGCGTTGAGGCGGTCGAGTTCGTTTTCGAGCTGGGTGACCTGCTTGTCGGTGATCATGCTCATCCCCGGAATGCAGACTTCGCCACCGAGGTCGAACAGGTCGTGCTGGATGTCGGTGAGCAGGGTGCGCACGTCCTCCGGCAGTTCTTCGCACAGCAGCACGCCGACGATCGCATTGGTTTCGTCGACTTCGCCCAGCGCGTGGATGCGCAAGCTGTCCTTGGAGACGCGCTTGCCGTCGCCCAGGCCGGTGGTGCCGGCATCGCCGGTGCGGGTGTAGATTTTGGAAAGACGGTGGCCCATGAGCTGCTCCTGTGGATGATTTGTTGACGCGAACGTCAATTATAGGGATGGAAATGGCTGCTGTGCGGAGCGGAGGCTGGTCGTCTGCCAAGCACATGCTAAAATTCGTCGTTTGTGCCAGTTGCCATTCGCTTCATTTCCCGGCCGTGCAGGGGGATGGTCAGGCACTTCCTTTTCTGCCACTTTGCCGACGCCCATGAAATCCGCTGACATCCGTGCTGCCTTTCTCCAGTTTTTTGCCGCCAAGGGGCATCAGATCGTTGCTTCCAGCTCGCTGGTGCCGCACGAAGATCCGACCCTGCTGTTTACCAACGCCGGGATGAACCAGTTCAAGGATGTCTTTCTCGGTTTCGACAAGCGTCCTTACCGCCGCGCCACGACTGCGCAGAAATGCGTCCGTGCCGGCGGCAAGCACAATGACCTTGAAAACGTTGGCTATACCGCCCGCCATCACACCTTCTTCGAGATGCTGGGCAATTTCAGCTTTGGCGACTATTTCAAGCGTGATGCGATCCGCTACGCCTGGGAGCTGCTCACCGTGGTGTTCAAGCTGCCAGCCGAGCGGCTGTGGGTGACGGTGTATGCCGAAGACGACGAAGCGTATGACATCTGGACGGGCGAAGTCGGCGTGGCGCCGGAGCGCGTGCTGCGCATCGGTGACAACAAGGGCGCACGTTATGCTTCGGACAACTTCTGGATGATGGGCGACACCGGCCCTTGCGGGCCGTGTACCGAAGTGTTCTACGATCACGGTGACCACATTCCCGGTGGTCTGCCCGGTACGCCGGAAGAAGATGGTGACCGTTACATCGAGATCTGGAACAACGTCTTCATGCAGTTCAACCGCGACGAGCAGGGGGTGATGCACCCGCTGCCCAAGCCTTCGGTCGACACCGGCATGGGGCTGGAGCGGATCGCCGCCGTGTTGCAGGGCGTGCATTCCAATTACGACATCGACCTGTTCCAACGGCTGATCCAGGCCGCAGCGCGTGAAACTGCCTGCAGCGAGCTCGCATCTCCTTCGCTGCGCGTGCTTGCCGACCACATTCGTGCCTGCGCCTTCCTGCTTGCCGATGGAGTGATCCCCGGCAACGAAGGTCGCGGCTATGTGCTGCGTCGCATCATCCGTCGCGCCATCCGCCACGGTTACAAGCTTGGCGCCCGCCGACCTTTCTTCCACAACATGGTGGCGGATCTGGTCGCTGAAATGGGTGCTGCCTATCCGGAGCTGCAGACTGGTGAACGTCGCATCAGCGACACCTTGCGTCAGGAAGAAGAGCGCTTTTTCGCCACCATCGAAAACGGCATGGCGATCGTCGATGCCGAGCTGGCGGCGATGGCCGCTGCCGGCAAGACCGTGTTCGATGGCGATACGGCGTTCAAGCTGCATGACACCTACGGCTTCCCGCTTGATCTGACCGCCGACATCTGTCGCGAGCGCGAGGTCAGCGTCGATGCGCTGGCGTTTGATGCGGCGATGGCACGCCAGAAGGAACAGGCGCGCGCGGCCGGCAAGTTCAAGATGGCGCTCAATCTCGACTATGCCGGCGCGGAAACCACTTTCCACGGCTATGAAGCGCTGGAAGCCCGTGGTCGCATTCTCGCCCTTTACCGCGAAGGCGCGGCCGTCGAGGCCCTGCAGGAAGGCGAGCTCGGCGTGGTGGTGCTGGACCACACGCCTTTCTATGCCGAATCCGGCGGTCAGGTCGGTGATCAGGGCGAGCTGCGCGGCGCAGGCGGTATTTTCGGCGTTGAAGATACGCAGAAGATCCAGGCTGCAGTGTTCGGCCATCATGGCGTGGTGCGTACCGGCAGCCTGCGGGTCGGCGAGGAAGTGAGTGCGCGTGTCGATGGCGATGCCCGTGCGGCCACCGCCCGCAACCACTCGGTCACTCACCTGATGCACAAGGCGCTGCGTGAAGTGCTCGGCAATCATGTGCAGCAGAAAGGTTCGCTGGTCGATCCGGACAAGACCCGTTTCGACTTCGTCCATGGCCAGCCGATGACCGCCGAGGAAATCCGTCAGGTCGAAGAGATCGTCAATCATGAAATTCTGGCCAACACTGCCAATGAGGCAAAAGTGATGGCACTCGAAGCGGCCCAGCAGTCGGGCGCGGTGATGCTGTTCGGCGAGAAATACGCCGACGAAGTGCGCGTGCTCAGCATCGGCAGCTCCAAAGAGTTGTGCGGCGGTACGCACGTGCAGCGCACGGGCGACATCGGTCTGTTCAAGATCGTCAGTGAAGGGGGGGTCGCCGCCGGGGTGCGCCGGGTGGAAGCGATTACCGGCGAGAACGCGCTGCACTACACCCAGCAGCAGGAACGCCGGGTGCAGGGCATTTCCGCGCTGCTCAAAGTGCATGGCGACGAGATTGCCGAGCGCGTTGCCGGAGTCCTCGACAATGTGCGCACCCTGGAAAAGGAAATCGCCCGTCTCAAAGGCAAGCTGGCGGCCAGTCAGGGCGATGATCTGGCCGGGCAGGCACAGGAAATCAATGGCATCAAGGTGCTGGCCGCCACCGTTGAGGGTGCGGATGTGCCACGTTTGCGTGAGACCCTCGACAAGCTGAAAGACCGGCTCAAATCGGCGGTGATCGTGCTGGCCAGTGTCAGCGATGACAAGGTGAGCCTGATTGCCGGGGTCACGGCCGATCTCACCGCCCGGCTGAAAGCCGGTGAGCTGGTCAATTTCGTCGCTCAGCAGGTCGGCGGCAAAGGCGGTGGTCGTGCCGACATGGCGCAGGCGGGTGGCAGCCAGCCGGCCCAGCTGCC
>JAVEVA010000015.1:0-14081 GCA_034005275.1 Thauera sp. | reverse complement strand
TACAGAGAGGACAGGACAATGACGCGAATGGTCAATTGCATCAAGCTGGGACGTGAGGCCGAAGGACTGGATCGGCCGCCGGTGCCGGGCGCACTCGGCATGCGCATTTATGAAAGCGTGTCGAAGGAAGCCTGGCAGGAATGGATCAAGCACCAGACCATGCTGATCAATGAAAACCGGCTCAACCTGATGGATGTCCGTGCGCGCAAATATCTGAGTGAGCAGATGGAGAAATACTTCTTCGAAGGTGGTGCCGACCAGATCGCCGGCTACGTGCCGCCGAGCGCGTAACACGCGCAGCCAAGGCAAGCGCCCGGTTGGCCGGGCGTTTGCCTGGAGTCCATCTCAAGCTTTCTGCAGTTGCTGCACCCCACCGGGTGCGGCGAGCAACAGCAGATCGGCGCCACGACGGGCAAACAGGCCGTTGCAGACCACGCCGACGATCTGGTTGAGTTCGCTTTCCAGTGCCACCGGATCGCTGATCTGCAGGCCGGCAACGTCAATGATCTCATTGCCATTGTCGGTGCTGAAGCCCTCACGCAGCCGCGCTTCGCCGCCAAGCTGGCGCAGCTGACGCATCACCTGAGCACGTGCCATTGGAATCACTTCCAGCGGTAGCGGAAAGCGGCCGAGGGTGGCGACCCGCTTGCTTGCGTCACAGATGCAGATGAAGCGTTCCGCCACGGCGGCGACGATTTTTTCCCGGGTCAGTGCCCCTCCGCCACCTTTGATCATCGCAAAGCTGTGGTCGATTTCGTCTGCGCCGTCCACATACACCGGGATGTGATCGACTTCATTGAGTTCGAATACCTGGATGCCGTGAGCGCGCAGTCGGGCGCTGCTGGCTTCCGAGCTGGAGACCGCGCCGCGGATGCGTTCGCGCCGGTTGGCGAGACCGTCGATGAAGAAATTCACCGTCGAGCCGGTGCCGACACCGACGATGCTGTCGTCCACCAGATGGTCGAGTGCGGCGAGTGCGGCCGCTTGTTTGAGTTGATCCTGGGTCATGGGTAAATCCTGTGAAGCTCAGGGAAGGTCATCGAAAAACTGGATCGTCACCGGCTCGCCGTGCTGCACGGCGGCGCACGCTTCATCGAGCACGATGAAGCAGTCGGCAGCAAGCAGGCTGCTCAACATTGCCGAGCCCTGGGGGCCGCTGAGCGCGACGCTCAGCGCCGCACCGTTACCGCTGCTGCGACCGCAGAGGAATTCGCGCCGGCCAGGACGTTTGCGATAGTCGAAGCTGGCGCGGGCGCTGAACTGGCGGGTCGGCGGCAGCGGATCTTCGCCCATCAGCTTCAGCAAGGCCGGACGTACCAGTTCGGTAAACGTGACCCGGCTGGCGAGCGGATTGCCGGGCAGGCCGAAGAACACGGCCTGGCCGATGTGACCGAAGGCAAACGGTCGCCCTGGCTTGAGCGCCAGCTTCCAGAATTGCAGCGCGCCACAGCGGGCGACGGCCGGACGGATGTAATCGGCATCGCCGGCGGAAATGCCGCCACTGCTGAGAATCACATCGGCGTTGGCCGCTGCGCTGCGCAGCGCGTTTTCCAGTGCTGCTGCCTGGTCGGCGATGATGCCCAGGTCGAGCACTTCGCAGCCGAGTGCCTGTGCGGCGGCAAGCAGGCCGGCGCGGTTGCTGTCGTAAATCTGTCCGGCAGCCAGCGTGCTGCCGGGGGCCACCAGCTCGTCGCCAGTGGAAAACACGGCCACGCGTGGCCGGCGGTAGCAGCGAACGCTGGCGATGCCGAGTGCGGCGAGCGCATGAAGTTGCGCCACCCCGCAACGTTGGCCAGCGGCGAGCGCGAGGGTGTTGATGCGGAAATCCTCACCAGCACGGCGGATGTGCTGGCCAGGCTGACGCGGCGCGGAGGAAGGGATGATGACTTCATCACCGTCGAGCTGTGCCTGTTCCTGCATGATCACGCAGTCAGTGCCAGCCGGCAGCGCTGCGCCGGTCATGATGCGTGCCGCTTCGCCAGCGCCGATCGTGCCGGCGAATGGGTGGCCGGCAAACACCTGGGTGACGATGCGCAGGTGGCTGTCGGCATCGGTGCGCAAACTGGCGCAGCGCAACGCATAGCCGTCCATCGCCGCATTGTCATGTGGCGGCAGGCTGCGTGGCGCGATCAGGTCGGCAGCCAGCACTCGCCCGTGGGCCTGATCGAGGGTCAGTGTCTGGTGCCCGGTCAGAGGCGTCAGCGCAGCAAGGATTTGTGTCCGGGCGTTGGCAAGTGGCAGGGAAGAGTCACGCATCGCGAAAACGGATGATCGGCGGAATGACGGGAGAAGGCGGTATTGTCCCACAAGCAGCGTAGTCCTTGGCGAGGATGCAGTCCACCATTGCTTCCCGGCGTCGGGCTGCATAGACTGCCGCGATGGAAAACAACCTACATGCGCTCGCGCTGGCTGCGCTGCGGAGCGAGGATTGCGGGCAGAAATGCCGATTGGTGGAACAGCTGTGTGCTGCCTGGGCGGCAGGCGAACTGGCATGGGGCGAGGGGGACGACGATGTTCAGCCCTTGCTCGTGCCGGGGCGACCTTCGCGTCCCGAGCTGGTGGCGCCGGCCCAGCTGGCGCAGCGCAAGCCGGGTCGGGGAGCGGGGCATGCGGCATTGCTGCACGCCATCGCTCACATCGAATTCAATGCGATCAATCTTGCGCTCGACTGCCTCTATCGTTTTCGTCGCCAGCCGGCAGCGTTCTACCGTGACTGGGTGAAAGTGGCGGCTGAAGAGGCTTACCATTTCGGCTTGCTCGGCGAGCGGCTGGCGGCGCTGGGTCATGCTTACGGCGATTTTCCGGCACACGATGGCCTGTGGCAGATGGCTTGTCGTACGGCCGATGATTTGCTGGCCCGTATGGCGCTGGTGCCGCGGGTGCTGGAAGCACGCGGGCTGGATGCGACGCCGCAGATCATCGTCAAGCTGCGCCGCATCGGCGATGAAGCGAGTATCGCGGTGCTCGACATCATCCTGCGCGACGAGATCGGCCATGTCGCCATTGGCGATCACTGGTTTCGCCGTGAATGTGCCGAGCGCGGCCTGGCGGCGGAGGAAACTTATCTGGCGCTGATCGAACGTTTCGAAGCGCCCTGGCCGCAGCCGCCGCTTCATCGTGAAGCACGGTTGGCTGCCGGCTTCAGCGAGCGTGAGCTGGATGCGCTGTTGGCGAAAGGCACTGCAGCAAAGGCCAAGGGGCCGTCGGTCGAGGAAAAGGCTGACGGTCGGTGAATCGCACACTACCCTGAAGCGGTCACGCGTTCAGGGCAGTGTTGGTGTGGCAGACAGGTGCTCAGCGCAGGCCGGCGGCGAAGTCGGCGACGGCGTTGATTTCGGCGTCAGTCATGCGCAGGGCGATGTCGCGCATCATGCGCTCGGGATCATTTTCGCGACCGCCATCACGGAAGGCCTTGAGCTGGCTGGCAGTGTATTCGGCGAACTGACCGGCGATCCGCGGATACTGGGCAGGCATGCCGGCACCGGCCGGGCCGTGACAGGCACCACAGGCCGGCACGGCCTTGTCAGCGATGCCGCCGCGCCAGATGCGCTGGCCGAGTTCGATGGTGTCCAGATTCTTGGCCGGCTCCGACACTTGCTCGAAAGCGGAGAAGTATCTGGCCAGGGCGCGCATCTCGGCTTCTTCCAGGCCGGCGACCATGGCGCTCATGATGGCGTTTTCGCGCACCGGGGTTTCACCGTTCCAGCCTTTGAATTCGCGCAGTTGCTTGTAGATGTAGTCTTCATGCTGACCGGCGATCTTGGGGTTTTCGGCGAGTGCGCTATTGCCGTCAACGTTGTGGCAGGCGGCACAGATGCCTTCTGCAGTCTGTTTTGCCTGGGCAAGGTCAGCTTCCGAAACCTGGGCGTGCAGGGCGCCGGTCACAAGAAGCAGGGACGAGAGCAGCAGGGAACGCGTGATCATGGTGTCCTCGGAAAGCCGTGAGTGATTGTTTCAAACGCGGTATTCTATATCAGGAAGCACCATTTTGCGTATTCGTGTTGCGTCCTGCTGTGGCCTGCCGCTGGCTGAGTGCCGATTTTGCGGCTTTCTCCCTTCGTCGCAAGCTCCTTCATCTCTTTCTGACCCGCTTTGCCGGGCTCCCGTCACCGATGAGTATTTTCCGTAACGCCCAGTTTGAAATCTCGATTGCCAAGCCTTCCGGCCTGCCGCCAGCCAGCGGTGCCGAGATTGCCTTTGCCGGACGCTCGAATGCGGGCAAGTCGAGTGCGATCAACACCCTCGCTGGCCACGTCCGTCTCGCTTTCGTGTCCAAGACACCGGGGCGCACCCAGCTGATCAATTTCTTCCGCCTCAACAGCGGTGCGGTACTGGTCGATCTGCCCGGCTATGGCTATGCCGCAGTGCCGGAAAAGATCCGTCGCGAATGGCAGGGTCTGATCGAGCACTATCTGCGCTACCGTGAAGCGCTGGTGGGGCTGGTGCTGATCATGGATTCGCGCCGGCCGCTCACCGAGCTCGATCGCCAGATGATTGACTGGTTTGCGCCTTCGGGACGGCCGATCCATATCCTGCTCGCCAAGAGCGACAAGCTGTCGCGAGGCGAGGCGAGTGCCACCTTGCATGACGTGCGCCGCCAGCTCGCGGTGCTGGGGGAGCAGGTCACGGTGCAGCTGTTTTCCAGTTTGAAGAAGACCGGCGTCGAAGAGGCCGAGCGCGTCATTGGCGGCTGGCTGCATGCACCCGGAACGTCTGACCAGCTGCCGCTTGATCCGGTGCAGGCACAATGAAAAAAGCCCGGCTGTCGTGGCGACAGCCGGGCAGAAAGCCTTGCCATGCAAGGAGCCCGCTCAGGGAGGGCAAGCGGGGAACAGCGCCGGCAGGGCGCCGTTGCTGTCCGCTTGCTAAGATGGGGGTGACGCGACAAAGTTCAATCGTGCTGCGAAACAGATTGTGTCGTCTGCAGCTGCTTTCGCCGCCGGACAGCGCGCCGTTTGATGATTTCCGTAGTGAGCAAGAGAGACAAGATGCGATCCACTGGAGCTTTTCCTGCCCTCCGCATGCGCCGCATGCGCCGTGATGATTTTTCCCGTCGTCTGATGCGTGAGCATGTGCTCAGCAGTGATGACCTCATTTACCCGGTGTTCGTGCTCGATGGCGCAGACCGCAGCGAAGCCGTACCTTCGATGCCGGGCGTCGAGCGCCTGAGCATCGACAAGCTGCTGACAGTTGCCGAAGAAGCGCTGGAACTGGGCATTCCGGCGCTGGCGCTGTTCCCGGTGATCGATGTGGCTGGCAAGAGTGCGGGTGCTGAAGAAGCCTGGAACCCGGACGGGCTGGTGCCGCGCACGGTGCAGGCACTCAAGGCGCGTTTTCCCGAACTCGGAGTGATCACCGATGTGGCGCTCGACCCCTACACCAGTCACGGTCAGGACGGTCTGATCGATCCGGCTGATCCGCGCGGCTACGTGATGAATGACGAGACCCTGGAAGCACTGGCAAAACAGGCTTTGTGCCATGCCCAGGCGGGTGCGGACGTGGTGGCACCTTCGGACATGATGGACGGTCGTGTTGCCCGCATCCGTAGCATTCTGGATGAGCATGCGCTGATTCACACCCGCATCCTCGCTTATGCAGCCAAGTATGCCTCCAGTTTTTATGGCCCGTTCCGCGATGCGGTCGGTTCGGCCGGCAACCTGGGCAAAGGCAACAAATTCACCTACCAGATGGATCCGGCCAACAGCAACGAAGCGCTGCGTGAAGTCGCGCTCGATATCGCCGAAGGCGCCGACATGTTCATGGTCAAGCCCGGCTTGCCGTATCTGGACGTGATTCGCCGCGTGAAGCAGGAGCTGCAGGTGCCGACTTATGCTTACCAGGTCAGCGGCGAATACGCGATGCTCAAAGCTGCCGTGCTGAATGGCTGGCTTGATGAACGCAGCTGCGCGCTGGAAGCGCTGCTGTGCTTCAAGCGCGCCGGGGCGGATGGCATCCTGACCTATTACGCGATGGAGGTTGCGCGCTGGTTGCGCGACGCAGGCTGATCAGCTTGCCTTGTCTGCCGGCCCCTCTCGTCGGGGCTGGCGGGGCTGGAAGTGCACGATGCTGCGCCCGTCGGCCACGGTCTTCGGCTCGGCTTTCCAGGCATGGGCCTGAACGATTTCAATGCTCACCGGCAGGCGGCCGGCGTCGCGCAGGGCTTCGTAGGCGGCGCGAGCCTGTGCCCAACCCTGACGGCCGCTGAGGCCGCGCGGACGGTCGCTGGCCGCGTTGGCGGCGCCGCTGCCGCGCAGGTCGGCGAACAGGCGATCCAGCTCACCGTAGGTCAGGGTGAGCTTTTCCATGTCCATCACCGGGTCGGCAAAGCCGGTGTCCACCAGGGCGTCGCCGAGGTCGTGCATGTCGATGAAACGATGGACGCGGCTGCCGGTCCTGGCCGGCAAGACCGCCCGAAGTTCCTGCAAGGTGTCCGGCCCGAGGGTGGAGAACATCAACAAGCCACCGACACGCAGGCAGCGTTGCATTTCGCGCAGAATGGGACGCGGATCATCGATGGTGGCCAGCAGCAGGTTGGACCACAACAGGTCAAAGCTCTGGTAGGCAAAAGGCAGTCGGGCGGCATCGGCACTGACTAGCGGCAGGCTGGGCAGGCTGCCCGGGGTGGAAAACAGGCGTTTGAGCAGTTTCTGCGGCCGTGGTGGCTGCTGCGGTCGTGCGCGTTGCAGGCGGGGCAGGGCAAAGTCGGCGCCGATCACCAGCGCCTGCGGGTAACGTGCCTGCAAGGTGCTCAGGTCGGCACCGTTGCCGCAGCCCAGATCGAGAATGCGCTGTGGTTCGAGACGGATGTAATCGAGTCGTTCGTCCATCCGTCGGCTGACTTCGCGGCTGAGCGGGTCTGCTTCGTCGCAGCTGGCCGCGCTGGCGGCAAAGCGGCGCTGCAGCAGCTGTTGGTCGAGGCTGAAGTTGGCCGGGTCGGCCGGGGTGGCTTGCTTGGTTGGGGTGTGGGCGGCAGACATCTGTTCGGGCCTGAGTTGGAGTGAGCGGGTCGCAAACGCCAGATTATTCATCTGGCATTGACGGATAAGGGCGGATCCGCTTCAATGCAAGGCATGGATCGTCGGTCAAGGAGGTCGGCCTTGTCAAACCCCGCGCTGTTCGTCTGGCATGAATTGCCCTGGCGCAGCTGGCTGGCAGGGACGATCGATTTCCTGCTGCCTTCTCATTGTCTGCTGTGTGGCGGACGGGCGCTGGCCAGTAGTGCCCTGTGCCCGGAGTGTCGCGTGGCCTTGCCGCAGCAGACGGCTCAGTGCTGTCTGCGCTGTGCGTTGCCGGCAAGTGGCCCCTTGTGCGGCGCCTGCCAGCGTCAGCCCCCGCCTTATGATGCTTCGGTGGCCGCTTTTCGTTACGCTTTCCCGTTGGATGTGCTCATTCATGGACTCAAATATCGTCAGCAACTCAGCGCGGTGAGCGAACTCGCCGCCTTGCTCGCTGCTGCGGGAGCGGAGTTGCTGGCCGAAGCAGATCTGGTGGTGGCGATGCCGATCCATCGCCGCCGCCTTGCCGAGCGCGGTTACAACCAGGCACTGGAATTGGCCCGGCTGCTGGCGCGCGCTGCCGGCCGGCCGCTGGCGGTGAAGATGGTGCGCAAGGTGCGGCATACTCCGGCCCAGGCGGGGCTGGATCGTGCTGCGCGCCTGCTCAATCCGCAGGGGGCGTTTGAGTGCACCACCCGTCTGGACGGGATGCGGGTGGTGGTGGTCGACGATGTGATGACCACCGGCGCTACGCTTGCCGAACTGGCCCGCTGCCTGAAAGCTGCGGGTGCGAGCCGGGTGAGCAATCTGGTGCTTGCCCGCGCGGGCAGACCTTTGTCCGGCGGCAATCAATGACTGGAATGACTGCTTTATCAGCAGGGATTTGTCCGCTCGAGAGCGGATTGCGTTACAGTTGCGGACCGCATGATTTGAAGCGCAAGTCCGGTTCGGCACTCAATGTTCAATATCGTTCTTTATCAGCCGGAAATTCCTCCGAATGCCGGCAACATCATCCGTCTTGCCGCCAATAGCGGCTGTCGTCTGCACCTGGTTGAACCACTGGGTTTCGATCTCAGCGACAAGCATCTGCAGCGTGCGGGACTCGATTATCACGATCTGGCTTGTGTCAGTGTCCATCGCGACTGGGAGCATTGCGCGGTAGCCCTTGGCGGACAGCGCATGTTCGCTCTCACTACGCGCGGTGGCCAGCGCCATGATCAGCTGCGCTACCAGCCGGGCGATGTGTTCGTGTTTGGCCCGGAAAGCCGTGGTCTGCCGTCGGAACTGCTGGCTGATTTTCCGGCATCAATGCGCATCCGTCTGCCGATGCGTCCGACCAATCGCAGTGTCAATCTGTCCAACGCGGTGGCGATCCAGGTGTATGAAGCCTGGCGGCAGTTCGATTTTTCCGGCGGCAACTGAGCTGAACGTCGCTCATTCGTGGCGCGGGTCGCGCGCCAGCAGGCGTTCAACTGCCTGGCTGGCATTCAGGCCGTGGTGGAGCAGGGCATTCACCGCTTCGCACAAGGGCATTTCGACCTGGTGACGATGGGCGAGCGCCACCACTTCGGCGGCACTCGACACCCCTTCGGCAACCTGTCCCAGCTCTTGCAGGATTTCGGCCAGCTGCAGGCCGCGGGCAAGGGCGAGACCGACGCGGCGGTTGCGTGACAGATCGCCGGTGCAGGTGAGGATCAGATCGCCCATGCCTGCAAGCCCCATCAGGGTTTCGCTGCGGGCGCCAAGCGCCAGCGCCAGCCGGCTGATTTCCGCCAGTCCGCGCGTGATCAGCGCCGCACGGGCATTGAGGCCGAAACCCATGCCGTCGGAGACGCCGGCGGCAATGGCGATGACGTTCTTGACTGCGCCGCCGATTTCACAGCCGACGAGGTCGCTGTTGGCGTAGATGCGCAGCCGGGGCTGATGGAGCTGACTGACCCAGTAGCGGGCAAAGTCCTGATCGCGGGCAGCGAGGGTGATCGCTGCCGGCAGGCCGCGTGCGACTTCGGCGGCAAAGCTGGGGCCGCTGAGGACACCGCAAGGCGCCTGTTTGCCGAGTTCGTCGGCAACGATTTCGTGGGCGAGCTTGCCGCTGCCGCTTTCCAGCCCCTTGCAGGCCCACAGCAGTGGTGTGCCGGGCTGGGCGTGATGAAGCGCCCGCACGCAGGCGCGCAGGCCGGCCAGCGGCGTGGCGACCAGGTGCAGATCGGCACCGCTGGCGGCACGCGCCAGATTGGTCTCGAAGCGCAGTTCGTCGTGCAGCCGGATGCCGGGCAGGTAGCGGCGGTGTTCCCGTGTCTCGCTGAGTTCGTCGAGCTGGCGCGGATTGCGCCCCCACAGCACCACTTCGTGGCGAGTACTGAAAGCCTGGGCGAGCGCAGTGCCCCAGGCGCCGGCGCCAAGGACGGCAATGCGCTGGCGTTCAAGTGGCGGGCTTACAGCCCCCATGCTTCGCTCACCCGCAGATAACCTTCGGCGCCGTCGGCGTGGCGAACCTTGACCCAACCCAGTTCGGGGGCGGCGGCCAGCTGGAGCACCACGTTCTGCACTGCTTCAAAGCTCAGTGGGGCATCGTCGCGTGGTGCCTGGCGGATGCTGGCGCGCGGGACGCTGACCAGCAGGGTGCGGGTGGCGCTCAGGGTACGCCGTTCGACCCAGTTGAGGCTGCCACCGGGCTCTCTGACTTTCACCCAGTTCGGATCGCTGACGATGATTTCAACCGGCGTGCCGGGGCGCAGGATGAACATGCGCTGGCCTTGCAGGCTGGGGCTGTCATACAGGATCGCGGCTTCTGCGAGCGACTGGAAGTCGATGGCGTGCGCATTGCCGGCACTGCCTGCCGCCAATGCGAGCAGGGCGACCGGCAGGGCGGTCTTGCAACTGCGCACGAGGGTACTCAGGACGGAAGGCAGGGCGGACAAGGGGCGTACTCCTTTGAATCGACGGTGTGGTCGACTTATTGCAGGGTGGGCGCTTCGGCAGCCTGCTGCTGGCGCTGAGCCTGGTAGAGCGACTCGAAATTCACCGGCGACAGCAGCACGGGCTGGAAGCCGGCGCGGGTGACGGCGTCGGAAACTGCTTCGCGTGCATAGGGGAAGAGGATGTTCGGGCAGCCAACCATCATCACCGGCTCAAGGTCGGCTTCGGGGACGTTGCGGATCTGGAAGATGCCGGCCTGGGCGACTTCGACCAGGAACAGGTTGCGCTCTTCGCTGATGGTGGCCGAAACGGTGACGGTGAGGGTCACTTCGAAGATGCCTTCATCGATGTTGCGGCCTTCGGTGCGCAGCTGGACGTTGACCTGGGGGTTTTCGCGCTCGAGGAAGATCTGCGGTGCGCCGGGGACTTCGACCGACAAGTCCTTGACGTAGAGCTTTTCGATCGAGAACACGGGCTGGTTGTTTTCGGCTTGGGAGTTTTCAGACATTGAGGCAATCCAGTTGAGAGAAGTTGGGGAAAGGAAAAAGTGGCCGCAGCATGGATGCTGCAGCACGGGGATCAGGCTGTTTCGCCCTGCAGCAAGGCATCGAGCTTGCCGGCGCGCTCCAGGGCGTGGAGCTCGTCGCAGCCACCGACATGAAACTCGCCGATGAAGATCTGCGGCACCGTGCGCCGACCGGTGATCTGCATCATCTGCTGGCGTTGCGCAGGATCAAGGTCGGTACGGATTATATCCAGATCGGCGACCCCCTTGTGGCGGAGCAGCTGCTCGGCACGAATGCAGTACGGGCAGGTCGCGGTGGCATACATGCGGACCTTGGCTTGAGCGCTCATTTTTTCTTTTTCCGGCTGACTGGCTGGCCGGCTTTTTCCCATTCGAGCAGGCCGCCGCGCAGGTTGTAGATGCGTTCGAAGCCGGCTTTGCGCAGCTGGGCGGCAGCACCGGCGGAGCGCGCGCCGCTGACGCAGCACAGGATCACCGGTTGCTCACGCAGACTTTCCAATTCGCTCTTCTGCTGTTCAAGATCCTTGAGCGGAATGTGGCGGGCGTTGGGAATGTGGCCCTGGGCGTATTCGGCCTGTTCGCGCACGTCGATGACCACCGCGTTTTCGCGGTTGATCAGCATGGTTGCTTCGATCGGCGACAGCTGGTCGCCGCTGCGGCCGTTGCGGACCACATCGCTGAGCAGCATGCCGCCGCTGGCTGCGGCGAGCGCCGCCCAGTACCAATTTTGTTGCAGGAAATCCACCAAAGGACTGACTCCGGTTGCGGTGAGGGAAAAGGACGGAGAAGAAGCAGGAAGCGGCTCAGTCCTGCCCGGAGGCAGGCGGAGTCTCGGCTTCGACGCCACAGAACACTTCGCGCATCAGGCTGATCAGCTGCAAGGTGCGCGGATCGCTCACCCGGTAATAGACCCGGTTGGTGTCCTTGCGCGTCTGCAGCACGTCCTTGTCACGGAGGATCGCCAGATGCTGGGAAATGTTGCTCTGGGAGGTGCCGACGGCTTCGACGATGTCCTGCACGCAGATCTCGCCCTCGCCGAGGACGCAGAGAATCTTGAGGCGCAAGGGATGGGCGATCGCCTTCAGCGCGCGTGCGGCGGTTTCGATGTGCTCATGCTTGTCAATGAGCATCAGAGGGGTAGTGGTGTTCACGGCAGCAGAACGAAACAAAACGCCAGTATAAAAGAAGCCGCGATAGAATTGCGTGATGGCACGGCAGGCTCTGTCCCGAAGCGTACGCGCGGGCGGGCCCCCAGCCTGCCGATCACCATGTTTCCTGCCAGCAGTAATCCAGGGTTTCCGAGTCTTGCAGCGCACCTTCCCCGTTCTGATTCTTCTCTGCCTGTTTCTTGCTCCCGGGCTGGCGCTGTCGCCGCTGCCGGCGCTGGCGCAAGCGGGGGAGCTGTCGTCGTCGCGCTCTGATCTCGATGAACTCAAGAAACGCATTCGCAGTCTGCAGGAGGAAGTCGCCCGTACCGAAAGCGACCGCGCCGGGGCGCTGAAGGCAGTGGCGGCGGCCGAGCGCGAGGTGTCGCAGGCCAAGCGTCGCCTGCTCGAACTGCAGCGCCAGCAAAAGGCGCTGGATGCAGAACTCGCAGCGCTGCAAGGCGAGCACCAGACCGCCGAGGCGGCGCTGGCCGCGCGCGGCGATGCGCTCGCGCAATGGCTTTATCGCCATTATGTCCATCGGGGCATGGATGGGCTGGCTTCCTTGCTGTCGACCCAGGATCCGAGCCAGCTGGCGCGCGATGCCTATTACTCCGAACGGCTCGGCCGGGTGCGGCTGGCGCTGATCGCCGAGGTGCGGGTGCAACTGACCGAGCTTGAACTGCGCAAGCGCGAGATGGATGACAAGCGCAGCCAGCTGAACGTGCTCGCCCGCAGTCAGGAAGCCCAGCGCAGCAAGCTTGATGCCGGCTTGCTGGAACGCAAGGCGGCGCTGGGCGAATTGTCTGCCCAGCTCAAGGCGCAGAAGCTGGAAGTGTCGACGCTGCGTCAGGACGAACAACGGCTGGCGAGACTGATCGACACCCTGGTGCGGCGTGCGCGGGAAGCGGCGGCACGCGAAGCGGCGCGCAAGGCTGCTGCCGAGCGGGCCGCGCGTGAGGCCGCAGCCGCGACGGCGGCCCAGGCAGCGAGGCCAGCGCCGCCTGTGCGTCAGGAGGCGGTGGTCGGACGGGCGACGGCGAGTGCCGGTGCGCGGCCGGCTGCCAGCGGAGTGAATTTTTCCCAGTTGCGCGGTCGTCTGCTGTTTCCGGTGCGTGGCGAGCTGATCGGGCGTTTTGGTGCGCCGCGTGCCGAAGGCGGTACGAGCTGGAAAGGGGTTTTCATCCGCATCGGTACCGGTGCTGACGTGAAAGCGGTTGCTGCTGGGGAAGTGGTGTTTTCCGACTGGTTGCGTGGTTATGGCAACCTGATCATCATCGACCACGGTGAAGACTACCTGACGGTCTATGGCAATAATGACAGCCTGCTGAAGGAAGTCGGTGATGCGGTGACCAGCGGTGAAGCGATTGCCAGTGTCGGCAGCAGCGGAGGCGGAGGGGATTCAGGTTTATACTTCGAACTTCGCCACCAGGGGCGGCCGCTTGACCCGCTGAAGTGGGTGCGGCTCAACTAGATGAACGACATGGGCGCCGGCAGGCGCACGGTCGATGGAGTTCTCATGCGCAGCAAGCTGAAGCAGTTCGGTCTCATTCTCACCGGCGTTTTTGTCGGCGTCACCCTCAGCCTCAATTTTTCGGCGATCGCTGATCGTGCCGGGCAGCTGCCTTTGCCGGTGGAAGAGCTGCGTGCCTATGCTGATGTGTTCAATGCGGTCAAGCAGGGCTATGTCGAGCCGGTCGAGGACAAGAAGCTGATCGTCGATTCGATCAGCGGCATGCTTTCCGGTCTGGATCCGCATTCCGCTTATCTCGATGCCGATGCATTCAAGGAGCTGCAGGCCGGCACCCAGGGCGAGTTTGGCGGGCTGGGCATCGAAGTCGGCATGGAAGACGGTTTCGTGAAGGTGATTTCGCCGATCGAGGATACGCCGGCTTTTCGTGCCGGCATCCAGGCCGGCGACCTGATCGTCAAGCTTGATGACACCGCAGTGAAAGGCATGAGCCTGAGCGATGCGGTCAAGCGCATGCGCGGCAAACCCAATACGCCGATCGAACTCACTGTGGTACGCAAAGGCGAACCGCAGCCGCTGGTGATCAAGCTCACCCGTGAAGTGATCAAGGTGCAAAGCGTTAAATCGAAGCAGATCGAGCCCGGCTATGCCTATCTGCGTGTCGCCCAGTTCCAGGAAAATACCGCTGCTTCGGTGGTCGATCATCTCGGCCGTCTCGGCAAGGATGGCGAGCTGAGGGGGCTGGTGCTTGATCTGCGCAATGACCCGGGTGGTCTGCTGCATGGCGCGGTCGGGGTGGCAGCCGCTTTCCTGCCGGTTGGTCAGCTGGTGGTATCGACCGATGGTCGTACCGCAGATGCGAAACGTGAATACCGTGCGGTGAGCGCCGACTATCTGCGTGGCACGCGCACTGACTTCCTCGACAAGCTGCCCGCCTATGCCCGCGAAGTGCCGATGGTGGTGCTGGTCAATGGTGGCTCGGCTTCGGCTTCGGAAATTGTTGCCGGTGCCTTGCAGGATCACAA
>JAVEVA010000093.1:7278-10688 GCA_034005275.1 Thauera sp. | reverse complement strand
CAAGCTCAATGGCCCCTTCCCCTATCAGCCGCTGCAGTCACTGCTGACACCGATCCGGCCTTTCATCCGCATTCTCGAAGGCGAACGCGCTCCTGTGGGGGGCGAAGTGGCGGCCGATGTTGTGCCGAAGGACAGAATCCGATGAAACACGCCAAAAAATGTCCGCCCCCAGACAAAGCGGCGCTGCCGATCCTGTCGCTCATGCTGGCCTGTCTGCTCCCGGTCACCAACAGCCAGGCCGCCGCCGGCGTGCCCTCGCCGCCACCGTCCGCACACAGCGAAGTCGTCGCCGACGCGCTCGAACTGAACGGCAAACCGCTTCACATCCACCGCATCCTCAGCGCGGACAAGCTGCCAGCATTGCTGCACCACTACCAGCGCGAGTTCGACGGCAGAGTGGCCGAAGCGCGCGTCGGCAACACCGTCATCCTCAGCCACGAAGACGATGGACAGTTCATCACCGTGATGCTCAAGCCGCTGGGCGGTGGCGGTGGTCACGAAATCCTGGTCGCACAGAGTCCGCTGCACGCTTCCGTTGCCCCCTATCCTGCCCCGGATGTGCTGCCTGGCGGCTGGGTGCTGCCAGCCGATACCCGTCTGCTGTCGACGCTGGAAACCCGTGACCCCGGCCGCCACACCACCCAGCTGGTGTTCAGCAACCCTCACAGCCTCGCCGTCAACCGCGAACGCCTGCGCCAGCAGCTTGCCCGTCAGGGGCTGATGCCGGAACCGCTGCAACAGGCTCGGCTCGACGACCCGGCCCGCCAGGCCTGGCTCGAACACTATTCCGGCCCGGGCGGTGAAGCACGCGTGATCCTGATGCGCAACGCCAGCCAGACCGAAAGCATCCTCACCCTGATCCGGAGCCAGCCATGAATATACCTGTGCCGCTGCGCATTCCCCCGCTGCGCCTCCTCAATTGCCAACACCGCCACCAGCGCGGCCAGGCGATGACCGAATACCTCATCGCCAGCACGCTGGTTCTGCTCCTGCTGCTGGGCAGCAGCCACGGCGGTGACGAAAGCAGCGCGCTGGGTCAGCTGCTCGCTGCCGTGCGTACCGCCTTCGAGCGCTTCAGCCATTTTGTCTCCCTGCCACTGTGAGCCACGATCATGACTGTCAGCACTCCGCCACCGAAAAGTCGCAAGAACTGGCTTGCCTTCCTGCTTGCGATCCTGCTCGGCCTGTTTGCCGCCTACGCCACCAGCAGCTACCTGAGCACCCGACTGGCTGAAATTGAAGCCGGCAGCCGGCCGGAAGCAGGCGTTGCAGTGGTGGTCGCCAAGGCTGCCCTCGCCGCCGGCTCGCGCATTGACGAGACCACAGTCGCAGTCCGGGAAATTCCCCGCAGCTGGGTACATTCCAACGCCATCACTCCCGAACAATACAACCGCGCCGAAGGCCTCAGTCTGGCCTGGCCGGCAGCTGCCGGCGAAGCCTTGCTGTGGGCTCAGCTCGCAACCGCCAGCAATCCGAACTTTTCCGCCCGTCTGCAGCGCGGCCAACGTGCGGTAACCGTTCCGGTCGACGAGATCAGCTCGCTGTCGGGGATGATCGTTCCCGGCGACCGGATCGATATCGTCGTCACCTTGCGCCAGCAGATGCGCAACTTCACCTTCACCCTGCTGCAAGGCATTACCGTGCTGGCCACCGGCAACGAAGTCGATCACAGCAGCCGTGACACCAACGGCCTGCTGCGCAGCTATACCACCCTCACCCTCGACACCAATCCGGAAGACGCCAAACGCATCATCGCCGCACGCGAAGTCGGTCGCATCACCGCCTTGCTGCGCGCGCCCGGCGATGACGCTGCAATCTCCGCCCGGGTGAGCGAAAGCGAACAGCTGCTCGGTTTGCCCGGCAACGATCAAACCAGACTGAGCAAGGTGCCGGTGATCTACGGCGGCGGACCGATTCACCACGGCCTCCAGCTCGGTCCCGCCGCCGGAACATCCCCATCTACCGCCGACCACCACGATCCCTCCGACCAATGAAAGCGCACCGAGCTGCCCTTGCTGCTCGATCGAACGCTCATCCGACTCCCATGCCAGCTCACTCACCGGATCATGCCATGTCCAAGTTCATCGCCCTGCTGTCCGCGCTGGTTCTGCTCCAGCTCGCCCCCGTCACGGTCGTTCGCGCCAGCGCCGACGAGCAGCTCGTGCTCCATGCCGGCGAAACCCGGGTACTCTTCGAGAGCGATGCCGCTCGTCTGGCCGTCGGCAATGGCAAAGTGCTGTCTGCTGCGGTGCTCGACGATCGTGAAATCCTGCTGATTGCCAATGAAGTCGGCGTCTCATCGCTGCACATCTGGCGCAAGAATGGCCAGCGCAGACAGCTGACAGTCAGCGTGATGCCGGCCAACACCGCGCAGGTGCAGCGCGAGCTGGCCGCTTTTCTCGCCCGCATTCCCCAGGCCAGTGCGCAGATGATCGGCGACAAGGTGGTGGTCGAAGGCGAGCGCCTGAGCAATCGCGACCACGCCCGCATCGAAACGCTGAGCAAGCATTATCCGCAGCTGCTCAATTTCACCAGTCCGCTCGGCTGGGAAAAGATGATCGTGATGGACGTCCACATCGTCGAATTCCCGGTGAGCATGCTGCGCGAAGTCGGCCTCAACTGGCAGGCCAGCGGTGGTGGCGCTTTCGGCGCGCTCTGGTCACCATTGCGCCGCGGCCAGCTGCCGATCCGCGTCGAACCTGGCGGCAATCCTCCGGTCAGCGGCAGCGATGGCCAGCTCGCACAGCCCGGCAGCAGCCTCAACTTGCTGGGCACGATCAATGCCGGCCTCGGCGCCGAGTTGCGCCTGCTCGAACAGCAGGGCTCAGCCACCATTCTTGCCCGTCCGATCCTGTCGACGCGCAATGGTGCGGAAGCGAGCTTTCTCGCCGGCGGCGAATTTCCCTACAGCGTGAGCAATGCGAACGGCAGCACCATCCAGTTCAAACCTTACGGCATCCGCCTCGAAATCACGCCCACCCTTGACGACAGTGGCGTGATTCGCGCCCGCATCATGAGCGAAGTAAGCGATCTCGACCCTTCGGTGCGCAGCGACTCCGGCCCGGCCTTGCGTACCCGCAAGACCAGCACCGAATTCAACGTGCTCGATGGCGGCACCATCGTCCTCAGCGGCCTGCTCACCCGCGACCAGAGTCGCAGCGTCGACAAACTGCCTTTCCTTGGCGACCTGCCGGTGCTGGGGGCGCTGTTCCGCTCGCAGCGCTACCAGAACAAGGAAACCGAGCTGGTGGTGTTCGTCACCCCGCAAGCGGTGGACGAGCACAGCCTCGAACTGGCGTCCAGCATGGCGAGAGCGCAAGCACAACTGGCCGCGCCCCAGTTGCCACAGCCACCGCTTCCGCCACCCGGCAGCGGCAGCGGCAGCGGCAGCGGCAGCGGCAGCGGCAGCG
>JAVEVA010000093.1:0-7178 GCA_034005275.1 Thauera sp. | reverse complement strand
CGGCAGCGGCAGCGGCAGCGGCAGCGGCAGCGGCAGCGGCAGCGAACAGGAAGACGTCCACCGCTGGTGGCAGGTGAATTGATTCAGGTAAACAGCAAAGCCGCAGCGGCTGCCTTGCTCAACGGGCACCGAGGAGAACACGATGATCAGGATCTGCATCCACCATCCCGAGTCCGCACCACGCCACGAGCTCATCCACGACCATGCTGCAGTGATCGGCAAAGGCAGCGACTGCCGCCTGCGCCTGCCAGGCTGGAAAGTCGGCCGCGAACATGCGCGCATCTACCGCAGTGCCGACGGCCTCTACATTCAGGATCTCGGCCAGTTCTTCGGCACGCTGGTCAATGGCAGGCGCATCCAGCAACACGGCCCTTTGCGCGCCAGCGATCAGGTGATGATCGGCGGTTTCACCCTCAGCATCGAAGAAGCGGCGAACCAGGACGGTGACCGCGCCCCTCAGCGCAAGAAGTCGACCAGCAGCCCGCCATCGGCAAGCACTGCAGCGGAGCTGCACACCAATGCGCTGCTGCATTACTGGCGCAAGCGCCTGCATGAAGCGCTGCTCGACGCCATCGACCTGCGCCGGCGCGACCTGGCCAGAATGAGCGACGAGGAATTGCGTGTCGAAGCGGCGCAACTGCTTGGCGAACTGATCGAAGCGGAAGGGGAACTTCCCGCCGAACTGGATCCTGCGCTGCTGTTGCGCGAAGTGCTCAATGAAGCGGTCGGTCTCGGCCCGCTCGAGGAGTTGCTTGCTGACGACAGCGTGAGTGAAATCATGGTCAATCGCCATGACGAAATCTATCTCGAACGCAACGGCCTGCTGCAACGCCATCCAGGCAGCTTCACCAGCGCCCGCGCAGTGCTTGGCGTCATCGAACGCATCGTCACCCCGCTCGGCCGCCGCATCGACGAAGCTTCGCCGATGGTCGATGCCCGACTCAAGGACGGCTCACGGGTCAACGCCATCATCCCGCCGCTGGCGCTCAAAGGGCCGGCGCTGACCATTCGCAAATTTGGCCACCGCCTGCTCGAAATCGACCGTCTGATCGAAGCCGGCAGCCTGAGCCCGGCGATGGCCGCTTTCATGGAATTGTGCGTGCTGCAGCGCAAGAACGTGCTCATTTCCGGCGGCACCGGCTCGGGCAAGACCACCTTGCTCAACATCCTGTCGAACTTCATTCCCAACGGCGAACGCATCATCACCATCGAAGATGCTGCCGAACTGCGCCTGCTCCACCCTCACCTGATCAGTCTTGAATCGCGCCCGGCAAATGCTGAAGGGCGCGGTGAAGTGAGCATCCGCGAACTGGTCAAAAACGCCTTGCGCATGCGCCCCGACCGCATCGTGGTCGGTGAATGCCGCGGTGGCGAAGCGCTCGACATGCTGCAGGCGATGAACACCGGCCATGACGGCTCACTGACCACCTTGCACGCCAACAGCGCCCGCGATGCGCTCGCCCGCCTTGAAACCCTGGTGCTGATGGCCGGCATGGATCTGCCGCTGGCAGCGATCCGCGAACAGATCGCGTCAGCGATCGACATCGTCATCCAACAGGCTCGTCTCGCCGATGGTCGCCGGGTGGTGACCGCGATCGTCGAAGTCACTGGCACTGAAAGCGGCCATATCCAGATCCAGCCGCTGTTCCATCACGAGCAGAGCGGACGCGATGAAAGCGGACGGATTCAGAGTCGTTTCAGCAGCAGCGGCACCATTCCCGCCTTCTGCGAAAGCCTGCGTGCCGCCGGGGTTGAGGTCGACCTCAGCCTGTTCGACCGCGAAACCTCCGCCACCGAGCGGTGCTGAGATGAATCCGACGGTGATCCTCACCCTGTTCGCGCTCAGCATTGCCGTCCTGAGCTGGACGCTGATCGATCTCGGTTTGCGCCTGCTGCAGGCCTGGCGCCTGCGCTTCACCCGCGACAGCCGGTTTCAGCTGCGCGAGCTGTTCCTGTTCGTCGATCCGGGCCGGCTGTATGCCTTCAATCTGGCGCTCTGCCTGTGCCTCGCCTTGCTGATCTGGCTGCTCACGGCCAGCGTCCTGCTCGCCCTGCTGTGCGCACTGCTGCTCGCCTTCTCGCCCGGCCTGCTGTTTCGCTGGCTACGCAGCCGTCGGCTGACGCGCATCGAACAGCAGCTGCCGGATGCCTTGCAGCTGCTTGCCGGCCACAGCCGTGCCGGTCTGTCGCTCAATGCCGCCTTACGCCAGCTCACTGAGGAAATTCCCCCGCCACTCGGCCAGGAGCTCGCCCTGCTGCAACGGGAACAACGGCTGGGAGTCAGCTTCGATGACGCGATGGAAAATCTCGGCCTGCGCATTCCGTCCCAGTCGATGCGGCTGATGGTGTCGGCACTGCGCATCGCCGCCGACAGCGGCGGCGGCCTCGCCGAAACCTTGCAGCGCACCGCCGCCAGCCTGCGCCAGCAACGGGCGATGGAGCTCAAGATCGCCGCCCTCACTGCCCAGGGCAAGCTGCAAGCCTGGGTGGTCGGCCTGCTGCCCCTGCTGCTGTGGTGGATCCTGCAGCGCATGGAGCCGGAGACGATGGCGCTGCTGTGGAGCACCCGTTTCGGCTGGGGCCTGATCGCGGCGATCATCGTCCTCGAAACCGCCGGCGTGCTGCTGATCCGCCGCATCGTCAATATCGACATCTGAAACCGGAGCATCGCAGGGAGCACTGCAATGAGCGTCCCCATGTCAGCCACCATCCTGCCCGCACTGATCATCGCCAGCACCGGACTTGCCACCAGCCTGCTCATCCTGCTGTGCTGGCGTTCAATGCGCGACCTCCCCGATGAGGACAGAAGCTGGCATGACCCGCCACCGCCAGCCTTCCGCATCCTGTGGTGGCCGCTGCAATGGCTGGCCCACTATCTGCGCCGCTGGCTGCCCGCCCGCCTGGTCGAAGCTCGCCAACAGCAACTGCGGCTGGCCGGGCTCGACTTCGCCCTCGACGCAGTGCAATTCACCGCCGGTCAGCTGCTGTGGGCCGGCCTTGCCGCAACTTTTGCAGCCTGGCTGGCCAACAGCCTGTTCCTTGCCACCGGCTTTCCTGCGCTAGTCGGCGCCAGCCTGGGTTTGATCCTGCCGCAATGGTGGCTGCGCGACCGCATCCGTCAGCGCCGGCGCCAGACCTTCAAGACCCTGCCTTTCATGCTCGACCTGATCACCCTGTGCGTCGAATCCGGCCTCAGCCTCAACAGCGCTTTCGCCCAGGCGATTGCCCGCGGCCCGGCCGGCCCGCTGCGCGATGAATTCAGTCGTCTGCTGCGCGACATCCGTGCCGGACGCGGGCGCAGTGAAGCTTTGCGCGAACTGGCGAAAAGACTGGATCTTCCGGCGGTGTCAAATTTCGTCAGCAGTCTGATTCAGGCCGAAACCAGCGGCATGAGCCTGGGTCCGATCCTGCGCGCCCAGGCTGAGCAAGGTCGGCAGGAACGCTTTGCCCAAGCCGAAAAACTCGCCATGCAGGCACCGGTCAAACTGCTGCTTCCCCTGCTGGCCTTCATTTTTCCTTGCGTATTCATCATCCTGCTGTTTCCGATCGTGATGAAATTCATGGCAGCAGGGTCATGAATAAAATTTATCATTTCATTTCAACAAAACATTCTGCAGTGCACGATCTGCAGATTGATGTTGCTGAACGCTGGTGGCAGCGTCTGCGTGGCCTGATCGGCCATTCCGGTCTCCAGCCCGGGGAGGCCGTGTTGCTCATCCCTTGCCGGTTTGTGCACACTGCATTCATGAGTTTCCCCATTGATCTGGTCTTCCTTGATCGACAGCAAAAAATATGCAGATTAATCAGCAACTTGAATCCATATAAAGTCGCTGGCTGCTGGTCAGCGCAAGCCACTCTCGAGCTGGCTGCCGGCGAAATCGAGCGCCTCGGGCTGCAATGCGGCGATCACTTGCAGCAACAGAACAGCACATCCGACGGATGACATCAGATTCGATTCGATCCTGATCACGACCCACCAGTCATATCAGCAATCTCGGTCATACCTCGAAAAAACTCGAAAGCCCTCATTTTTTGCTGCAATCGCAAAAAATCACTACCGCCAGACTCTATTGCCCTTCCCGAAAAAATAGATGATTCTTGCGCCGGATCAAAAACCTTGGCATTCGCGGGCTGCCGAGCCCGGCTCACCACCATGAGCAGCGCACTGCAGGGCTGAATGCCGAATCTGCCATGACAGCCAACATTATCAACAAGGAGGAATCGCCAGATTCAGTTCTGACCACCGTCCGGTTCGGCGTCAGCCGATGACAACAAACACACGCAACAAGCCGCATCGCAGCAAAAAGGCATACCGGACAACAAACAATACCAAGGAGGAATCAATCAATGGAACGGGAAATTACCGAAAGGGATGAACGCTATTGGCGAACCAATCTGCGCCTCATCATTACCTGCCTGTCAATCTGGGCACTGGTGTCTTACGGCTTCGGCCTCTTGCTGCGCCCCCTGCTGATGGGCATCCAGGTCGGCGGTGCCGATCTCGGCTTCTGGTTTGCCCAGCAAGGCTCGATTCTCACCTTCGTCTGCCTGATCTTTTTCTACTCATGGCGGATGAACCGGCTTGACAAAGAATTCGGTCTGGAGGAGTGAGAGATGAGTCAATTCTGGATCAACTTCACCTTCGTCATCGGCTCCTTCGTCATCTACACCTGGATTGCGATCTGGGCGCGAGCGAAATCGACCCGTGAGTTCTACATTGCCGGTGGCAATGTGCCACCCACCCTCAACGGCATGGCCACCGCCGCCGACTGGCTGTCAGCGGCGTCTTTCATTTCCGTCGCCGGTCTGATTTCGGTCGGTTACGTGAATTCGGCCTTCATCATGGGCTGGACCGGTGGCTATGTGCTGCTTGCCACGCTGCTCGCCCCCTATCTGCGCCGTTTTGGCGCGTACACAGTGCCTGACTTCGTCGGCAAGCGCTACGGCAGCAAGACTGCCCGTGTGGTGGCCGTCGGTTGCCTGATCATCATCTCGCTCACCTACGTGATCGGCCAGATGACCGGTGCCGGCGTCGCCTTCTCGCGCTTCCTCGAAGTGAGCAGCTCGACCGGCCTGCTGATCTCCTCGGTGGTGGTGTTCTTCTATGCCGTGCTCGGCGGCATGAAGGGCGTGACCTACACCCAGGTGGCACAGTACATCGTGCTCATCCTCGCGTTCACCATCCCGGCGGTCTACCTGTCGCTGATGATGACCGGCCACTTCCTGCCGCAAACCGGCCTGTTCGGCACTCACCTCGAGTCCGGCATCCCGCTGCTGCAGCGTCTGAACGAAGTGGTGCGCGACCTCGGCTTCCAGGACTACACCGCCGACGTCAGCAACAAGTGGAACATGTTCCTGTTCACCCTGACCCTGATGGTCGGTACCGCAGGTCTGCCCCACGTCATCATCCGCTTCTTCACCGTGCCCAACATCCAGGATGCACGCTGGTCGGCCGGCTGGGCGCTGGTGTTCATCGCCCTGTTCTACACCACCGCACCTGCCCTCGCCGGCATGTCGCGCCTCAACCTGCTTGAAACGGTTTATCCGCAAGGCACGCAGGCGCCGGCGCTAGCCTATGACGAGCGGCCCGAGTGGTTCAAGACCTGGGAGCACACCGGCCTGCTGAAGTTCGAGGACAAGAACGGTGATGGCCGCGTCCAGTTCTACAACAGCGCCAATGCCAGCTTCGAATCCGGCGCGGCGGCGGAGCGTGGCTGGCAAGGCAACGAGCTGACGGTGAATAACGACATCCTCGTTCTCGCCCTGCCCGAAATTGCCAACATGCCGGCATGGATAATCGGTCTGATTGCCGCAGGGGGGATTGCCGCAGCGCTGTCGACGGCTTCCGGCTTGTTGCTGGCCATTTCTTCGGCAGTCAGCCACGACTTGCTGAAGAACACGCTGATGCCGCACATCTCCGACAAGACCGAGATGCTCTATGCACGGCTGGCGATGGTCGGGGCAATCGTGGTGGCCACCTGGCTGGGGCTCAATCCGCCCGGCTTTGCCGCGCAGACGGTGGCACTGGCGTTCGGCATGGCGGCCTCCTCGCTCTTCCCCTGCCTGATCCTCGGCATCTTCTTCAAGCGGATCAACAGCACGGGCGCAGTGGCCGGCATGCTCGCGGGCGCCACGTTCACCATCGTCTACATCTTCCTTTATCTGGGCTGGTTCTTCATTCCGGGAACGAATACTTTCCAGAACACTCCGGATAACTGGATCCTGGGCATCTCGCCGCTGTCGGTGGGCTGCATCGGTGCGCTGATCAACTTCACGGTCGGGATTGTCGTTTCCCTGGCCACCGAAGCGCCGTCGGCACAGATCCAGGATATGGTTCGTCGCGTGCGTTATCCGTGATCGTGAGATCGTGAGTTGGGGACCGGCATGCGTCCTCACTGACTGATCGCCGGCGGCAGGAGGCCTCAGGCCCCTGCCGCTTTTTTTCAGCCGTCATTTCACCCACCTGCCACAAGAGGGAATCACTTCGCACCATGACCTGGCACCTGCTTGCAGTCTTCATCTCCGGTCTCAGCCTGGGCGGCATCGCCTACCTGCTGCGCAGCCTCAGCCGCCAGCGCCTGCCGAAATGGCTCATCCCCGCCTTCGCCGGCGCCGGCATGCTCGGCTATCTGGCGTATTACGACTACACCTGGTACGACTTCAAACGCAGCCAGCTGCCGGCCGGTGCGCTGGTGTTCGACACCACACGCGGCAGCAGCTTCTTCAAGCCATGGAGCTATGTTTCACCGGCCATCAACGCCTTCAGCGTCGCTGATGGCAATTTCCGCGCCCAGGATCAGGCTGGAACTCAGGTAGTCGAATATCTGGCCTACGAATTCAGCAAGGATCCGGTCGAGCGCATGCGCACCCGACTCCATGTACTCAACTGCAGCAGCTTCGAACGAGTCAGCATCGACCCGGAGCATCCTCAAGCGAAGGCGGAACTGAGCCGGATCAGCAGCGCTGACCCGGTCTTTGTCGCCGCCTGCGAGGGCAGGCAGGAGCGCAACAGCCCTTAGGGAAACACTGAAATATTCTCACCTCCGGCCGCGATTGCCTGAGAAAATACGGGTGTTGAAAGACAAGGACTCAAGCGCGATGCAAAGCAGCTTTTCGGAACTGGAGTACGCCAGCAAGAAACGAGTCACCCGCCGTGACCGGTTTCTTGCCGACCTGGA
>JAVEVA010000014.1:40422-49616 GCA_034005275.1 Thauera sp. | reverse complement strand
AAGGTGCCTTGCGGCGCCAGGACCGTGCGGCCAAGGTTGTACATCGTGTTGACGTTGGTCTGCCACACGTTGGCCTTGGTCGGCGCACCGCCAACCAGGTTGGCCGGTGCATCCTTGCGGTAGGACAGTTCGCCACCGACGGTGAATTCACCGAAAGTGGTGGTGAAGGTCGTCGCCAGCATCTTGATGTTGTCGAAGAAGATCGGGCTGTACGAGGTCGGGATGAAAGTCGGCGTGCCGCCGATATCCATCATCATCCCGCGCACATCCAGACCGGCCGGCGCACGATCGTGGTAGTTGAGGTAGATCAGGCCAACTTCGGTTTCATCGGTCACCCGATACTTGGCGCCAACCCCCCACTGCCCGCTGTCCTTCGGCTCCTTGCCCTTGACGCGCGGACCGGTGCAGCGACCACCCGCTGTGCTCAGGCAGGGCGAACCCGGTCCCATCAGGTCGTTGTTGCTCATGAACGAGCCCGGCGCGTTGAGGATGGTTTCGTGCCAGCCATACTGGGCATGGGCCATCAGCGACAGCTCGGGAGTCACTTCATACAGCAGCGAAACCTGATCTTCCGGCAGCAGCATGTCCTTCACTTCAGTACCGGCCACACCCACCTTGGTGCCGTCGGCAGGGCCTTGCGCAGAGGAAACGCCGCCAATGAACAGGGTCTCGCCCCAGGACACCACGTGCTTGCCCGCGCGCACCGTCATCCGTCCCTGGTCACCCAGGTTGAAGGTGGTGTAGGCGTACGCATCCATCAGACGGCTGTAACCGCCGTGATAACGCTTGGTACGGCTCGGGAAATGATCCGCCTTGCCCAGCGTATTGGGGGCATTGACCGTCTTCGAGTGGCTGTTGCCCTGATGATAGACATCATCGTAGAAAGTACTGGCCGAGAGCACGAAGCCGGAACGCCCATTCTTCAGGTGCGTGTCAAACAACAGCGCCAGACGGTTGGCAGTGAGATCACCGCGCTTGAAGTTGTTGTTGCCATCATTGCCGGTGGCATTGGTCGCGTCCGACGACAGCAGGCGATCCGCCTTCGACAGACGGGTACCGACCGAGTAGGTCGCGGTGAGGCGCGACTCGAGCACCGTGCCCTGGCCCAGGTCGATATCGTCAAACGCCAGCACCGGTGCCGACAAGCCCAGACCCAGCACCGCAACGGCCAGCGGCTTCATTGTGTATGCAAATTTCATTCTCTAATCTCGCACAGGCTATGGTTATTGACCCAAGGCACGCATTGCGGCCGGCGTGAACATGTCGGGATTGAGATCACCGGCATTGAGGATCCACGACTTGTCGCGTTCCTGAATCAGGTTGAAAGCAACATAGGCGCCCGAGTTGAGGTCATGGAAGAAGGTGGTCCCTGCCTGCCATGCGTTGAGGTCAAAAGCATAGAAGTGGTTGATGGCACCGTGCTGCCACAGTTCGCCACGAGTATCGTAGTAGTCACCCACCGAGGCTTGCCAGTTGTCTTCGTCGATGTACATCACGCGACGACCGAAAGCATGGCGAAACTCCGGCTTCAGCGAACCTTCCAGCACCCAGACACGACGCAACTCGTAGCGGACGAGATCCGGATTCGGATGGCCTTTCTGCAGCAGGTCGGCGTACTTGACCGTCTTGGCGTGGAGGCGGTAGGAGTTGGCCGGAATGAACAGCTCTTTCTTGCCGTGCAGCTTCCACTCGTAACGGCTGGGGTCGCCGTTCATCAGGCGGTCCTGGTCAATGGTGATCTTGCCACCGGTGCCGGCCATCGGCGTATCGAAGCCGTAGGTCGGCAGCTGACGCACGCGGCGGGTGCCCGGATCGTATTGCCAGGCCAGACGCTTGTTCTGGGCAAAGTTCACCGGCTCGCGCGAAGCGGTGTAGCTGCCACGGTCACGCTCGGGCAACAGGGCACCGGTAACGGTCAGCGCCATCAGACCTTCCATCGGCTTGCCGATTTCATCGGGCGAAGTGACGATGTTGAGGTTCTGGTTGAGCTGGCGACCCCAGGTGATGCTGCCGTCGGTACTGACGTCGGCAATGTCACGCACCATGTTTTCGGTGAAGGCGCGATAGGGGAAGTTCATGTTGGCCAGCACTTCCATCGGCTGCTTGGGGATCGGGAAACCGATCGGTCCCTTGTAGCCGTTGTAGCCCAGACCGCCGTCGATCAGCTCGGCTTCGAGCGCATTCTTCTTGGCGACTTCACAGATCTGATCCGGGTAGCGGAAATCGCGCCGGCTCTGATAGACCTGCATGCGATAGGTGTTGGGGAATTTCTTGAACAGTGCCTTCTGGCCGTCGGACAGCTTGTCGGCGTACTGGTCGACGTTGGCAGCCGTGATCTCGAACAGCGGCTTGTCATCCGGATAGACATCAACCACGTGCTGACCAACGTGCAGGGTGTAGTCAACGTGCGGCGGCTTGCCCAGCCATTTGCCCGAGAAGGGCGGGATGCTGCCATCAGCGTTGCCAGCGGCTTCGGCGCCAACGCAAGTGAGATCCTTGCCAAGGCGGTCGGCCTCTTCCTGACTGACCTTGGCAAAAGCATGGCCAGCGGCCAGGGACAGCGCCAGCGTGGTCATGACTGGTGCGAGGATACGGGTTTTAGTCATCTATTTGCCTCCATGAAAAGATGAACTGCTGCTACCTGCTGATTTGGTGTGTTGCCCAACCGCCTGAAGAGCAGCACCTCCAGGCCGTTGCTGTTGCCAGCACCGCAACGGGTGACAGGCATCGATATTAACTTAATTTATCACCAAATAAGCTTGAATAATCAATCAACCTTCAGTTACGCCAAGGTAAGTGTTGCGTAATTGCACCTTGAGCAGCTTGCCTGCCGGGTTGCGCGGCAGAGAATCGACCAGCAGCTGCACCACTGCCGGCACCTTGTACGAAGCCAGATGCGCAGCAACGTGCGCCTTGACCTTCGCTTCATCAAGATCGGAGCCTTCCTTGACCGAAAGCATCGCCACCGCCGCTTCGCCGGTGTCCTCGTCGGGTACGGCGAACACTGCAGCTTCGAGCACATCGGGAATCTGCAACAGGCAGGATTCGACTTCGGCCGCAGCAAACTTCTCGCCACTGCGGTTGATCACATCCTTGATGCGGTCGACGATGAACAGGAAACCTTCATCATCGACATAGCCGACGTCGCCGGTGCGGAACCAGCCATCACTCATCGCCGCACGCGTGGCGGCCTCGTCGCGCCAGTAGCCTTCCATCACCGGTGCGCCACGCAGGCAGATTTCGCCAGCTTCGCAACGCGGCAGCGCTTCACCACTGGCATCGATCACCTTGACTTCAACTACTGGCGAAATGACCCCCGAGCTCTTCGGCTTGTAGGCAAACAGCGTCCCGGAAGCGGCGGCGGCCGTGCCATTGGTCTCGGTCAGCCCGTAACCGATACCGGACATCGAATTCGGGCGACGCTGCATCACTTCGGTGATCAGCCGCTGCGGCAGGCCCGCACCACCGAAACCGATCCCGCCCAGCGAACCGCTCTGCGCCGGATCATCAAAACCGGGCTGCGCCAGCAACTGCATCACCATCGACGGCGCACCGTTGAACTGGGTGATGCGCTGATCACGGATGAGCTCCATCGCCGTTGCCGGATCCCAACGCGTGACAAAAACAAGATGACGGCCGCCACGCAGCGCACTGAGCAGCTGGGCATGCAGGCCACTGACGTGGAACAGCGGCACCGCAGTGAGCGTGGTCGGCGGCAGACCGCGTTTCATCAGGAGCTCAATCGCTTCAGGCGAAGTCATCGCCGAGAACGCACCGATGAAGTCGATGTTGAACAAGGCCTGGCAGACCGCGCGCTGGGACGACAACACCCCTTTCGCACGACTGGTCGCACCCGAGGTGAACAGGATCAGCGCAGGATCTTCCGGCGCAAGCTCGGGCAGCGGTTGCGGCGCAGCGGCGACACTGATCAGCGTCTGGTAGTCCGCCACGCCTGCCGGCAACTCGGCGCCGTCGCCAACGCAAAGGATGCGACAGCCCGCCACACCGGTCTCGTCATTGATCCGTTTCAGACGATCAAGGTCACAGGCATAAACCGCCGGCTCGACGTCGGTGATCGCCGCCAGCAGCTCCTCACCCAGCCCGAAGCTGTTGATCGGCGCCGGCACGGCACCAATCATCGCCGTCGCCACCAGCACCACCGCCCACTCCGGCCGGTTGCGCATCGCCACCGCAACACGGTCACCGGGCTTGACTCCCCAGTTCAGCAATTGCGCGACAATCGCATCCGCTTCGGCAAAGAAACGGCTGAAAGTCCACACTTCATCCTGGAAAGTGATGAAAGGCTTGTCACCATGTTCGCGGGCACTGGCAATGAACTGCGGCAGGTTCTGGAAAGCATTGCGATACACCTGCATCGGCCGCCCATCGACGAAGGTCTCGACCACTTCGAATGGGGCTCCCGGGGCGGTGAGCTGGGCGCGAACCTTGTCAGCGAGCTCGGAAAGCTGGGACATTGACTACTCCTGAAAAATCAATTGGCAAGACTGAAGCGATACAGACCGTCGTCATCCAGGACGCGTCTGAGCTGACCCGAGTAACGCAGGCAGGACAGATGGGCAATGGTTTCCCCCAGCGCCATCATGTCCTCGATCGGGCTGAGCTCACGGAGAAACAGGCGCTGCTTGACCTCGTAGGCAGTGGCCGAGCCAAGCTCGTCGATGCAGCGGCGCACGATGTCGAACTGCCCTTCGTGGTGTGCCTGCAGTTGCGACACCCGGGTGCGCAAACCACGGAACACCCGTTCGTGTGACGGCAGCACCAGGGTATCGGGGGCAAGCGTGGCAAGGCGTTTGAGCGAGTCCAGCCACAGCTTGAGCGGATTGGCTTCCGGCTCGATGTCGGTGACGAGGACGTTGGAAGTGATGCGGGGCAGAAGCTGATCGCCGGCAATCAACAGCTGGTCTTCAGCGCAGTACAGGCAGGCGTGCTCGGGAGAATGGCCTTCGCCGATCACCACCTGCCACTGCCGGCCGCCGATCTCGAGCAACTGCCCTTCGCGCAAGCGGGTGAAGGCACCCGGCTGAGGCGGCATGAAAGGGTCGCGGCGCAGGCGCTCGAACAGCGTCTCGACCTGATCACGCGGCATCCCGGCGCGCACATAGAAGCGCAGCAGCTGCTCGGGCAGCGGATCAGGCGGCGGCCCCGCGAGGGTGCGCATGGTGAAATATTCGCCATGCGTCATGTAAAGCGGCACTTCGTAGTGTTCGATGAACCAGGCCGACAGCCCGGCATGATCGTAGTGGAAATGGGTGCAGATCAGCCCCTTCAGCGGCAAGCCGTCAAGATGCTCGGCAAGGTGCTTTTCCCAGGCCTGGCGAGTTTGCGGCAGATTGAGTCCGGTATCGACAATGAACCAGCCGTCGCCGTCACGCAGCAGATAGACATTGATGTGATCGAGCTGCATCGGCATCGACATCCGCGCCCACAGCAGACCCGGAGCCACTTCAACCAGTTCACCATCCGGCTGTGGCGGCACAAAGGGAAACTCGATCCCCTGATCTTCTGCTTGCCTCATCCTCGCACTGCTCCTGTTCTTTCTTTGTGGTCGAAACCTTATGCGCCGATCAAAACTACTGACACGTCCAAAAGGACGATGCTTGATCCAGCTCAAAAAAACGCTTGCAATCAAGGAAGAACCGTCGCGAAATGCTCTTTCCATCGTCCGAACGAAGGATGAATCGGGCCGGTAGCGCAGCCAGAATCAGTCACACTGTGGTTCACCTGCATGAGCAGGCCTACCCAACAGTTCACTGCAACATGAAGAGGAGACTCGCATGGCAACAACAAAGGACTATCGCCTCGGCGAATTCACTTTCCCGCGTGGCTGGTTCATGGTCGCTGAAGCGACCGAGCTGGAAACCCACAAACCGCTCGCAGTCCGTTTTTTCGGTCAGGACTTCGCGCTCTACCGTGGCCGTGAAACCGGCAGGGTCGTGATGCTTGACGCCTACTGTCCGCACATGAAGACCCACCTTGGCGCTCCCAACAGCACCTCCTACGTGGTCATTGACGGCGGTGGCACCAATATCGAAGGCGATGGCATCCGTTGCCCCTATCACGGCTGGCGTTTCGGTGCCGACGGCATGTGCGACGACATCCCCTACCATGACGGCCCGATCCCGCCCACCGCTTCGGTCAAATCCTGGCCGGTGGTCGAGAGCCTGGGCGCAATCTGGGTCTGGCACGACCCCGAAGGCGGCGAACCCGAGTGGGACGCTCCCAGCCTGCCGGAATGGGATGATCCCTCCTGGGTGCGCTGGAAGTACGACCACCTCGGCATCCTCAACCAGCACCCGCAGGAAGTGGTCGACAACATCGGTGACTACGGCCATCTGAGCCCCATCCACGGCTCCACCGTGCTCAAGTACGAGAACGAATTCAAGGGCATTCACGCCATCCAGCGCCAGTGCGGCCCGCACCGCACCCTGGTCGGTGAAGACGGCGTCAGCCCGATCCTCGACACCGTGACCACCTACCACGGCCCCGGTGTGCTGATCTCGCACCTCACCGGCCTGTATGACTCGGTGCTGTTCATCGTCCACACTCCGGTCGATGATGGCTCGATCAAGGTCTGGCATGCCCTGCTGGTCAAGTCGCCCAGCAGCAGCGAAAAAGCCACTTCCGCCGACCTGGTCGCCGCCCGCCACTTCCAGGAAGTGAGCCGCCTCGCTTTCGCCCAGGACTTCGAAGTGTGGACCCAGAAAGGCCCCTGCCTCAATGGTCTGTTCATCCCCAGCGACGGCGCCTTCATGAAGGCCCGCATCTGGTACAAGCAGTTCTACAACCCGCGCGCCAAGCGGCAGGAATACCTCGACCAGTGCGAAGGCTATTACGTGCCGAAGGGTGTCACCCCTTATACCGAAGGCCGCTCCTGAGTCTTTCAGGATGACGCCTGAGCAGTAAGCGCCAAGGCCTGTCCCCGGACAGGCCTTTTTTCCGCCTGCTGCCCAGGCTTCGGAAACCATACAAAGCCACACACGGAGACATCAAGATGAACATCGACACCATCGCCCCCTGGATCGGCCTCATCGGCCTGATCGGTTTCGCCGGCCTCGCCGGCATCCGCAATCCGGTGGAAAAATCCCGCCCCGGCCTGGCAGTCCGCATCATGGGTCTGCTCGGCTTCGCCGGCCTGAGCGGTATCTGGATCAGTGGCGCCGGCGCGATGGGCGCTTTTGGCGCGCTCGGGCTATGGAATCACCAGTCTCCTCGCCTCGCCTTCTGGGGCAAGCTGGGTTTGTGCGGTCTCGCCGGCGTACCGTTTGCGCTCGCCCACCTGCTGTAAACAAGACTACCCGACCTGCCCGGCGATCTGTTCAAGACCACGGGCAATGAACGCGATCAGCAGTTCCACCCGCGACTCCGCTGACAGCGGCGCAGCGCCCAGCGCGCTCTGCCAGCTGCGATTGGGGCGATCGAGCGCCCCCAGAGTGGTAAACATCACATCCAGCCCCATCCCGAGCGCTGTCTCGACCAGACGATAATCCTGCTCCGGCCAGCAACGTGCCAGCAGCACGGCAAAATTCGAGCCACGCGAATACTTGCTGACCAGCTCGATGTAAAGCGGATTATTGTCCTGGTGGAGGCGGCCGAGAAAACGGACGAAGCGCAGCCCCGCCGCACTGCTCATCGCCAGCCAGGCGAGCGGCTCGACCAGCACCTCGGCAACCTGGCGTGCCCCGACCTGCGCGCCGGTGGCGACCAGCGCATCGATCTTGCGTCGGCGTACCTCACTGATTGCCGGCAAATGGCGATCGAGAATGGCTTCGACCAGCGCTTCCCGCCCGCCGAAATGATAGTGGAGCACGCCTTGACTGATTTTGCAGACGGCGTTCATCTCCCGCAGCGACACTGCATACACGCCGCGCTGGCCGAAAAGATCTTCCGCCACATCGAGGATGCGATGACGTGTTTCCTCGGCACTCAAAGCCCGGCGCCGCGTCCGCTTGCCGACCGGGGCCGCTGCTTCAGGCTGCACAGCTTGTTCCATTCGCTCAGTTCCTCTCCTGCAAGGATTGCAATAACGCACGCACCGATTCATTGTCTGCGTCCAGGCGCAGCAAGCTGCGGGCAAGCAGACGTGCCTCATTCACCCGCCCCAGCTTCAGCGCCAGCTGCAGCTCGACGGCCAGCAGCTGCTCGTCTTCCCGGTCGAGCAGTGCCGCAGTACGCAAGCTCTCATAAGCTTCGACACTGCGCCCCAGACCATCGAGCGCCAGCGCATGCGTATAAGCATACAGGCTGGAGCGCGGCGCCAGCGCACGCGCACGGGCAAGCTCATCCGCCGCTTTTGCCAGCTCACCGGCCCGCACCCGGGCCAGCCCGCGGGCATGATGAAGTTCGGCACTGCCGGCATTCGCACGCAGGCCTTCGTCGAGCACTGCCAGCGCCGCTGCTTCGCCGTTGCGCAAGCGCATCAGTTCGGCAAGATTCAGATAGGCATCAACATGACGAGGATCGAGCCGCAACGACTGCCTGAAAGCGGCTTCGGCTTCCGCCCAGCGCTGCTGGTCAAAACGCACATTGGCCAGCAGCTCATGCGCCTCGGCGGTGTCGATATTGGCTTGCAGATAGGCGGCAAGATCCGCTTCCGCCGCCGCCAGCTGCTGGCGCTGGGCCGGACTGAGACTGGTGGGCGGCACGGCAGCGAGGCTGCGCAGACTGGCCAGTCGTACCGCACGCAAGGGATCGGCCAGCAACTCGCCGATCACTTCGCCACGCATCGCCGGCGGCAACTGCGCTGCGCCCTGCGCAGCACCGAGCCGCACCAGCGGATCCGCGGCGCGCGCCCCGGCCTGCAAGTTTGTGCGTGCTGCCGGGCCGACCAGTTCGGCATAGGCCAGCAAGGCACTGCCGCGCACGATACCGGCCAGATCGGTGCGCACCAGCAGCTTGCGCATCGCCTCCGCCGCCCCTCGGCGGCCGGTGCCGCCACGCTCCCCCCAGGCCGCCGCAAACGCCGCAGCGCTACTCGGCCGCTGCCGCCACTGCCTGCCATACCAGTCATCCATCGTCGCTGCCGCCCAGGCTGCATCACGCTGCTGATGACAGTTGGTGCAGGCATTCGGCACGCCGAAACGGACGGACAGATCCGGACGCGGAATCGAAAACGCATGATCACGACGCGGATCGACTTTCATGTAGGTTCGCGTCGGCATGTGACAATCGACGCA
>JAVEVA010000014.1:0-40322 GCA_034005275.1 Thauera sp. | reverse complement strand
GACAGTTGGTGCAGGCATTCGGCACGCCGAAACGGACGGACAGATCCGGACGCGGAATCGAAAACGCATGATCACGACGCGGATCGACTTTCATGTAGGTTCGCGTCGGCATGTGACAATCGACGCAGGCCGCTCCTGAAGCTGAAGCTGAACCTGAACCTGCGGAAGGATGATGGTGGTGGCGACTGCTGGCAAAGTCAGCCTGGGGAACCACGGCCGCAAAACGCGATTGTGCTCCCGGCGCGTGACATTGCAGACAAACCCCATCGCCCGGCAGGCGCAGCTCACCGCTGTGCGCATCATGGCAGTCGAGACAATTCACCCCTGCGGCGCCCATCCGGCTCTGCATCAAGGAAGCGTACTCGAACACTTCATCGCGGATCTGGCCATCCGGGAAGTACAGCCCTGAGGTGATCAGGCTGGGCGAGTGGTGGTCAAGAAAAGCCTTGCCGACACCGAAGCCCTCAGCAATGCTCACCCGACGGGCATGACAGCCAAGGCAGCTTTCGGCACTCGCCGAAGCGGCAAGCCCCTTGTCCGCCAGCGCGGCCGCGGTTCCAGCTGCAGTCGTTTTTGCCCAGTCCACGTGAGCGCCCCCCGGACCATGGCAAGACTGGCAGCCGATGCTGACATGGGCGTAGCGGGTCGCATATTCGCCACTGGCCAGATCGAAGCCTTTCTCCACTGCGGTGGAATGACAGTCGGCACAATTGCGATTCCAGCGATAAAAGCTGCCGCTCCAGTGCAGACGACTGTTCGCTGCGCCCCCTTGCTCCTCATCCTCGCCCAACCAGAACCAGCGTCCTGCCCGCGTGTCCCAGGCCAGATCGAGTGCCTGCAAGCGGCCACCGGGCAGCTCGAGCAGATATTGCTGCAAGGGCTCGAAGCCGAAGGTGTAGGCAATGACAAAACGGCCACGCTCCCCGTCCGGACCCACGGTGTCGACCAGGAAACGCCCACCCTCGCGCAGGAAATCGGCTTGCGGCCCTGGCCCCTGGTAACTGGAAGGGAAACGTGCCCGCACGCTGTCGTCACTGGCCGGCAGCATCGCCTGGGCGTGATGGGAGCGCGCATGGCGGGCGGCCTGCTCGGCATGACAGCCGAGACATTCGCTCTCGGCCACATGGCCAGCCGAAAGCTCGAGACGACCATCCGCTGCCGCCAGCACCAGCATCGGCCACAGCAAAGCAGCCATCAGCAGCATCTGCCACGCACCGCCCCACCAGCACAGCGCTTTCTGCACGCATTTCCTGAACAACGCCAAGTTTTCTCTCCCGCACCATGCAACAAGGGCGCCCACAGGCGCCCCGGAACAACGCACTACCTGCCGCTCAATTCAGCAGCAGATCAACATGCTCGATCCGCCCGCCACTGAACCGTGCCGGCACCGCATACGGCCCGACTGGCGAACCGGTATCCATACCGACATCGAAACTTTCATGAATGGTGAAAAAGGCCGGTGCGGTACGCTCGATCGGCGCCCGGGCAACTTCCTTGCCATTCACCAGCAAGCGGCCTTCACCGCCACCATGCAAACCTTTGCCAGTACGGACGAACTCGTAAGCCAGTTCCACTTCGCCTGCCGGCAAAGGCGCTTCACCCGCCAGCACCACCGTTTCGACGTCAAACAGCCGGTAATGATAGCGCGGCCGTCCCTGCTCATCGAGATACAGCGACCAGCCTGCCGAATCGCCTCCCATCGCTGCCACCACACCTTGCGCCTGCGCTGCCTCGACCTTCAGCCTGGCGACGATGCGGTGCGAGACATTGCGCACATTGGGCACCGCCGATTCGACCAGACCATAGCTGCCGGCGTAATAGCGCACCGACTTGCGTCCTCCCAGCCGCGAAGGCATGCCAGTGTTGCCACCCAGCGCCGGCTCGTGCAGCGGCAGCACGCTGTTGCGCTCGGCTTCCTGCCAGAACAAGCTCTGCAGCGCCGACAGACGCTCGGTTTCACTGGCCGCGAGATCCCGGTTCTGGCTGAAATCGCGCTCAAGGTGATACAGCTCCCAGCGGTCAAGATCAAAATCCCGCGGCGCCGAGAAAGTCACATTCCACGGCTCGGGGCCGTGAAAAGCCGAAGCCAGCCAGCCATCATGGTAAATGCTGCGATTGCCGAACACGTTGAAATACTGGGTCCGATGGCGCTCTTCAGTGGTCGGGGTAAAGCTGTACAGCAGACTCACTCCGTCCAGCGGTTTCTGCGTCACGCCATTGACCACTGCCGGCATCTCGATGCCCACCGCTTCGAGAATCGTCGGCGCAATGTCGTTGACATGAGAGAACTGATTGCGCAGACCGCCCTTGTCCTGGATGCGCTGCGGCCAGCTGATCACCAGCGGATTGCGCGTTGCGCCCAGGTGGGAAGAAACCTGCTTCATCCACTGGAACGGCGTATTGGTTGCCCATGCCCAGCCTGCCGGATAGTGAGCGCCGGAGCCGGGGCCACCCAGTTCGTCATAGCGGGCAAGCAAACCTTCCAGACCACTGGACAGTTTCTGCACATCGCCCATGTAATTGGTACTGCCCTGCAGTCCCCCTTCGGCGCTGGCACCGTTGTCACCGACGATGTAGATGAACAAGGTGTTGTCGTATTCACCGAGCTGTTTCAGGGTGCGCACCAGCTCCCCGACCTGGGCATCGGTATGAGCGAGGAAAGCCGCGTAGACTTCCATCAGCCTCGACGCCACTTTCTGCTCATCCGCCGACAGCGAAGACCAGGCCGGCAAGGACGCCGGCCGCGGGCTCAGCTCGGCATCGGCTGGAATCACGCCGAGCTTTTGCTGGCGGGCAAAGATTTCCTCGCGCGCGCGATCCCAGCCCTGATCGAACTGACCTTTGAAACGCTCGATCCACGCCTGCGGCGCCTGCAGCGGCGCGTGCGTGGCGCCCGGCGCAAAATAGAGGAAGAAAGGACGTGCCGGATCGGCCGCATGCTGCAAGCTCATCCACGCCGAAGCCCGGGCGGCGAGATCTTCGCTGAGGTGGTAGTCGGCCGACTGTACCGGCGCCACCAGCTGGCGGGTGCCTTCATGCAGCGAAGGATGGAAAGAATCAGTCTCGCCGCCGAGGAAGCCATAGAAAGTCTCGAAACCCTGGCCGGTCGGCCAGCGCTCGAACGGACCATTCTGCGAAGCTTCCCAGTCCGGCACCAGATGCCATTTGCCAAACAGCGCCGTGCTGTAACCATGCTGACGCAGCACTTCGGCCACCGTCGCCGTCTCCGGCTGCAGCACCCCCTGGTAGCCGGGATAACCCATCGACGTGTTGATGATGGTGCCGACGTTGGCAGCATGGGAGTTGCGTCCGGTCAGCAGCGCAGCCCGGGTCGGCGAACAGATGCCGGTGGTATGGAAACGGTTATAACGCAAACCTTCCTGCGCCAGCGCTTCCAGCGTCGGCGTCGGCGCCGGACCGCCAAACGTGCCGGCAGCGCCAAAGCCGACATCGTCGAGCATCACCACCACCACATTCGGCGCCCCGGTCGGCGCACCACCCAGTTCCAGCTGTGGCGGCGGTGGTGGCAGCGCCGCCAGCGCTGGCAAGGCGATGAACAAGGTGGCACAAGACAGGGCAGCTTGCATCAGCTCCGTCCTGAAGCCCGTTACGCATCTTTTTTTCATGATTTTTTCTGCCTGCAAAGGAACCGAATAACGGCAATCAACCCACGAAACCAAAAAACACGCCGACTCCGGTTCCGACCACCACCCGCATCAATTTACGCTGACATCAACGTGCTTGATCCGCCCGCCACTGAACTGGTAAGGCACGGCATACGGACCAACCGCTGAACCGGTATCCATGCCGATATCAAAAGTTTCATGGATGGTGAACAAGGCTGGCGAAGTCCGCCCGATGACAGCACTCGCGACCTCCTTGCCATTGACCAGCAAACGAGCTTCGCCACCACCATGCGGCCCCTGACCGGTGCGGGTGAATTGATAGCTCAGCTTCACTTCACCGGCGGGCAAAGGCGTCTTGCCGCGCAGCACCACGGTTTCAACGTCAAACAGCTTGTAATGATAGACCGGATGACCTTGCTCATCGATGTACAGCGACCAGCCGGCAGAATGGCCGCCGATCGCCGTCACCACCCCACGCGCACCACGCTCGGGGATCTCGAGCAGGGCGTCGATGCGATGACTCAGATTGCGAACATTGGGGACGCCAGCTTCAGCCATTCCGTAGGTTCCGGGGTAGTAACGCACCTGGCTGCGCCCCTCGATACGCGAAGGCAGACCACGCCCGCCGCCCATGATCGGTCCATGCAGGGGCAGCACATCATTGCGACGCGCTTCCTCATCGAACAACTGCCGGAGCCCGCTCAGACGTTCCCCTTCCTGGTCAGCCAGATCATTCGCCTGGCTGAAATCGGCATCAAGGTGGTAAAGCTCCCAGCGATCATCGGTAAACGGTTTCTGGCCGGACAAGGCCACTTTCCAGGGCACCGGGCCATGCATCGCCGAAGCCAGCCAGCCATCGTGATAAATGCTGCGATTGCCGAACACATTGAAATACTGGGTACGTGACGGCTCGGTCTGGCTGTCGGCAAAGGTATACAGCAGGCTGACCCCATCCAGCGGCTTCTGTCTGACTCCATTGACCTCTTCCGGCATCGACACGCCAACCGCCTCCAGAATCGTCGGCGTAATGTCATTCACATGAGAAAACTGGCTGCGCAGGCCGCCCTTGTCCTGGATACGTTGCGGCCAGCTGATTACCAACGGATTGCGGACTGCTCCCAGATGCGAGGCAATCTGCTTGGTCCAGCGAAAAGGTGTATCGGTTGCCCATGCCCAGGCAGCGGGAAAGTGAGCGGAACTGGTCGCGCTGCCAAGCTGATCATACTGCGCCAGCAGAGCCTGCAAGCCGCCCGACAGCCCCTGCAGATCGCCGAGAATATTCGAGCTGCCGATACGACCACCTTCGGCACTGCTGCCGTTATCACCGACGATGTACACGAACAGGGTGTTGTCGTATTGCCCCATGTCCTTGAGCGCCTGCACCAGGCGGCCAACCTGATCATCGGTATGCGCCAGCATCGCCGCGTAGACTTCCATCAGCCGTGCAGCCACTTTCTGCTCGTCGGCATTCAGCGAAGACCAGGCCGGCAATTCATCAGGACGCGCGGTCAGCGCGGCATTGGCCGGAATCACGCCCAGCTTTTGCTGGCGGGCAAAGATTTCCTCACGCGCTGCATCCCAGCCCTGATCGAACTTGCCCTGGAAGCGGGCGATGTATTCAGCCGGGGCCTGCAGCGGCGCATGATTGGCGCCGGTGGCAAAATACAGGAAGAACGGACGATCCGGTTCGGCAGCCTGCTGCATCCCCATCCAGGCAATGGCGCGATCAGCCAGGTCAGTCGTCAGGTGAAGATCGGGGGCCGGGCGCTCGATCAGCTGGCGTGTCCCTTCGTACAAGGTGGGGCTGAACGAGTCGGTTTCGCCACCCAGAAAACCATAGAAAGTATCGAAACCCTGACCGGTTGGCCAGCGCTCGAATGGCCCCGACTGTGAAGCCTCCCAGTCCGGTACCAGATGCCATTTGCCGAACAGGGCAGTATGGTAACCATGCTGGCGCAACACTTCCGCCACGGTAGCCGTATCACGCTGCAAAATGCCTTGATAACCCGGATAGCCAGTGGCGCTGTTCATCACTGCACCGACATTGGCCGCATGGGCATTGCGCCCGGTAAGCAACGAAGCGCGTGTTGGCGTGCAGATCCCGGTGGTGTGGAAACGGTTGTAACGCAAGCCATCCTGCGCCAGCGCATCAAGCGTTGGGGTCGGCGCCGGGCCACCGAAGGTCGCCGCCGCACCGAAACCGACATCATCGAGCAGCACGACCACCACATTGGGAGCGCCGGCCGGGGCACGCTGCAACTCCACCTGCGGAATCTCGGCCCGGCCCCCCTGCGCCTGCGCGTACTGCGCACCGACTGCCAGTACACAAGCGCTGAGGCCAAGCCTGAATCCAGATGCGATTTTTCTGATTTTCATTCCATCTCCTCGTACTGATTCCTGGTGCCGGCACCATGCATCGGCAGCAAGCCGTGCAGACAGCACCCCGTCCAGCTCAGTTAGTTCAAGTTCAGTCAGTTCAACGTGCGCCGAGCGTGCTCACCGTGAGCTTGCGCAATTCAGCCTGGAAGCGCCCATTTCCGGGGTAGTCATCCGTGACGGTGGTGCTGCTGTCCAGGCCGATGTCAAACGTGTCACTCATCTCGACCGTGCGGATGATGGTCTGCTCGATGCGACCTTCCGCCACCTGCTGGCCATTGATGCTGATCCGCATCACCCCGCCCTTGCCCACCCCCTCCGAATCAAACTCATAAGTGACGGTACTGGCTCCAGCCGGCACGGCCTTGCTGGCCGCCACCCGGTAAGTGCGCTCAGCCTGCTGCGAACCGGCCATCACCACCACCGGCCGGCCTTCCTTCAGGTAAAAGCTCCAGCCGGCAAAATGACTGCCCAGCGCGGCAAGCACCCCTTCCGCCTTGCCGACCGTGGCGTCAATCTCCGCGCTCAGGCGGAAAGAGCCGCGAAAGCGCGGTGCCGCATTTTCCGGAACGATGATGTCCTTGCCCCAATACACATACTCCTGCCGCGGAGACAGACCAGCTGCTGCCGCTTCGGCAAAGCGGGCGAGGTTGAGCCGGTCATCAAGCGGATAAACATTATTGGCGCGCGCTTCACGATCAAACACCGTGCGCAACTCGGCGAGCTTGTCGGGATTGCTCGCTGCCAGATCACGGGCCTGGCTGAAATCGCTGCGCAAATCGTAAAGCTCCCACTGATACTGCGAAGGGTCGGCTGCATCATAGGCCCGGACGCCCTGCTCCCAGGTCCGCCGCGTTGGCCGCGTGCTGGCCAGCCAGCCTTCGTGATAGATCGCATGGTTGCCCATCATCTCGAAATACTGGGTGTGACGGCGCTCGGCGGCCTGCGGATCGGCAAAGCTGTACACCATGCTCACCCCATCGACACGCTGCTGTGGCACACCCAGCACTTCATCAGGCTGGGCGATGCCGGCGGCTTCGAGAATGGTCGGCGCAATATCGATCACGTGATGAAACTGCGAACGCACGCCACGCCCCTGAATGCCTTGCGGCCAGGACAGGACCAGACCATTGCGCGTGCCGCCCAGATGAGAAGCGATCTGCTTGGTCCATTGAAAAGGGGTATTCGTCATCCATGCCCAGCCAGCGCCCCAATTGGCTGCACTGCGCGGACCGCCCAGCTCATCGATGCTGGCCAGCAGCTCAGCTTCGGTCTCGACCACATTGTTGGCAAAGCCGCCCATCGGATTCATGCTGCCATACAGCCGACCTTCCGCTGAAGCGCCGTTATCGCCTTCAATGAAAATCACCAGTGTGTTGTCGAGCTGTCCGATACGCTCCAGCTCATCGAGCAGACGCCCGAACTGCGCATCCTGATAAGCCAGCATCCCGGCATACACTTCCATCATCCGGGCCGAAACCTGTTTCATCGCCGGACTGACTTCATCCCAGGGCGGAATGCTCTGCGGACGCGCAGTCAGCACGGTATCGGCAGGCACCACCCCCAGCGCCTGCTGACGGGCAAAGATCTGCTCGCGCAGCACGTCCCAGCCGGCATCGAACTGGCCGCGGAAGCGGGCAATCCAGTCTGCCGGTGCCTGATGCGGCGCATGTGCAGTCCCCGGAGCCAGATAGATGAAGAACGGCTTGTCCGGTGCAGCCGCTTGCTGGTTGTGCACCCAGTTGATTGCATCATTGACCAGGATCTGGTCAAGCATCTCGCCTGCAGGTGCTTCCACCGGCGTCGTGCCACGGTAGAGCGCCGGGCTGAACTGGTTGGTTTCAGCCGCCACGAAACCATAAAAATACTCAAAGCCGAGCCCGGTCGGCCATTGATCGAACGGGCCGCTCGCCGACACTGCCGCCGGCTCGACATTGTGATGCTTGCCGAACATCGCGGTGTTGTAGCCATTGAGCGTCAGGATTCGGGCGATGCTCGCTGCGCTGCGCGGCATGTGCCCCGAATAGCCCGGATAGCCGGTCGCCAGATCCTGAACCACGCCAGTGCCGACCGCATGATGGTTGCGCCCGGTGAGCAGTGCCGCCCGGGTCGGCGAGCACATCGCGGTGGTGTGAAAGCGGCTGTAACGCAGCCCCTGATCAGCAAGACGGTCCAGGCTCGGCGTCGGAATCGCCCCGCCAAAAGTGCTCGCAGCGGCAAAGCCGACGTCATCGGTCATCACCAGCAATACATTCGGTGCGCCCTGCGGCGCGCGCAGGTGACGCGGAAAATCCGGCCTGGATTGCGCCTGCGTACGGTGCATCGTGCCAGCAAAAGCAGGTGCAGGATAAGGCAGCACCACCGCTGAATCGCCGTCTTGTGGCGCAGTTGCCCAGGCTGATGACCAGGCGGCCAGCAAACCACCGGCGAGGCAGGCCGTCGCCAGTACTCGTTTCATTTTCATGCAAATCTCCGCGCAAGATTGCCGCCACAACAAGCTCGCGGCAGGCACTTTCAGAGCCTGCATCGTCATTTATTTTCACCAATCGGTGAATCGTCCAAACAGACGATGATGCGCTTCACCCGGCGACCAAGAATGCACCCCGACCTGCGCGCCGATTGCTGCACATCGCGACCAGCCCTTCTGGCAAAACTTCTGGCAAAAAATCTCAGCCAGGCCCTGCCCAAACCCAAAGGAGAGAAAATTGGAGAAGCACTCATTGAACCGCCTCACCATCGTCAGCGGTCTAGCCCTGTCGATGCTGGCCGGCAACGCCATCGCCAAGTTGAGCGAGGAGGAAGCCGCCAGACTGGGCAAGGAACTGACCTGCATCGGCGCCGAAGCCGGAGCCAATGCTGACGGCAGCATTCCGGCCTATTCGGGCAAGTGGCTGGGCAAACCGCCGCACATCGACTACAAACCGCACGTCGGTCAGCATCCGGTCGACCCCTACCCCGATGACCAGCCGCTGTTCCAGATCACCGCCGCCAACATGGCGCAATACGCCGACAAGCTCAGCGATGGTCAAAAAGCCCTGCTCAACAAATATCCCGACAGCTTCCGCATTCCGGTCTATCAGAGCCGGCGCGATTTCCGCTATCCGGACTGGGTGTGCGATATCTCGAAAAAGAACGCCTTGAACGCCGAACTGACCGATGGCGGTCTCGGTTTCACCGGTGCGGTCAAAGGCGGCATTCTGTTCCCGATTCCCAAACAGCCGATGGAACTGCTCGCCAACATGAACTTCCCGGTGCGCGCCTTCAGCGAAGTCGTGACCCGCGACATCGCCGACGTGAACTCAAGCGGCCAGATCACCTGGGGGAGACAGGAAAACAACAACCTCAGCGGCTACAATCATCCCGACATGGTCGGACAGACCTTCGAAGGACTGATGGCCTATTCCTACAGCGCCACTTTGCTGCCCGAACGTGATCGTGGTGCAAAGACCGTCTCCCAGGAACCGGTGAACTTCGCCATTGCCAAGCGCCTGGCCTGGCAATACGACCCAGGCACCCGTCGTGTGCGCCAGTTGCCCACTTATGGCTATGACAATCCGATGGGCGGTACCGGCGGCAAGATGACCATCGACCAGGATCGCCTGATGAACGGCGATCCGAGCCGCTATGAATGGAAGATGCTCGGCAAGCGTGAAATGTTCATCCCGGCCAACACCTATCGCCTCCATGACAATACAGTCAAATATGCCGATCTGCTCACCCCCAACCATGCCAACCCGGACTACATGCGTTATGAACTGCGTCGGGTATGGGTGCTTGAAGGCACACTCAAACCTGAGTACCGCCACCTCTTCGGCAAGCGGGTGATGTTCATCGACGAAGACAACTGGCAGGCCTCGATGGGGGATTACTACGACACCCGCGGCGCACTCTGGCAGCATGGCTTCCTCAATCACTACTATGGTTACGACATGAACAGCTGGCACGCTGGCTCAAGCTTCTACCATGACCTGAATTCGGGCAGCTACGTCGCCTTCAACCTGTTCCAGGAGCGCAAGCAAGGGCCGCTGCTCAACAGCGACACGCTCACCCCCGAGCTCTTCACGCCTGCCGCACTCCGGTCAGCAGGCAACTGAAGACACCGCTTTCGACAAAGCCGGACTCTGCCGAGTCCGGCTTTGTCGTCTCCGGAGGTTCTGCCAGCCTGACTGGCCAGCAGAGCTGCGGTCTGGGTGAACATCGCCTGTTCGGCGATAATCAGGCAGGCCGCTGAAGCGAGCTGTCAGACTTCAGAAGGGGAGCGACTTGAGCAGGAATATATTCAGCCACCGCCGATTGGTCGGCATCATTATCGGTTTACTGCTGGTTTCAAGCAGTGCTGGCGCCCGGGTGAGCGACACTGAAGCCAGGCGGCTTGGCACCGAACTGACCTGCACCGGCGCGGAAGCGACCGCCAATGCGGATGGCAGCATCCCGGCCTTTTCCGGTCAATGGCTGGGCAAGCCGCCGCACGTCGACTACACCCCCAACATCGGCCAGCATCCGGTCGACCCCTACCCTGCTGACCAACCGCTGTTCGAAATCACCGCCGCCAACATGGCGCAATATGCCCATCAGCTCAGTGATGGTCAGCAGGCGATGTTCAGACGCTATCCGGATACTTTCCGCATACCGGTCTATCCGGGGCGGCGCGACTTCCGCTATCCGGATCAGGTCTGTGAAATCTCGCGACAGAATGCGCTCAACACCGTGTTGACGGATGAAGGTCTCGGTTTCGAGCACGCACGCAAGGGCGGCGTGCTGTTCCCCATCCCGCAGCAGCCGATGGAACTGTTCGCCAACATGAACTTCCCGGTACGCGCCTTCAGCGAAATCGTCATCCGCGACATCGCCGATGTCAGCTCCAGCGGCAGCATCAACTGGGGGCGGCAGGAAAACTGGATTCTCGGCCATTACATCCATCCTGATCTCGCCGGAGAGGTGTTTGACGGCCTGATGTCCTACGCCTACAGCCACATCCTGCTTCCCGAACGCGATCGCGGCATGACGACCGTCTCCCGCGAGCCGGTCAATTTTTCCTTCGGCAAACGCCTCGCCTGGCGCTACGACCCGAACACACGCCAGGTCCGTCAGCTCCCGACCTACGGCTACGACGATCCAATGGGCGGATCGAGCGGCAAGATGATGATTGACCAGGACCGCCTGATGAATGGCGACCCCAGCCGCTTTGAATGGAGCATGCTCGGCAAGCGTGAAATGTTCATCCCCGCCAACAGCTATCGCCTGCACGCCAGCACGGTCCAATACGCCGACCTGCTCACCCGGCGACACGCCAACCCGGATTTCATGCGTTATGAGTTGCGCCGGGTATGGGTGCTGGTCGGCAAGCTCAAGACCGGACAGCGCCACCTGTTCCACCAACGGGTGCTGTTCATTGACGAAGACAACTGGCTGGCATCGATGAGTGATTACTACGACGCCCGGGGCGTGTTGTGGCAGCACGCTTTCATCAACAACTATTACGCTTTCGACATCAGCGGCTGGCATGCCGGCAGCAGCTTTTATCACGACCTCAACGCCGGCAGCTACATCGCCTTCAACCTTTTCCAGGAGCGCGAAACCGGCCCGGTGCTCAACAGCGACCGCCTCCACCCCGATCAGTTCACCCCGGCAGCGCTGCGCGCCGGCGGCAACTGAACGAACCCTGGCTGCAGTATCACAGCCGCATCGTTTTCTTCAGCTGCTCATACAAAGCCGGAGGATGAGGCGGCAGCAAGCCGAGCTTCGCGCGCGGATCCCACCAGCCACTGCGGTAGACCGTGCGCGCATGGCTGAACTCATCAAAACCTTCACGGCCGTGATAACGTCCGATGCCCGAACCGCCGATGCCGCCAAACGGTGCATCCACTGCCGCCACCTGCAGCAGCACTTCGTTGATCGCCACGCCACCGGAACGGGTGTGACTCAGCAGGCGCTGCTCCTCTGCCTGGTCGCGGCCGAAGTAGTACAGCGCCAGCGGTGACGAGCCGGCGTTGATGTGGGCGATCACTTCATCGAACTGCTGGTAGCTTTCGAGCTGCAGAATCGGACCGAAAATTTCCTCCTGCGCCAGGCGACTGTGCGCAGGTGGCGCAATCACCAGCCGCAGCGGCCAGCGCCGCTCGCCCGCATCAAGGCCGACAGCGGGCGAAGATGCACAGTTTTCAACACGCACGCCCAGGGCCGACAACTCATCCAGACTGCCTTGCAGACGACTGCGCTGACGCTGGTCGATCAGCGCACTCAGACTCGCTTCCGAACCGGGCGGACAATAACGCTGCCAGGCGGCGCGACAGGCGACGATGAAGGCTTCGAGCTGCTCGGCTGCCACATGAACGATGTCAGGGCTGACGCAGACCTGACCACCATTGAGCAGCTTGCCAAGCACGATGCGCTCGGCCGCCAGTTGCAGATCGGCGCTGCGTCCGATCACCACCGGTGATTTGCCACCCAGCTCAAGCGTCACCGGCACCAGATTGGCCGCTGCGGCCTGCATCACTCGTCGGCCGGTCGCCGTGCTGCCGGTGAACACCAGATGATCGAAAGGCTGCGCACTGAATGCGGCGGCAAGACGCGCATCCCCGGTACACACCGCCACTTCATCCTCGGCGAAGCGCCTGGCGATCGCTTCCTGCAGCAAAGCAGAAGTACGCGGCACGAATTCCGACGGCTTGATCAGCGCCCGGTTGCCGGCAGCGAGCACAAACGCGAGCGGTGTCAGGGTGGTGAACAGCGGCACATTCCAGGTACCGAGGATGCCGATCACCCCTTTGGGTTGAGCGTGCACTTCCACCCGGGCACCAAACAGATTGAAGGGCAGCACGCCCTGGCGACGCTGCGGCTTCATCCACTTGCCCAGCTGGCCACGCGCATACTTGACCGAGCTGAAAGTCGCCATCACATCGCTCATCAATGAAGTCTCGCGCGGGCGCCCACCACCGTAGTCGGCATCCAGCGCCGCACAGAATTCGTCCGCCTGTTCGCGCAACAGCTGCAGCAAGCGGCTCAGCCGATCCCGACGCTCGCCAGCGTCCGGCACGCCCGCCCTTTCCTGCGCCTGCTTCATTGCCTGCAGCTGCAAGGGCAGGCGCTGCACCAAGGCCTCCGCAAGCTCGGCGCCACCCGCAGCACGCACATCATTCAGCTCATTGCTTCCCATCGTCGCCATCCTTTCGTCCTGTTTCCTGCATCCGTGACACGCCGTATGTCAGCGCTGGCCACGGCAAATGAAATCCGCCGCCCGCTCGCCGATCACGATCGCAGCAGCATTGGTATTGCCCGACAACAGCAGCGGCATCACTGAAGCATCCGCCACCCGCAAGCCAGCCACCCCGCGCACGCGCAGCTGCGGATCGACCACTGCGGCCGCATCACTGCCCATGCGACATGTACCGACCGGATGATGGCCAGTGGTGCCGGCGCGACGCGCATAAGCGAGCAGCGCGCTGCGGCTTTCCGCTTCCGGGCCGGGATTGACTTCGCCGGCGCTGATTTCTGCCAGCGCCGGTGCCGTCGCGATCCGCCGCGCCCAGGCCATGCCGGCAAGGGTGGTGTCAACGTCGTAATCGGTGCTCAGGTAATTGACCTGCAGCTTCGGCTTTGCCGCCGGATCGGCACTCGCCAGGCTGAGCTGGCCGCGCGACGTCGGCCGGCACACATTGGGCGCCAGGGTATAGCCGGGGAAAGGATGCAAAGCTTTCATCTCCCCTTCCAGATCACCGGACAAAGGCAGCAAGTGATATTGCAGATCCGGCCGGCTCAATTCCGGCCGGCTGCGCAGGAAAATGCCCACTTCGGCCGCAGGCAGCGTCATCGCGCCACGCTTGAACCAGGCATAGCGCAACACTTCGCGCAGCACCCGCCAACCAAGCAGACGCAGATTCATCGACGGACCGCCATCTTTCAGGCGCCACATCATCGGCACCACCAGATGATCCTGCAGATTGGCGCCCACCTGCGCGACCTCCTGCTGCACCGCAATACCCAACTCCTGCAGCGCCGCGCCCGGGCCGATGCCGGACAGCATCAGCAACTGCGGCGAACCGATCGCACCGGCACAGAGGATCACTTCAGCGCGTGCTGCCACCTCGTGCACGGTATTGCCGGCACGATAGCGCACCCCGACTGCGCGCCGGTCGCGGAGCAACACCCGCTCGGCCAGCACACCACTGCGCAGGCTCAGATTGCTGCGCTTCAGGGCCGGATGCAGATAGCCGTGCGCTGCCGAGCAACGCCGCCCATTGGCAAAGGTGATCTGATACGGGCCGATGCCTTCCTGCGTCGCACCATTGAAGTCCGCGGTGCGTGGAATGCCAGCCTGCTCACCGGCCTTGATCATCGCCGCCGCCAGCGGCGTCGGCTCGGGCAGGTTGGACACCGTCACCGGCCCGCCCTCACCGTGGTGAGCGTCGCGGATGCCGAGATTGTTTTCCATCCGGCGGAACCAGGGCGCCATCGTTTCCCAGTCCCAGCCAGTGGCACCAGCCGCTGCCCAATCGTCAAAATCCTCGTGCTGGCCACGGATGTAAATCAGGCCGTTGATCGATGAGCTACCGCCCAGCACCTTGCCGCGCGGCAGATCGATGCTGCGTCCGTTGAGAGCCGCTTCCGCTTCCGTGCTGAAACCCCAGTTGAAACGGCTGCGACGGTCGATCAGCTTGCCCCAGCCGGCCGGCATGCTGATCAGCAGATTGTCATCCTTGCCGCCCGCTTCGAGCAGCAGCACCTTGCACTGCGCGTCTTCACTCAGCCGTGCGGCGAGCGCACAACCGGCACTGCCGGCACCCACCACGATGTAGTCAAATTCTTCCACCTCTGCCTCCTCTCCCGCTTCAGCGCCCTTGCCAGCGCGGCGCGCGCTTCTCGTTGAAAGCCATCACGCCTTCGATCACATCTTCGCTGCGGCGCATCGCCTCGATCGCCGCATAGCCGCCGGCATCCTGGCGCTGAATCGCTTCCGCGAGCGACAGATCCAGGCCGGCGTGCACGGTGGCCTTGGTGGCACGCAGCGACAGCGGCGCATTCATCAGCAGCAAATCGATCCAGCGTGCCAGCGCCTCATCGAGCCCGCCTTCGGCCACCACCTCATTGACCAGCCCCCATTCCAGCGCCTGGGCAGCGCTGATCGTGCGCCCGGTGAGCAGCAACTCCATCGCCCGCTTCATGCCGAGCTGGCGCGGCAGACGATGCATGCCGCCCGCGTAGGCGACTGCACCGATGCGCGGCTCGGGCAAGGCAAAGCTGGAACCTTCGGTGGCAAGAATCAGGTCACAGGCCAGTGCAATTTCGAAGCCGCCGCCCATCGCAATCCCTTCCACCGCAGCGATCACCGGTTTCTGCAGATCGAAACGACTGGTCAAGCCACCATAACCGCTGGGCGGAATCACATAGGGCTCGCCACCTTCGAGCGCCATGCGCATCGCGCGTATGTCCCCCCCTGCCGAAAACGCTTTGCCGCCCGCGCCGCGCACCACCGCCAGCCACAGTTCGTCGCGGGCAGCGAAGTCATCAAAAGCGGCCGCCATCAGGCGCTGGGTTTCCGGGTCAAGCGCATTCATGCGCTCAGGACGATTGATGGTGACGGTCAGCACATGGCCGTTCACCTCGGTCAACACCTTGCTCATCGACATTCCTTGCAATGTTCAGCCTGCGGCCACATCCATCAGACCACGAAATCCACTCGGTGCATGGGCGCCAACAATCATCTGCTCCAGCACACCCTGCCCTTGCTGCGCAGCTTTGCCGGCCCGCTGCAGGCGGGCGCGACACAGCGCGTGCAGATGAACCTGGGCAAAATCATTCGGATCAAGCGTGCGCGTATCGAGCGTCTCGAACGCGCTGGCAAAATCACCGTGACACATGCCGTGGCCCCACACCGGGTGGTTATAACCTTCGCCCTGCTTGTACACCACTTCGCCGCACTCAAGCTCGACTTCAAGCAGGCTGCCATTCTCCAGCCGGCCTTCGATGCGCAGCGCCGCGAGCTGGCGGGTTCCCGGTCGGTAGCGCCCATGATGACGGACATCACGCAGCCGCTGCGGCGCGCTGCCATCACGCGGCACCAGCACTGCGGCGCGGTTCCAGCCTGCGCCGGCGCCATCATCATTGCTGTGGAAGAACAGCATGCAGTCTTCAAAATGCAGCGGCGCCCACAGCCAGTACCACTGCGTGTCACCACGTTCGACCTGCGGTCGTGAATCGCGCTCGCCAAGTGGCCGCACCCCCCAGGAACGGTCACGCGCCCCCCGCCAGCCAGCGACTGCAATCTGTTCATTGCCAAGACGGATCTCGCCTTGCCAGCTGCCGCCCTGAGTCATGCGGGTCAGATCGAGCACCGTGAGACTGCCCACTCGCCAGGTAAAGCGCGGTTCCTGCAGCGGCGGCACAAAGCCGGTGAATTCCAGCTCGGCATGAAAATCGTGTTCGGGCGCAGCAACTTGCAACGCCAGGCAGTGCAAGGGCTTGCGCACTTCAAGCGCAATCGGCCCGACCTGCAGATCCATCCGTTCGCCATGCAGCCGTCGCGAAGCAAACACGCTGTGCTGCACCCCTTCACGCTGGATCATGAACGCCGCGTCAATCAGGTCGAGATGAGGATAGACCCCCAGCGCGGCACCGAAAAACAGCTGATTGGCAGCGTCATAGCCCTGGAAATAATAGCGATCGTAGAAATTGCGATCGGTGCCGGCAAAAGCCACCGGCTCAGGCAGTTGATGAATCGGATAATCGTCCGCAGCACTCAGCATCACTGACCCTCCCCGGCAAAAGGCAGGCTTTGCTCAGCGGCCAGGATGCGCAGGATGGCGCTGCCGCCATTGTTCAGATCCATGCGCTGCTCCTGCGGCACCCAGCCACGGGCCATGAACAGGCAACCGATACGCGCCATGATCAGCGCGAACTTGAACGCAGCAAAAATCTCGAAATACGCCAGATTGTCGGCAGCATGACCGCTGTGCGCACACCAGTGCTCCACCGTTTCGTCACGGCTCGGCAAGCCCGCCAGCCGCGGCAAGCCATAACCATCGCACAGCGATCGGTCAAGCATCAGCCACCAGGCCAGATCCGCCACCGGATTACCCAGTTCGACCGACTCCCAGTCGAGCACCCCGCTACAAGCATCGGTCTCGACATCAAACAGGCAATTGCCCAGCTTGGCATCACCCCAGCACACGCTCACCGGCCCTGCCGCCGGCTGATTGGCCTGCAGCCAGGCCAGCGCCGCGCGCAGCAGGGGATAAGGCTCGGCGAGCGACTCCGCCCAGGCCAGAAAACCGGCCTGTTGATCGAGCTGACCGGCGAGCAGTTGCGCCGCACTGGCGTCACGCGCCATCCCCGCCGGCAGCAGGAACTCGAAACCGCCCGCCTGCCAATCGACACGATTGACGCGCGCGATCATCTCCACCCCGTTCAGCCACACGGCGCGCTGACGCTCCGCCGGCAGCTCATACAGCCAGCCTTCGAGATGATAGAGCGGCTGTTCGGTCGGCGCCCGTCCAGGCAACCGGTTCATCAGATAGAAAGGCCGCTGCAAGGGACTCACTGCCGCCGCATCGAGCACACCGGCTTCGCCCAGCATCTGCGGCACCGGCACATCGCTGCCGGCCAGCTGCTTCATGCAGCGATACTGCACGGCAAGATCGTAGTCGCGAAACAGCCCGGTTCCCTCCGGCGCCAGCCGCAACACCGCTGCTTCCTGGCCGGCAACGCCGCCTTCCTGCCAATGGATATCAAACAGCCAGGTCTCATTGGAAAAGCCCTGGATTGGCGGCCGTACATCGCGCAGCTCGATCTGCTCGCGCTGCGGCCACTGCCCCTGCAACCAATCCTGCAGCGCATGCAACTGCGCCTCGCTCATGCTCACACTGGTGCCCACACTCATCGTCATCCCCTGCTCCGTTCTTGTGGTGGCCGGGCAAGCACTACACAGCCAGCCGGTCAGCAGAGCAGTATAAGGACGCCGGCAGCAAGCTGCGATTCGCATTGCCGACCACCTTCATAGAACGACAAGATGTTGATTTTATGACAGAAAAAGACGGATTAACGCCCGAGCAACACCGCGTTTATCGTATTTGGTCGTGAACACCCTGGCGCACGGCCGCATGGCCATGCCCGATAGCGCCAATCCACAACGCCGGAGTATCTCCGTCACTTTCGACCGGCATTGGCCGGGCTGTCGCAGCCTGCTGCGCCTCGAATAGCACCCGTACCGGGCACCGACTCAAGCATGCAGCAAGTTCTTCAATGGTCTCTCTTTCAAGGTGCGGTAGACATCAAAGTCGCTGTCGATGCTGATGATCTGACGAATATTTTCCTTGTTGCCCAGGTACAGCAGACTTGCATCAGCCAGATCCATGGGCAAATCACCGTACTTTTCCATCATCTGCCGGATGAAAAACAATTCGCCCTGCTCGATTTTACCGATCTGGATGGCCCCACGCTCAACCCAGGCTAGAAAACCGAGCTGCGCTTGCAGGCTGAAATCCAGCATGTGCGAGACTTCGGTCAGAACTGGCCAGCTGCTGGTGGTAAGCGTCTCCACCGTCAAACAGGGCGATCAACGGTCCGCTGTCAATGCAAACCTGTATCACAGAAAGTAATGCACGACCCGCATCCTGTCCAGTTCTTGCCCACGATTTGTCCAGCACCGCGAACAGCACCAGTACAACGATCCACGATCAGTCAGGCATCGGCTTCACGCCTTGTCCGCGGCCACCGTCACCAGTGCGGGATCAATCACCGCCAGCGCCATCGCCAGCAGGCAGTCGAAAAAGCTCTCTTCCTCGACCCGCTCGGGCGCATCTTCCAGTGCCTGACGGATGGTGGCGCGCAAGCCCATGCCCAGCATGTAGGCGCTCATCTCGCGATGGTCGGGGTTGAGTGTCGGCGCATAGAGTTCGACAAAAGGCAGCCAGGCGTCATCGATGTATTGCTGCGAGCTTTCGTAAGGCCCGAGACGCATGCCGACCTGCAGCTCGGGGTGATAGCGCAGATGGAACTCGCGGTGCAGCCGATAGAGACGCAGTTCGACGCGCACCATGTTGCGCAGGATCTCGCTCAGCGCGCCACGTGCATCCATGCCGGTGACACGTTGACGCAATGCCGGCACCGCAGTGCTCGCCTCCTCGTGAAGGATGTGGTTGAAGGCAACACTCACCACCGCTTCCTTGTTGGGGAAATACTGATAGATCGAGCCGATCGCCACCCCGGAGACTTCTGCCAGCCGATTGACGGTGAGCGCATCCGCGCCTTCGCTTTCCAGAATCTGGATGCAGGCTTCGATGAGAGCGGTGACCAGCGAACGTGAGCGCGACTGGCTGGGCAGCTTGCGTGGTGCGGGCAGGCGACCACTGCCCGCCGGCGGGTAGGAGACAGGGATTTTATCGGACATCAGGGCAACAGCTGGACTGGGCAGACAGGAGACAGGAATCGGGCGACAACCGGAGGGAAATGCGAAAGAGCGCCGGAGGGATTCGTAAAAGAAGGATTTTTCCATTATCGATCAATCACCTGAAGATCGGCAAGGCAAGCGGGCAATGCGAGTTCCACCCCTCTGCCGCTCCTTCCTATACTCGGTGCACAAGATCAGCCGGCAACAAAGCCGGTTTCATCTCCCACACCACCCTCAGCATGGAGTGCAGCAATGCAGACAGCAGCCCAAGCCGGAAACGGCATTCTCGCCGGCCAGACCGCGCTCATCACCGGCGCATCACGCGGCATTGGTCTCGCGATCGCCGAGCGTTTCGTGGACGAAGGCGCCGAAGTGGTGCTGGTGTCACGCAAGCAGGATCAGCTCGATGAAGCAGCAGCCCAGCTGCGCGCACGCGGCGGCAAAGCGCACGCCATCGCCGCCCACATGGGCAAGCTTGACGACATCCGTGCGCTGGTCGCCCGTCTCGATGAACAAGGACTGGCCATCGACATCCTGGTCAACAACGCCGGCATCAGCCCACCGCACGTCGAATCGATGATCGACACCACCGAAACGCTGTGGGACAAGGTGATGGATGTCAATCTCAAAGGACCGTTCTTCCTCACTGCCGCGATTGCCAAAGGCATGATCGCGCGTGGCGGTGGCAGCGTGGTCAATATCAGCACCACTTCGGCGCTGATGGCCCAGCCGGAAATTGCCGCTTACTGCATTTCCAAAGCTGCGCTCAACACCATGACGCGCAACTTCGCCCGTGAGCTCGGGCCGCACGGCATCCGCGTCAATGCGATCTCCTGTGGGGTGATCAAGACTGCGATGGGCGATCACACGCTCAACGATCCGCAGCGCTATGCCGACATGATGAAAATCAACCCGCTCAAGCGCGTCGGCTACCCGGAAGAAGTCGCCGCCAGCGCGCTTTATCTCGCCAGCCCAGCCTCCAGCTACAGCACCGGCCTCATCCTCCAGGTCGATGGCGGCGTCCTCGCCTGAGGGAAAGCTCGCAATGCAGACCGTTGCCGATTTCATCCGCGCACGTGCCGAAGATGAGCACAGCGCGCTCTTCCACCGCGAGCAGCGCTGGTCCTACCGCGAATTTGTCGGCGAATGCGCCCAGCGCGCTGCCTGGCTGCTGAGCAAGCGCAAGCCGGGACCGTTTCACGTCGGCATCCTGCTCGACAATCGTCCTGAATTCGCTTTCTGGATCGGTGCCTGCGCGCTCGCCGGCGCCACCATGGTCGGCATCAATTCGACCCGGCGCGGCGATGATCTGGCGCGCGACATTGAGCACAGTGCCTGCCAGCTGCTGGTCACCGAGACGCGCTGGCGGTCGGCACTTGATGCGGTGTCCGCGCGCTGCCCCGAGCTGGCGACACTTGAGATCGACAGTGCCGAAGCCGCGGCCAGCCTGGCGCCATTTGCCGCCGCCGCCCTGCCACAAGTCGAAGTCAGCCCCCGGGACGTGTTCATGCTGATCTTCACCTCCGGCTCCAGTGGCGCCCCCAAGGCCTGCATCTGCTCGCATGGGCGCATCGCCGCGCTTGCGCACAGCATCGCCCAGCATTGCGGCCATGGCCCGGACAGCGTCAGTCTGGTGACCATGCCCTGGTTTCATGCCGGGGCGATCAATACCGGCTGGCTGCCGGCACTGAGCGCGGGCGCTGCCACCGTCATCGACCGCTTTTCCGTTTCCGGTTTCATGCCGGCCGTGCGCCGCTACCAGGTCACCCACTTCAACTACGTCGGCAAGCCGCTGGCCTATCTGCTCACCGCAGCGGAACAGGCCGATGATGCTGACAACAGCTTGCGCATGGTGCTGGGCAACGAAGGTGCCATCGACGATATCGAACGTTTTGCCGAGCGCTACGCCTGCATGGTGGTCGACGGCTATGGCTCGACCGAAGGCGGCATCTCGATTTCACGCCGTCCCGGCATGCCGCGTGGCTGCCTCGGCATGCCCAACCATGATGGGGTTGCGGTCTACGATCCGGTGAGCGGCAAGGAATGTCCACGCGCACGGCTCAACGCCAGCGGTGAGCTGCTCAATAGCAACGAGGCGATCGGCGAGCTGGTGAACATCCACGGCGCTGCCGGTTTCGAAGGTTATTGGAACAACCCGGCGGCCAACGAAAAGCGCGTACGCGGCGGCATCTTCTGGAGCGGCGACCTGGCCTATCGGGATGAGGAAGGCCATTTCTGGTTTGCCGGTCGTGACGATGACTGGCTGCGCGTCGATGGCGAAAACATTGCTTCCGCGCAGATCGAAGAACGCCTGTTCCGCCACCCCGACGTAGTGCTCGCTGCAGCGTATGCCGTACCCGACCCCCAGGTCGGCGACCGGGTGATGCTCGCCCTGCAGTTGCGGGAAGGCAAGTCATTCGATGTCGATGACTTTGTCCGCTTCCTGCTTGCTCAACCCGACTTCAGCCACAAATGGCGTCCGAGCTTCATCCGCATCACCACGGAAATGCCGATGACCGCTACCGCCAAAGTGCTGCGCCGCCAGCTGCGCGAGCAACGCTGGCACAGCGCAGACGAGCTGTGGTGGCACAACGAACACCGCCTGTGCTGGGAACGCTTCGACGCTGCGGCGCGCGCCGCCTGGGAAGCCCGTTTCAGCCCTGCCACGCTGCAAAGGCTGTAAGCCGCAGCACAGATCACCCGCAACTTCCATCAGGAGAAACACCCATGAGTTCAGGAAGCATCGGCCCCTTGCTGGCCGACGACGAAGGTTTCAGCCACCAGATTGTCGATACTTTTGCCAGCGTCAGCCATACTGATCCGGCATGGACCGAAAAAGTGTGCGGCATGGCCGCCGCGCGCGACGGTTCGCTACAGATCGGCTTCGGTTTCGGCAAATACGTCAACCGCAACGTGGTCGATGCCTATGGCGGCGTGTCACGCGGCGTCGAACAATGGGCGATTCAGGCCAGCCGGGAATTGTCGCGTGACCCGAACAGCGTCAACGTCGGCCCGCTGCACTACGAAGTGCTCGAACCGCTCAAGCGCGTCCGCGTGCGCCTCGAAGCCAGCGAACATCAGCCGATTGCCTTCGATCTCGAGCTGGAAGGCATCGTGCCCTGCTTCGTCGAAGAGCGCGAAGACCGCCGCACCCTCACCGGCTACCGCCGCACGGCCGACCAGATCCGCTACCACCAGACCGGCCATGCGCACGGCTGGGTCGAAGTGGCCGGTGAACGCCAGATCGTCACGCCGGACACCTGGATCATGACCCGTGACCATTCCTGGGGCATCCGTCCCGCCGTCGGTCTGCCGCTCACCGACATCGCGCCCGAACCGATGGACTCGGCAGCGATGCGGGTGCTCGCGGTGTGGAATCCGCTCTACTTCCGTGCAGCGGACGGCAGCCGCTACGCTTATCACCAGTATTACCTGCATTACGCCGCACCCGGTTTCGAACAGAAGCGCATTCAGGGCCAGTTCGAATTTGCCGACGGCCGGCGCGAACTGGTGCAGCACATCGATCCGCAGCTGCAGTTCGACCCACGCAACCGCCGCCTGACCGGCGGTTGCTTCGTGCTGCAGATGGCGGATGGCAGCCGCCGCACCCTGCAGCTAGCCCCGGTCGGCGACACCGGCTTTCATCTCGGCGGCGGCCTCTACCATCGCCTTGATGGCCGCAACCACGGCAGCTATCGCGGCCCGCTCCACGTCGAAGGCGAATACTTCGCCGACTGCTCGCAGCCGGAAGTGGTCGCCATCCTCAACCAGTTTCGCGACTGCCTGATCGAAGTCGTCGACAGCGCCACCGGCGCCCAGGGCTGGGGCAATTGCCAGACCTATGTTTCCGGCGCCTGGCCACAGATGGGGCTGGCGGACTGAACCATGCACACCAACCCTGCCTGCCACTTGCCGCCACTACCAGCTGGCCGTCATTACCGCTATCACATGATGGTGAAGCCGGCTGGAGCGCTGTGCAATCTCGACTGTCAGTACTGCTTCTATCTGCACAAGACCGATCTGCTCGGCCACCGCCACAATGCACGGATGAGCGAAGAAGTGCTGTCCGAGCACATCCGCCAGTACATCGAAGCGCAGACCGGCGATGAGGTGGTGTTCTCCTGGCAGGGCGGTGAGCCGACGGTGATGGGGCTGGACTTCTTCCGCCGGGTGGTCGAACTGCAGCAACGCTGGCGCAAGCCTGGCCAGCGCATCGAGAACGATCTGCAGACCAATGGTGTGCTGCTGGACGATGAGTGGATCAGCTTTCTCGGCACGGCCGGCTTTCAGGTCGGCCTCAGTCTGGATGGCCCGCCCGCACTGCATGACCGCTACCGGCCGAGCAAGGGCGGCGAGCCGACGCATGCGCGTGTGCTGGCCGCCGCCGAGCGCCTGGCAGCGGCCGGTATCGATTTCGCTCTGCTGTGCGTGGTCAACCGGGACAACGCCCGCGCACCACTCGACGTTTATCGCGCCTTGCGCGCAGTGCCGGGCTGCTACCGCATCCAGTTCACGCCCTGCGTGGAAACACGCGACTTCCAGCGCAAGGCGCCCGCCGGACTCGGCGCGGCCAGTCTGCCGCTGCTGGGCATGCCTCACAGCCGCCCGGATCATCCGCAATCGATCGTCACGCCCTGGTCGGTCGACGCGCGTGATTACGGTGATTTCCTGTGCACCATCTGGGCACACTGGCTGGAGCATGACTTCGGTCGCATCCATGTCAATGTCTTTGAAAGCGCGATCGCCCAGTCGCTGGGTCTGCCAGCGCAGCTGTGCACCAGCGCTCCCATCTGCGGCAAGGCTCTGGCGCTTGAACATGACGGCAGCGTGTATGCCTGCGACCATTTCGTCTATCCCGAATTTCAGCTCGGCAACATCAAGCAGCAACACGAAGGTGATCTCGCTTTCTCCCAGGCACAAAGCGCTTTTGGCTTCGCCAAGCATGACCGCCTGCCGGCCTATTGCCGGCAATGTCCGCAACTGCAGCTGTGCTGGGGCGAATGTCCGAAAAACCGCCTGCTGCGCAGCCCCAGTGGCGAGCCCGGACTGAGCTATCTGTGCGAAGGCCTGTTCGCCTTCTACAGCCAGGTCAGCCGTGACATGGGTGAAATTCGCCGTCGCCTCAGCATTTCAGGCCACCACACCCCCACTTCCCCTTCCTCCCGCACCGGAGCACTTCAAGCATGAAACTGCCCGCTCTTCGCCGCCGTCCGCTTGCCGCCGCCCTGCTCGGCGCTACCGCCAGCGCATTCACCGCCCCGGTGGCCAGCGCCGCGCCACCACCCAACATCCTGGTCATCATGAGTGATGACGTCGGTCCGTCGAACATCGGTATCTACACCCATGGCATGCTGGTGCCGACGCCCAACATCGATCGCATCGGCCGTGAAGGCCTGCTGTTTACCGACCACTATGCCCAGCCCAGCTCCACCCCGGGACGCGCTGCCTTCATCACCGGTCAGCTGCCGATCCGCACCGGGCTCACCACCGTCGGCCTGTCGGGCTCGCCGATCGGCCTGGATGCACGCGACCCGACCCTGGCTGAAGTGCTCAAGAGCGCCGGCTACCGCAGCGGCCAGTTCGGCAAGAACCATCTCGGCGACCGCAACGAACACCTGCCGACCGTGCATGGCTTCGACGAATTCTTCGGCAATCTCTACCACCTGAATAATGAATCCGAACCCGAGCTGGCGATGTGGCCGGACGATGAAGGCTTCAACCAGCGCTACCGCCCACGCGGCGTGCTCGACTGCGTTGCCACCGAGCAGGATGACGCGACGATCGACGCACGCTTCGGCCGCTGGGGCAAGCAGCGCTGCACCGACACCGGCCCGCTCACTGATGCCCGCCATGCCACGGTGGACGAAGAATTCCTCGCCCGCAGCGAAGACTTCATCCGCCGCACGGTGAAGGACGGCAAGCCTTTCTTCGCCTGGCTCAACACCGCGCGCATGCACATCTACACCCGGCTGAAAGACGAGTCGCGCTATCTGGCCAAGGACGTTTCCAGCGAATTCGACATTTTCGGCAGCGGCGTGATGGAGCACGACGCTCACGTCGGCCAGTTGCTCAAGCTGCTCGATGAACTGAAGATCGCCGACAACACCATCGTCATCTACACCTCGGACAACGGCCCGATGACGAGCTGGTGGCCGGACGGCGGCAGCACACCGTTCCGCGGCGAAAAAGCCACCACCTGGGAAGGCGGCGTACGCGTGCCGCTACTGGTGCGCTGGCCAGCACAGATACCTGCCGGGTCGGTGTCGAACGGCATCCAGACGCACGAAGACCTGTTCACCACGCTGGCGGCTGCGGCCGGCAAGAAAGACCTGCCGGCGCAGCTGAAGCAAAGTCACCAGGTCTGCATCGACGGTGTGGACAATCTGGCACATTGGCGCGGCAAGGCCGACTCGGCACGCAACACGGTGATCTATTACAACGAACGCGACCTGACCGCACTGCGCATCGGCCCGTGGAAATCCCACATCAAGGCGCGCGAAGGTTTCTTCGATTACCTGCGCCCGGAAATGGCGGTGTTCAATCTGCGCATGGATCCCTACGAGCAGCACGACGGCCACAAGGCCAACGAACTGGCGATGAGGATGGGCGTCGCCTGGGGCGGCCAGGTGCGAGATGTGCTGGGTGCCCACATGCGCTCGCTGCACGAATGCCCACCGCGGCAGAAAGGCGGGAGCCTGGGCGTGGAATAAACCCGGGCGCAATACGCGCTTGCCGCCGCTGCCAGGGCCTTGCAAAGCCTTGCCAGCGGCTTTTTCGTGCTCTGCGACCGACGCACCAGCATTCATGCGATCGCCCTCTTGTCGGACAGCAGCGCGAGCACACAGCGGATCAGCGACTGAGAATACGCCGGGAAGGCCGCCGGCAGCTTTGGTGAAATTCGATTTTTATCGTCGATCAATTACCTGAACGACAGCAAGCGCAATACTCGCCAGCGCGCTGCTCCGATTGCCCGCATCAGCCCGCAGGCTCCAGCCGGGGTCCAGACCGCATTTGCACTGCCAACCAGGTCCGGCCCGGCTCCGGTACCGACAAATTTTATTGTTGTACCTGGGCTTCAGCTTTGCTCACCAATGCCGATACCACGGCCGTGACCCCCTGGAGCGACGAGCCTGCCTGTCGCCTGTCCGGCTTCACCCACCCCTCGCCCCCGAACCAGACCTCAGCATCCCGGCCAAGGAACTTCAACCATGCATGCTTCCTCTCCCGCCACTCGCCCTCCTGTTGATCAGCGCACCGCCTCGGTCCCACTGCTTGAGATCATCAGCAATTACCAACACCACATCAGCAAGACCCTGTGGGTCATGACCTTGCTGGCGTGGGCAATGTCCTGGCTCTACGCTGGCGTGCATGACACCTGGTGGCTGGCTTTATTCATCGGCGGAGGCCTCACCATTGCCAATACCCTGCTGCTGAAATATGGCTCCCAGCAGCTTTCCTCAATCGGCACCGCGATTGTCCTGATGGTGTTTGTCAGCCTGCACGTCCATCAACTGCACGGCATGATTGAAGGTCACTTCGGTTATTTCGTCTTCATCGCCGCCCTGTTCGCCTATCTCGACTGGCGGCCGGTGGTGGCAGCGGCAGCCAGCGCTGCCGTCCTGCACGTGGTGATCCACATCCTGCAGATGGAGGGCTATCCGATCTATCTGTTCCCCGACCATCTCCACTCCTGGGGCATCGTCGCCGTGCACGCCTTCTATGTAGTGATCGAATCGGCCATCCTGATCTACATGATCAGCTTTGCCGGCCACCTGCTCAATGTTTCACAAAACCTGCTATCGACCCTGTCCGCCATCAACCGGGATCCGCACAGCCTTGATCTGAGCGTCCGCATTGACGCCCGCCATCGCGACAACCCCTTGCTGGCCCTGCTGGACCGGGTGCTCAACAGCATGGATGAGGCGCTGCGCGGCACCTTGCAGGCTGAGCGCGACTCGACCACCATCCTCCAGCAGGCGCGCAGCGAGATGCAGCGGCTGGCCGATCATGCCGACAGCAATCGCGAAGCAGCAGTGCGGATGCAAAGTTCGCTCACTACCGTGGCCGAGTCCTCCGGCACAGTGCGTAGCGGGATCGAACAAACCGTACAGGCCATTCACCAGGTCGCCGCATGCCAGCAAGCTGGCTCGAGCACGATCACAATTTCAGAGCAAAGTCTCGCTCAGCTGAGTTCCACGCTGGAAGAAGCTTCTGCGGTGATCGGTTCGCTGGCCGCAGATTGCACCGCAGCGATGACCATTCTGGCGGAGACGCGCAGCATCGCCGAACAAACCAATCTGCTGGCGCTCAACGCCGCCATCGAAGCGGCCCGCGCAGGCGAGCAGGGCCGGGGCTTTGCCGTGGTCGCGGACGAAGTACGCAAACTGGCCAACCGTTCGCAAGACTCGGCGGACCAGATCGGTGAAATCATCCACCGCCTGCAGCACACCTCGCAGCAATCGGTGCAGACGATGGAGCTGAGCTCCGGCCAGGCACGGAGCAACCTCGCACATGCCAGTGATGCGGTGACCCATTTCACCACCATCGGCAATCATCTGCAGCAGATGACCGTTCTGGGCCAGAACATCATTGATGCTTCGCAACAGCAGGACGGTGAAATCACCCAACTGCTGGCCCAGGCCAGTCATGTACGGCAGACGGCAGTCGCCAGTGAGTCCGCTTCCGGCGGCCTCAAGCAGAACATCAACAGCCTGGTCGATGAGTTCGAGCAGTTGAAACAGAACCTGGCAGTTTTCCGGCTCAGCAAACAAAAATGATGAAAATTCCGACGTGCAGGGCTGGCGTCGTTCGATGCACCACACTTCAAGGAACTCATCATGACCATCGGAAAAAGAATCGCATTGCTGATCCTGCTGTCCGCCCTGGGCCTGGTTGCACTGGGCAGCTTCGCAGCGATTCCACTGGCCACGCCCAGCAGGTCGAGAAAATCGCCCAGATGACGGAAGAAAACAGTGCTGCGGCCCAGTCCGCTGCCGAGATCTCTCACGAGATGGCAGGCATCGCCCAGGAGCTGCACGGCATCGTGAACAAATACAGGATCTGAGCCCGCCGTCTCCGCAGAAAAGCGCCGGACTTCCGGGGAGATGCTGAGCGATTCAGTTCGCCCTGAACCCGAACGGATTTGATTTGTTCAACGTTTCCCTGGTGCAGCATCCGCGCTGCGGCCCGTCCTCGTTCAGCCTGCAAGGACGGCCTGCAGATAGGCCCTTGCTTCCTGTTGCGGCACCGGCCGGCTGTAGAGATAGCCCTGAAACTGGTCACAGCCAAGCAGCACCAGCGTATCGCGCTGTGCTGCCAGTTCCACCCCTTCGGCAATGACGCCGATGCCGAGCTGATGGGCAAGCGCAATCATCCCGGCACACAGATCGTGATCGCGCGCGAGCGGAACTTTGACGGTCCAGAAATGGTGCTACACGCCATCGACATCGGGAAAGGATTCTTCGCCGGCATAGGGCTGCAAAGTGCTGAGCACCTGCTGATCGGCAGCATTGATCGGGCACACCACATCTGCCGGGAACAACTCGCTGTCGGCTCTGCCGATCATCTCTTTTTCAGAGCACCCGAAACGCTTCAGGGCATGCTGATCACACCACCCCCTGCCGGTTTCGTCCGCCTGCTTGCCCCGGCGGCTTGACCTGCCGGCCGGCCGAGCTGGCTCATTCACCCCGCAATGACGCACAATACCGGTCATTTGCTGCCCACCGACCGCTTCACCCACCCTGGTCCGGGAGTCTGCAGGGCAGGACGATGACGATTTAGCTGGAGCGAATCTTGTACAACGACGATGATGACCAACGCAACGAGGAGGATTACTGGCTGGAGGAGCTGCTGTTTTCCCAGTTCGAAGAGGCCCACCTGCTTGCCAATGGTTTCCTGCTCGAAGACGCGATGGTGGCCGAACTGCAGCAAGGCGGCGATGAGTTTGACGAGCCGGGAATTTTTCTCGATGTGCCTTTCGTTCCTTCCGACGAGAAAATGATCAGCGCGATGCTCGAGCTGGCCGGAGTCACGTCGAAAGACCTGGTCTACGATCTTGGCTGCGGCGATGGCCGCATCATTGTTGCCGCCGCGATGGAGCGCAACGCTCGCGGGATCGGCATCGACCTTGACCCGGCGCGGATTGCCGAAGCGATGGAATATGCCGCCGACTCGCGCGTCGAACACATGGTGGACTTCCTCGAAGGCGATCTGCTCGAAGCGGATTTCAGCGAGGCGAGCGTGGTCTTTCTCTATCTGCTCGACAGCGTCAATCTCGAACTGCGCAAGCGCTTGCAACGGGAATTGCGCCCCGGCACCCGCGTCGTCTCCCATGCCTTCGACATGGGAGACTGGAAGGCAGACGAGCACCGCCGGGTGCATGGCACCAATCTCTACAAATGGGTCATCCCGGCACAATTGGCTGGCGACTGGCAATGGCAGGACGCTCAGGGCAGGCAGTACCGGCTCCGGCTCAAGCAACAGCACCAGAAGCTCAAAGGTGAAGTCCGGGTCGATGGCGAAGCTGCCGAACTGTGTGCTGCCCTGATCCGTGGCGAACTGTTCGAGGCGCAGGTCCGGCTACCGGCTGCAGACCGGCCGCTCAGCTTCGTGATGCGTTATCACAATGGCGAGCTGGTGCCGCACAACAAGCAACTGCAGCCTGCACCGGCCACGGCCGTTCTCGAACCGCGACCGGACTGAGCAAGCTGCGCTATCCGGCGCTATCCGACGTCTTCCTGCCCAGCCCAGGCGGCGAGAAACTCACGCCAGTGCGGCGCATCGATGGCGTCAAGGCTGTCGCGCACCACCTGCACTTCAGCTTCCCAGGCGGCGCGATCGAGGTGGCCGCGCATCAGCTCGAAGCGCAGATAAACCAGGTAGGTGTTGATGACGTCCGTTTCGCAGTAGTCGCGGATCTCGGCCTGTTTGCCATCCTGCCAGGCCTGCCACACCGCCGAGCCGTCCATCCCGAGCTTGCCCGGGTAACCGTAGAGCTTGGCCAGTTCATCAAGCGGCGCATTGGCGCGCGGCTGGTAGAGGGCGAGCAAGTCCATCAGGTCAAGATGGCGGCTGTGGTAGCGACTGAGATAGTTGTTCCACTTGAAGTCGCGCGAGTCATGGTAATCGCCATCGCCCTGATCCCAGTAACGCGGCGCACTCACCCCATGCAGCATCGCGCGGTAGTGGAGCACCGGCAGGTCGAAGCCACCGCCGTTCCACGAGATCAGCTGCGGGGTATAGCGTTCGATGCCGTCAAAAAAGCGCTGGATGATTTCCGCTTCATTGCTGTCCGGCTCGGCAATCGAGAACACCCGCAGCTGACGAGCGTCGCGCAGCACACAGGAAATCGCCACCACCCGCTGCAGATGCAAGGGCAGGAAGTCATTACCGTGGCTGCTGCGCCGCTGCTGGAACGCCCACTCCGCCACTTCGACATCCGGCAGGTCCGCCGGCAGATCCTGCAGGCGACGGATGCCGTCGACATCGGGAATGGTCTCGATGTCGAAAATCAGCTTGGCCATTACTTCTGCGTCCACTGACCGCCGCGCTGCACCCACCAGCCGGCAGGGGCACGTTCGATCCAGCGCGTGGCAAAAGTATTGCGAATATCGGCTTCCCACTCAGGGTGCTGGTTGGCGCGCGCCACTTCGCGGTAGAGCGCGCTGCGATCGGCGTTTTCTGCCGCAACCAGGTTATTGACGCCGGCACGCTGGGCGAGCGGCACCGCCGCCGCATCACGCAGGGCGATGCTGCCATCGGCGGCGAGGCCGATCGCACCGCTGGCATACAGCGGCGCCAGCTGGGCATGACGGCTTTGCATCGAGCTTCTGAGACTGGCAATCGCCGGGGTGTTGATTTCAAGATTGCCCTGCGCCTGCACGACAGCAGGCTGGAACAAGGCAGCGCCGCACAACAGCGCAGCCAACAGCGCCAGCTGACGCAGGCGGGCAGATGAGGGGGTGGCGACAGGCTTCATGCGCATTATTCCTCCGGTTGAGCAGCAGTGGCGCTATCCGCGCCAGCAGCAGGCTGGCTGGCCTTGCCGGCCTTGCCAGCTTCACGCGCCTGCCACACTTCATCGATGATGCGATCCGCCGCTTTTTCTGCAGCCGCAGCAGGGAAATAGATATTGATCGTGACGCAGGCTGCAGCAGTGCTTGCCGTCAGCAGCGCCATCGCCAGCAAACGCAGGCGGGATGTGAACATGACATTCTCCTTGAGCGCGACCCGGACCGGATTCAGCGAATTTCGGCTTCGAGCCTGTCCTCGAGCACACGCTGCAGACGATCGAGCAGCTCATTCCAGTCGACGCGGGAATTGTAGCCGATGACATCCAGCGCCGGGATGCCGCCACCGCGCACGATGACGAAACTGTCCTGATCAGCACTGGGCGCAGTGATGCCGCCCATCGCACACACGCCATCACGCAGCACGCAGGACAGGCCGAGACTGCGATAACCGAAAGTATCAAACAGGCTCAGCACCCCGCGCTGCATCGCTGCCAGCGCGCCACCACCGCCAAGTGCGCTGATGTTCTGCACCGCGCGCTGACTGATACGGCCGCCGCCGCTGCCGGGGGTGGAGGCGAGACGAAAATCGAAGGCCACCGGCGACCAGCGCAGCAACTCGAGCCCGCCAATATCGAAGTCGATGAAACCGGAAATGCTGCCGAAGCTGAACGTATCGGTGAGCTGGGCCAGATCGAGGTGACGTGCTTCAACATTGGCACTGAGCTGTGAAGCAACGCCGAATGCTTCGCGCACCCGCAACTCGGTGGCCTGCAGATAGCCATCGAACAAGGACACCACCAGCGCGCCACCAAAGCGGATTTCATCGCCGTCGATCTGCATCCCCGGCAGCGATGCCGACAGCCGGCCGCCAAACTGCGGCCAGCCGAGCGCACTGCTCAGCGCACTCATCGACAGGGGTTCCACCACCACGCTGCCTTCGCCACGCCAGCTGCGCGCCGGATCCTCCAGATCGACCTGCAAGGCCAGCGCATCGATCAGCAGCGCGCCATCGAGCAGCGGAATGCGGATCGGCGCAAACGCCAGCCGCTGCGGGCTGACACTGCCGATCAGCTCGAACGCCCCCAGGCTGAGCGCCCCCCAGCGTCCGCCGTCGATCTGCAAGCTGGCCTGGGTCGCCTGGTCTGCCCGCCACGGCAGATGGCCATCCAGCGGGCCGAACGACCAGCCTGTGGCTTGCGCGCCCGCAGTGGGCGGCAGTTGCAGACTGATGCCGGCACCATCGAAAGTGGCATCGATGTGCTGCAGCTTGCCGTCCCGCAACGCAATCGCCGCACCGGCATGACCGGCATAGCGCACCCGCTCACTCAGCTCCGGCGCCAGCAGCGGCGTCAGCCAGCGCGGGCCGATCAGAGCCAGATCGGCATTGGCGAGGCTGAAAGCGAGCTCGTCGATGCGCAAGGGCTGCAGGGCAAAACGGCCACTGAGCGCCAGCTGTTCGATTCCCTCCAGTTCGAGCTCGGCGAGGGTGATCTCCAGCCCGGCGGCACTGGCCTGCCCGCTTGCCTGCAACCGGGCACCCGCTTCGAGGTAAAGCGGGTGAATATAGAGCGCACCTTGCAGCCACTCGGCGTCGGCGCGCCAGTGCCAGTTGCCGGCGGCAACACTGGCCTCAAAGTTGAGCTGCAAGGCCAGCTGTTCACCGGCCTGCAAACCATCGGCGCTGCCGAACTGCGCTTCGCTGAGGCGCAATTCCGCACTCAGCTGCGGCGACTGTCCGCCTGCCTGCCAGCGCAACTGGCCATCAATGAGTGCCTGCGGCTGCCAATGCTGCACGCTGGTAAGCACGTCCGCCAACGCAGGCGGCAGTGCCAGCCCCAGCAACTCCTGCAGACTGGCCAGACTCAGCGCTTCCAGTGAGAGCTGCAGCGCATCACCCTTGCCACTGAGCTGCAGCCGTCCGCCGGCATGCGGACGCAATTCGAGCGCCAGCTGCTCGTTGGCCACTTGCAAGTCGAAGCTCAGCTCAAGCGGCAGACGCTGGCCGACGATCTGCAGCTGACCTTGCGGGCAGCGAATGTGCTGCAGATCGATCCGGCCGTGGGCACAGCGCAGCGCGAGCTGCGACCACTCCAGCGCACCGAATTGAAAGCGGCCAAGCTCGAACTGAAAACCTTCGTCAGCCTGCCGCAGGCGCAAGCCTTCGAGCGCGAAATGCTGACTACGCAGCTGGCTCACCGTGAACTGCCAGCTTCCCGGCCACTGCGCCTGCAGCGGCGAGATCAGCAGCATCAACGGCAACAGGAGAAGACAGCGCCACAGACGGCGCCAGTCTCGTGTCACCGCCGACCGCGCCATGCGAGGACACTCAGGCCGGGAAGACACCCGTCGACAGGTAGCGGTCGCCACGGTCGCAGACGATGGAAACGATCACGGCGTTGTCGACTTCAGCGGCCAGCTGCAAGGCAACATGCAGCGCGCCACCGGAAGAGATGCCGGCGAAGATGCCTTCTTCACGCGCCAGGCGGCGGGTCATCGCTTCGGCTTCGCCCTGACTGACTGCGATCATGCGATCGACCAGCGCCGGCTGATAAATCGCCGGCAAGTACTCCTGCGGCCATTTGCGGATCCCCGGAATCTGCGAACCTTCCTGCGGTTCGCAGCCGATGATCTGGACCGCAGCATTGCGCTCTTTGAGATAGCGCGCCGTGCCCATGATGGTGCCGGTAGTGCCCATCGAACTCACCAGATGGGTGATGCGCCCGTCGGTCTGCTGCCACAGTTCCGGGCCGGTACCTTCGTAGTGGGCCAGTGGATTGTCGGCATTGGCAAACTGGTCGAGCACCTTGCCCTGGCCATCGGCGGCCATCTGCAGCGCAATGTCGCGCGCCATTTCCATGCCGCCGGCAGTCGGGGTGAGGATCAGCTCGGCGCCGTAGGCGCGCATGGTCTGCCGGCGCTCGACACTCTGGTTTTCCGGCATCACCAGCACCATGCGATAACCGCGCATCGCGGCAGCCATGGCGAGCGCGATGCCGGTATTGCCGCTGGTGGCTTCGATCAAGGTATCGCCGGGGCGGATTTCACCGCGCGCTTCAGCGTGCATCACCATCGACAGCGCCGGTCGGTCCTTCACCGAACCGGCCGGGTTGTTGCCTTCGAGCTTGAGCAGAATGTGATTGTCGCGCCCGGCATTGATGCGTTTCAGCCGTACCAGCGGAGTGTGGCCGACATAATCTTCCAGCGTCTTGAATTCCATGCGATGTTCTCGTGGGCTGCGGCAGACCTGCAGCAGGCCTTACCGCACAGCCGCTTCAGGGAGTGAGGTCGAACTCTTCGGTTCGTCGTGGCGGATAGCTTTCCCAGCTGCCGCAGGCCGGACAGCGCCAGTGAAACTGGCGGGCCTTGAAGCCGCAATCGGTACAACGATAACGGGCGACCTTGCGGGTGTGATTGTGAATCAGCTGCTTGATGAGTTCGATGTCGCCGCGCTGCTCGGGGCTGACAATCAGTACCGCCGCATCCAGCAGCTTGCCCAGGCCGAGCAGGGTCGGATTGCGCCGCAGCTCCTCCCTCACCAGCTCGTAAGCCGCCTGCGGGCCGTGCTGCTCCATTTCGGCGCTGAACAGCTCATCGAGCAGATCAAGCGAAGCATGCCGCCCCAGCCAGGCGCGCAGCAGCTGCAGACCTTCATCCTGACGCTGCAAGCGGCGGTAAGCGCCCATCACCCGCTCGCCAACCAGCGCGATGTATTCCGGGTCCTGATTTTCAATCCGCTTCCAGGCCGCGAGCGCATCTTCGACCCGATCCTGGGCGAGCAACACATCACCACGCAGGATGCTGGCGCGCACGCTGCGCGGATTGACCGCAAAAGCAGTTTCAAGCTGGGTTTCCGCTTCGCCGAGCCGCGAGTTGGCGAGCGCATCATCTGCCAGTTCGCAGTAGAAATTGGCCACTTCGGTGCGCAGCACCAGGCTTTCGTGGCCGGGCAGCGCCTTGGCGATTTCGATCGCTTTCGGCCAGTCCTTTTCCTGCTGATAGATTTCAAGCAGCGCGCGCAGGGCCGGCGCCGACTGCTCATTGCCGGCACGATCACGCAGCTGCAGAAACACCGCTTCGGCGCGATCGAGCAGGCCGGCCTTGAGGAAATCCTGGCCAAGCGCATTCAGCGCCTGCAGGCGATGGGCTTCGCTGATGTCGTCGCGATCGACCAGCTGCTGATGCGTGCGCACCGCGCGTTCAGTCTCGCCACGACGGCGGAACAGGCTGCCGAGGGCAAAGTGCAATTCGACGGTCTGCGGGTCCATGCGTGCCGCTTCGGCAAACGCATCGACTGCCTTGTCGACCTTGTCATTGAGCAGATAGCTGAGGCCGTTGAGCCAGGTGCGCGGCAAAGTGCGCGACTCATGCACCAGCTGACGGATATCAACCCGTGCGGCGAGCCAGCCCAGGGCAAAGAACAGAGGCAGGGCCAGCAGCCACCACAGCTCGATTTCCATCTGGGGTCTCCGGCCGGTTTCAGCTTGCCGATGAAGTTTCGACAGTGATCACCTTGTCTTCACGCTCCAGCCGTGACAGCTGGCGACGCAGCTGGCCGATCTGGCGGCGCTGGCGCAGCAGGGAGGCAAAAGTCGCCGTCACCCCCAGCACCGCACCGGCAGCAAAGCTGGCGATGATGATGAACACCAGCGGAAGCTGCCATTCCTGATCGAGAAAGAAATACAGCCTGGCCAGGTGATCATTCTTGATCGCGAAGCCAAGCAACAGGAAGAACAGAACGAGACGGACCAGCCAGATCATTGCACGCATGGCGCCATTATCACCGAGGTCAGGATAAAAAAAAAGAAAGGCGAGCCAACTCGCCTTTCCGGGGGTGCCATTTCCAGCGTTTCTTGAGCCGAAGATGCAGAGGACGATCGATCCGGGCCGCGGGGTCAGGATGGAAAATCGACCCGCTCACGCAGCTCTTTGCCGGCCTTGAAGTGCGGTACGTACTTCTCCGGCACTTCGACCTTCTCACCCGACTTCGGATTGCGCCCGAGTCGTGAAGGCCGGTAATTGAGCGAAAAACTGCCAAATCCACGGATTTCGATGCGATCGCCACGTGCAAGTGCGTCGACCATCGCATCGAGAATCGTCTTGACCGCATAATCGGCGTCTTTTGCCACCAGCTGGGGAAAGCGTTCCGCCAGCTGGGCAATCAGCTCCGATTTGGTCATGCGGACTGCTTACTGCTTCTGCTCGTTGAGCTTGGCCTTGAGCAGCGCACCCAGGCTGGTGGTGCCCGATGCCGCGGCACTGTCGGAAGCCAGCTTGTTCATGACTTCGTTCTGGTCAACCTGATCCTTGGCACGGATCGACAGGTTGATCGAACGGGTCTTGCGATCGACGTTGATCACCAGCGCCTCGACTTCATCCCCTTCCTTGAACATGGTAGTGAGGTCATCGACACGATGAGCAGCGGCTTCGGAAGCACGCAGATAGCCTTCGACTTCTTCACCAAGGGTGATCACTGCACCACGGGCGTCGACCGACTTGACCGTACCACGCACCAGCGAGTTCTTCTCGTGGGTGGCGATGAAGTTGGTGTAGGGGTCGCCTTCGAGCTGCTTGATGCCGAGCGAGATGCGCTCGCGCTCGACGTCGATCGCCAGCACCACGGCTTCGACTTCGTCGCCCTTCTTGAAGCGGCGCACGGCTTCTTCGCCCTGCTCGCTCCACGACAGGTCGGAGAGATGCACCAGACCGTCGATACCGCCGTCCAGGCCGATGAACACGCCGAAGTCGGTGATCGACTTGATCTGACCACGGACCTTGTCGCCCTTCTTGTGGTTGATGGCGAAATCGTCCCACGGGTTGGACATGCACTGCTTCATGCCCAGCGAGATGCGGCGACGGTCTTCGTCGATTTCGAGAATCATCACTTCGACTTCGTCGCCCAGCTGGACAACCTTGGTCGGATGGATGTTCTTGTTGGTCCAGTCCATTTCGGAGACGTGCACCAGGCCTTCGATGCCCTGCTCGACTTCAACGAACGCACCGTAGTCGGTGATGTTGGTGACCTTGCCGAACAGACGGGTGCCTTGCGGGTAACGACGCGAAATGCCGACCCACGGGTCTTCGCCGAGCTGCTTGAGACCCAGCGAAACACGGTTCTTTTCCTGGTCGAACTTGAGCACCTTGGCTTCGATCTCGTCACCGACATTGAGCACTTCGCTCGGGTGACGGACGCGGCGCCAGGCCAGGTCGGTGATGTGCAGCAGACCATCGATGCCACCCAGGTCGACGAAGGCACCGTAGTCGGTGATGTTCTTGACGATCCCCTTGATGACCGTACCTTCCTTGAGGTTGGCGAGCAGCTTTTCGCGCTCTTCGCCCATCGACTCTTCGAGCACCGCACGGCGCGAGACGACGACGTTGTTGCGCTTGCGGTCCAGCTTGATGACCTTGAATTCGAATTCCTTGCCTTCGTACGGCGTGGTGTCCTTGACCGGACGCATGTCGACCAGCGAACCCGGCAGGAAGGCGCGGATGCTGTTGGTCATGACGGTCAGACCACCCTTGACGCGGCCGGTGACCACACCGGTGACGAGCAGGCTTTCGTTGAGTGCTTTTTCGAGATCGTTCCAGGCAGCGATGCGCTTGGCCTTTTCGCGCGACAGACGGGTTTCGCCGTAGCCGTCTTCGAGGGCGTCGATGGCAACATGGACGAAATCGCCGACATTGACTTCGAGCTCGCCGCGGTCATTGCGGAACTCGTCGATCGGCACATAGCTTTCGGACTTCAGGCCGGCGTTGACGACGACGAAGTTCTGGTCGATGCGCACGATATCGGCGGTGATGACTTCACCGATGCGCATTTCCTGCAGGGCAAGGCTTTCTTCAAAGAGGGCGGCAAAGCTTTCTTCGAAGCTGGGGGTGGCGTTGGACATAAGGGAAAAATCCGTTTCCGTCACGGCACGGAAAAAATGGTCAGTTAACAAAAAGGGTCGCCATGCACCGTGCTGGCGACCACGGGTTCAGCCGGCGGAGCGATCACTTCTCTCCGCGCTCAGGTCACGTTCATGTCACGCTCAGGCCACGTTCAAACCACGCTGAAACCACGTTCACGCGCCTGTGCGAGGACGAAAGCGACTGCGCTGTCGATATCCATTTCAGTCGTATCGAGCAGCACGGCTTCCGGCAATCTTGTGAGCGGCCCCACCGCACGTGCGGCATCGCGCGCATCACGCGCACGCAGGTCTTCCACAAGGCGCGAGATATTAGCAGACAAGCCCTTTTCGATCAACTGTTTATAACGTCGTTCCGCACGCGCTTCCGCGCTGGCAGTCAGGTAGATTTTCAGCCCGGCATCGGGGAAGATCACCGAGCCGATATCACGCCCATCGCCCACCACGCCAGGTGCCTGACGGAAATCGCGCTGACGCTCAAGCAAGGCATCGCGCACCAGAGGCAATGCAGCGACGCGAGACGCGGCCACCGAACAGGCTTCCGTGCGAATCGCCGCGCTGACATCTTCGCCACCCAGCAGCACCTGCTCACCTGCGAAACTGACCGGCAGGTGGCAGGCCAGATCAGCGAGCAGCATTTCATCATCGAAAGCGACTTGCTGCCGGATCGCCGCCAGTCCAACCAGGCGATAGAGCACCCCGCTGTCGAGCACGTGCCAGCCGAGCGCTGCGGCGACCCGGCTGCTGATCGTGCCTTTGCCCGAAGCGGAAGGGCCGTCGATGGCAATCACCGGCACCGGACGGGTGACGGCGGCAAAAGCAGTGAAATACTCCGGGAAAGTCTTGTTCACGCAGCGCGGATCATTGATCCTCACCCGGCAGCCACCGAGGCTGACCAGCGAAAAGCACATCGCCATGCGATGATCATCATACGTATCGATGGCTGCCGGCCGCAGCTGTGCGGGCGGAGTGACGCGCAGCCAGTCCTCACCTTCTTCCACCGTCGCGCCGACCTTGCGCAATTCGCAGGCCATCGCGGCGATGCGGTCCGTTTCCTTCACCCGCCAGCTGGCGATGTTGCGCAAACGGCAAGGGCCATCGGCAAACAGTGCAGCAACGGCGAGCGTCATCGCCGCATCCGGAATATGGTTGAAATCCAGATCAAAGGCTTTCAGCCGGCCGTCAGCCGGCGCAGCCGCTTCGATCCAGTTGTCGCCCATGCGAACTTCGGCACCGAGCTGCTGCAGCGCTTCGGCAAAGCGGATGTCGCCCTGGATGCTGTCGCGACCAACGCCTTCGACCCGCACCGGCCCGCCACCGATCGCGCCGGCAGCGAGGAAATACGACGCTGAAGAAGCATCACCTTCGACAAACACGGTGCCCGGACTGCGGTAACACACACCACCGGGCACAGTGAAACGCACCCAGTCCTCGCGCTCGACTTCGACGCCGAAACGCGCCATCAACTCAAGGGTGATGCCGATGTAAGGTTTGGAAATCAGCTCACCGACCACTTCCACCGTGGTTTCCACCCCAGCCAGCGGCAGCGCCATCAGCAAGGCAGTGAGGAACTGGCTCGACACATCGCCGCGCACGCGCACCACTCCGCCACCGCGCAACTGCGCCGGCTGGATGTGCAAAGGTGGATAACCTTCCTGGCCAGTGCAGGTGATCTCGGCACCGAGACTGCGCAAGGCATCGACCAGATCACCGATCGGCCGTTCGTGCATGCGCGGAATGCCGCTCAGCTGGTAATCACCGTCACTGAACGCCAGGGCGGCCGTCAGCGGACGAAACGCGGTGCCGGCATTGCCGAGGAACAGCGCCGCTTCCTTGACCGGGAAAGCGCCACCGACACCGTTGACGACGTAATCGAGGCTGTCGCCGACGCGCTGCCAGTCGATACCGAGCGCCTGCAAGGCTTCGAGCATGCGCTCGACATCATCGGACAGCAGCAGGTCGCGGATTTCAGTGCGCCCTTCAGCCAGCGCCGCCAGCAGCAGCACGCGGTTGGAAA